>JAGCYI010000023.1 GCA_017960885.1 Bacteroidales bacterium
AAAACTTCGGGCGTTTAGCGGAAAGAGAGGGATTCGAACCCCCGGTAGAGTCACCCCTACGTCGCATTTCGAGTGCGATACATTCGACCACTCTGCCATCTTTCCGATTGCGCTGCAAAAGTAGGTATTTTTATGATACGGTAAAAATATTTTTGGTAAAAAAATTTTTTTTGTTCCAATATGCATATTGTTAGATAGTTAGATTATTTTATTTTTGATAATCAGCCTTTAACCATTTGCTTTTTTGAAAATAATACCTTACTTTTGTGCTATTAATCATTTTTAAATTATCTTTTATAATGAAGAAAATATCTTTAAAATCAATCCTCACAGCATTTTTGCTGATTTTTACACTTTCGGTTTCGGCTCAGGACAAAACCGTTAATATTCTCGCAATCAACGATATGCACGCATATCTCGACCGTTTTGCTCAGTTTGGCGGCGTGGTCGACAGTCTCAGGGCTATCTATCCCGACTTGTTTATCATTAGTTCGGGCGACAACCGCACTGGCAACCCTTTCAACGATATGTATCCCGAGCCTTCGCGCCCGATGACAGAGTTGATGAACGCCATCGGTTTCAACGTTTCCACACTTGGCAACCACGAGTTTGACGCAGGTTTTCAAAATCTCAAAAAGTTGATGAACCTCAGCACTTTCCCCCACATTGTCTGCAATGTTTTCCCTGCCGATTCTATGGGTTACAAGTTCGACCCCTACAAGATTTTTGACGTAAACGGCGTTAAGGTGGGTATTTTGGGCGTTTTGCAAATCAATTCGCAAGGTATTCCCGACTGCCACCCCGACAAGGCTAAGGGCATCAGATTTACTCCTGTGGTTCAAACAGTTGACAAATACGCCGACGCTCTCCGCAAACAGTGCGACATCGAAATCCTTGTTTCGCACATCGGTTTCGACGAGGATAAGGAGATGGCTCAAAAGTTCCCTATGTTCGACGCTATTCTCGGCGGACACTCGCACACGTATGTTGAAAGCAACACTTTGGTAAACAATGTGTTAATTACCCAAAGCAAAAACAAAGTACGTTTCTGCACCTTGGTACAGTTCACTCTCAAAGATGGCAAGGTGGTAAGCAAGACTTCGAAGGTAATCGACATTGAAAATTCTAAGTTGAAGTCAGAAAAAATCGAAAAGATGGTGGCTGATTTCTGCAAAAATCCCGAACTTGAAAAACGCGTTACCACACTCGAAAAACCTGTTAAAGGCTACGACAATTTCGGCTGTATGATGACCGACGGACAGGCTGCTTCGTCTAACTGTCAAATTGCAATTCAAAATGGCGGCGGCGTTCGTTTCGACTATCACGACGCAGGCGATTTTACTGTAAAAGACGCACTTATGCTCGACCCCTTTGGCAACCTTATTTGGACATTCAAACTCACTGGAAAACAGATTCTCGACGTTATCAAACTCTGCAAAGAGCGCGACGAGGGCGTTGAACCTTACGTTAGCGGAATGAGTTACATTATGTACGTTGACAAAGACGACCCCAACAAAGTGCTTGAAGTAAAAGGTCTTTTGCCCAACGGCAAGCCCATTAAACCTAAGAAAGTTTACACCGTGGCAGCCAACAGTTACACCGTTTCTATCACCGATATGAAACAATATGGCGGCGTAGAAACCACCAAAACATCTTGCGACTGTATGCGCGAGTTCCTCTCAAAAAAAGCAAGCGTAGACTATTCTACCACCCGCAGAACACAGATTATCAGGAAGTAATAGATTATAAGGATAGATTAAAAAAGGGATGTACAAAGAGTACGTCCCTTTTTTATATTGTTATTGCCGACGACGCGGAATCGGAAATGATTTCTTCGGTGGCTCGTATGATTTCAGACCATAGTCGCCGGTAAAAATTTCCACTTCAAATCTTTTTTCCGCATAGTATTTTGCGACTTCGACGATTGAAGCATCGCCTATTGACTGACCTTTCCCGACAAGAGCGTTTTTACTCCAATTTTGTGCGAGTTCTTTCAACTTTTCTGGTTTCCAAAGTGTGCTTTGTTCCGAAAACGCCGCCCACGGACTTTTTTCATCTGCGGCATCGGTCAGAATATTTGCAAATTCAATGACAGACGTTTTTTTGTCACCTCTTTTTATATGTGTAATATGATTTCCTGTTTCGATGATTGAGGCAATTGGCAAAACAAACGTAGTTCTTCCCGACTTTGCCTCGGCTTCGATTTTTGAATTTACATATTCAAATGTTATCGGAGAATCTTTTGTTCCGCAGGTTTCCATACCCGGGACTTTGAGCCAAACACATAAAATGCTCGTATCTATTATCAAGACTTTTTTGCTCATAGTTTGTCCTCCGTCATTAAATCGCCGATGCTTGACGATGCCATCAGTTTGGCGAGATTGTCTTTCTCTTCCAAAAGTTCTATTACGCTATTGCCTTCTGCATCACGTTTAACGTAATTGATAAATGGTATCATTTCGCCGCCTAACTCGTTGATCAACGTAGGATTATGCGTAGTACAAAGAACGTCTACACTGCGCTTTATGGAGATTTCTTTCAATACTTTTACCAATTCTTTTGCACGAGAAGGATGGAGACCGTTGTCGATTTCTTCGATTACCAATAGGCTGTGCGGTTTGACGGTGAGCAATGCAACAACGATGGCGGCAAAACGGAGTGTGCCATCGCTCATGCCGCGAGCATCAATGGCTTTATCGGGATTCCATTCTTCAAAACAGTAAAGCATTGCATCACTGTTGTTTAAGCCAACAGTTACCGCTTGAATTTTTTTGATGTCCTTTTCGGGTAGAGGGCTAACGTATTTGGTAAGTTCGGCTTCAAGTTTTTCCTTATCCTCGGGATTCAACGCCGCAATAACTCCGGCAATATTGCTGCCGTCGGGTTTTAGTTCGCTGGAAACAGGAGAATAACCGCGCATCTTTTCGGGGATTGGATTGAAGACGAAGAGGTTTTGTAAATCTTCTTTAATTACTTTATCAAAATGTTGCATTTTGTCGACAATCGTCATTCCATCAGATGTTTCGGTAAATAACCGCTGACAATTAGTTCCCTCTGATAAATTTGGAGTTTCACATTCGATACCGTTGCAACTAATTGTGCGCCCTTCATAAATAAAGGCTCCATCTTGGTTGTAAATCTGCACGGCAAATATACATTCATCGTCATTATCTTTAAAGGTAAATTCCAAATTGCAACTATTTTCTCCGCGTTTTATCAACCAATCTTTACCTCCACGTGTGTTTTCGATGGTTTCAAGAAGCCGTTGTTTTGATGTTACAACTTGTTTGGCAAAGTCGAACGCATCAAGCACATTAGATTTGCCACTCGCATTAACCCCGATTAAAACCGTCAGCGGGTCAATGTAAAGCGTTGAATCCTTGAAACTTTTCCAATTTATAAGTCTTAGTTTGGTAATCATAGCGTGTAATGTTTTATTTAGCAAAGATAAAAAATTTTACATATATGCTATTTTATTTGTCAAAAAAAAGAACTTCGGTTAAAACTTAATATTTTCCATTATAATCTGACGTTTTCAACCTATCTTTTTTTTCTTATCTAAA
>JAGCYI010000154.1 GCA_017960885.1 Bacteroidales bacterium
CGATGCTAACCCTCCACACCGCCAACCTCAATATGAAACCCGGTATGGAATACGCCTGGCGCATAACCGTTGAAGACCCGCACAACCAGCAGAAATTCGCCAACCAAGGACAGTCCGAAATCTTCACCTTCACCTACAAACGCAAGCCCGAACCCGTAACAGGACTTAGATTCTCCAATCGCGGACTAAAAATCACTTGGACATGGGACATGGACCCCGCCCACACTAAATACTACTTTGAGTACTACGACCCGCAGACCGGCAGAACCATCGACCCCGTAGCCTGCGACTACGCCGAGTTTGTCCGCAACATGCCTCAAACAGGCTACCACCTCAAAGTCCGCGTAAAAGCAGAATGTTACGGCGACCCGACACTCCTCTCAGACTACACACCATACTTAGACACCTACCTCGAACCCATCCCCGTACCCGAATATGAGTGCGGCAAAGTATTCCCCGACCGCGAAATCACCAATCTTGAATTAAAACACACCTTTGCCCCTGGCGAGATAGTAGAATCAAAAAACGGCGACACACGCTACGAAATAATTTTTTCGGAAGAAAAAAATGGTTATCTTAGCGGACAATTCTTTATGATTATGGACTGCTGGGGCGGAGCGAAAATACGATGCGAGTTTTCAAAAACTCAAATCAACACCGACAACATTGTGCTGAAAACCATATTCCACAGCGTGACGGATAGCACCCTATATATCAAACCCGAAACCATACGCAAAGAAGTAGAGCAAGCATTTTTTGATGCAGCCACCGTGCTAACAGATTTTTCTATCAAAGACACTGTAAAAATCGACAAGCCCTACACCTACCTTTATATCAACGAATCGGGCAAGGTGGTGGCAGTATCAGTAAACAACAACGGCAAAACCGAAGAGAAAACCACCGAGATTTCCGCCACCAACCTCAAAGAAAACACCCTGATACAAGGCAAAAACGGTGAAGAACTCGTCCTCACCAAAAAAGGCCAGGTGATGGGCAAAACCGAGTTCAACGCCACTGGCGGCAACTCCGTATTATTAAAAGAGTACCACCGCAAATCCGACTCCCTCGCCCAATGGCAAATCAACTTTTCAAAATACGACGCCCAAACCTACGCCTTCGACCACATCGGCAGCGGCGACCACGGAATTTTTTCATCATCAGAATATTATCCGCAGGTAGGAAGTTATGATTTCCGCTATAAAAGTGTGGAGTGTGGAAAGAACGACAAAGTTATTGTAGAATTCGACACCTACCGTGAAAAAGATTCGGTAGTATTTAAAGATAAATACGGAGTAACATACCCAATAAAAGACCGCATACTCACCTTCACCGGCGTAAGCCAAGCCGATACGAACTATATTTATGCTTATCGAGGCGATAAGAAGATAGGAAAGTTGTTTTTGAATACCTATCAGAAAAAGACGTACAAGGTGGTATTAATTAGCGTAAACGAGGCAAAGTTACCGAAAATCAATCAATTACAAAAAGTACTCAACGATATTTTCAGACAAGCCGTAGATTCCTTTGAAATCTCCACCGACACCCTGACTATAAAAAATCTCTTCCCCTTCACCCACGGCGACAAGAACCGTTTTTCGGGCTACAACGACGACCAAAAGAAAGTGCTCGAAGCCTACGACTCTCGCATCCAGCCAGACATCAACTACCTTTTCTTCATCCCCGATGGAGCCGAGACCAACGGCGTAGCGGGATACAATCCTCTCGGCTACAACTTCGGCTTCATCTATTACGGTGCAGGACACCGCACCATCGCTCACGAGTTGGCTCACGGAATAGCATCCTTGCAGCACCCATTCCCCGAATCGCAAGTCAGCGGCAACACCGACAACCTAATGGACTACAACGAGGGACAATCGCTTTGGCATTTCCAGTGGGACAAATTACAGAATCCGCCAAACAGGATATTCAAATGGAGATTTGAGGAGAAGGATGCGGAAGAAATATTGGCAGATACAGTCTTATATTTGAAAATCGTTGATACTAATACAAAGTATAAATCAGATGAATCTATTGAAATAGAGTCTTACTTAGGTAAAAATTATGAAATACAATTACTTAAAGGAGATTCTGTTTATAATTGTGATTGGAAATATCGAAACACTGTTGTAGAAAAATCAGATGTCTTCAAATTAGACATTTCCTTACCACAAAAGGATACCTTATATATATTACAACACGATTCCCTACTTGCAAAATATTTTATAAGTATCAATCAATATGATGATTATAAAATCAAAATAGAAGAATTGGATAAATATTTGAGCCGCAACGACAGTTTGTTGTTGCCAACAGAAACGGATTCGTTGGTTCATATCTTGTTTCTTAGAGGCGAAGAACCAATAAAATGCACATGGCAGTTCAACTCCACTACCGCACAAGACACGTCATCGTATTCATTGCCAATAGATAAAGAAGTAAAAGATACACTTAAAATTTATTGGAAAGATACCTTGTTGTTAGGTTCGTTGAAAATCGACATACAGAACTTGCCGTATGTCTTCAAAATCAAGGACACAACAAATATACAAAATATACAGGCAGAATCAGGTACTGAGATGTATGTGGTGCAACAAGATAAGAAACTTGATTTGCAGTTGTTTAGGGGAGATTCTTTGATAACAGGTATTTGGAGTGTTGATTATACTAATACACCAACCTCTACTGTGTCAATTGATTTCTCAAAAGAATCATCAAACAAAATAACAGTTAATAATGTAAATAACAAAGAGATAGCAAGTGTTGATTTGAATATATACAAAAAGTCGAGGATTTTATTTGATACTTTACCAAGTTATAAAGGAGAATTTGGGTTTGACAATGCTTGTTCTAACTCAGAAGCCATAATTAGAAATATTTATAATACTACAGGTGTATATGCTAAATTTCGATACAAAGTTATAGATACTTTAATAGATGCGCCTGTTATGTCAATACAGCCAAGTACACCTGTTTCTTTAAAAATGACAGTTAATGTTGCAGACGAGTTTATGAATGATTCGAGTGCTGTAATCAAATTTGTTTCGTCTAAATCAGTTTTAACACTAACGTTTTTAAGTAATAATATAGATTCTATAACTCATACCAATTTAAAAAACAAAACATCAGATTTTAAAGTGGAGATTGAAAGTTCTGACCCACTACCTGATTGTGAATGGATCTATGCTATTGATAATGCTAATGATACAATAGGTAAACTAGGTGTTATATGTCAAAAGAACAATCCTGTAAAGAAAAACTTGCATATTTATTATCTTAGTGATACTAAATTACATTTTAAGACTGAAAACTTTTTCGATACTTCGTTTATTAATAATAATTCATATAACCAAGTATTTATACATTTTAATATTACTGTACATCACTATAAATTCCCAAATGATTATTTATATAGAATGAGCACTTATTCTAATTCGGTCCTCTCTCTTCCACCATTAGTATTAAATCAATTAAGCATTCCGCCTACTAACTCAGGTGATGATTACTATCTCTTTTTGGTTCCTATACTTGAATTTAAGTTGCCGACAAAGACGATGACAGCTTTTTGTAATACAGATAATGCTTATAATCCAACTACGTTTTATCATGATGTTTATCTTTCAAGTGGCGGTTTAGGGGAACAAATAGGAGTTCATGAATTAGGACATGCATTTGGAGGATTATCCCATATCTTTGATGGACCATATAATATATATAAACCTGATCCAAGCAAAAGCGGTGGAAAAAAGTTTATTACCAATAATTTTATGGATTATAGTGGCGCAACTAATATGACACGTTTTTGGTATTATCAATGGCTAATATTAAATTCGAATATAAAATAATAAATTATAAAAGATGAGGAAACTAATATTCATACTGTTATTTATTATACCTGTTCATGCCTTATGTCAAGATGATGTGGCATTAAGAACGTTTATTGATGATATTTTAACACATAAAATAAAGATTTATCAATCAAATAATCGAGATTCTTTGATAGGGTTTGATACCAAAGTATTGCGCAGAAGTTTTAACTATTTATCAAAATACGACACCGACTCTATTATTTTTAAAAATCTTCCTGATTATGCTGAAATACTTTGGGCTTATATGTTGCATAGTGATAAAGAAATAAGACATAAAGCATTGCATCTTTTTTTGGATACATATCGTCTCAGTGGGGGTTCATCAGGTGTTTTACCGATAAAGCCAGATGATGTGGACAATAAAATTAAGACTAAAATTCTAAATATAATATCCAATAAGCCTTACTCTGAAAAAGAACTTAAAGTTTTAACAACTAAGAAAGAACAATATTACAAACAAGTTTATACAGATAAATATTTATTAAAGCATAGAAGAATAGATACTACAATTATGAGTTTGTCTTATGCAAGAGATAGTTTAATCAATAGATCTATGGAAGAATATTCCGAAAGTTTAAAAACACCTTCATACAATATAGAAATACTCTCGGAATTATGTGCTTGGTTCTATATCTATGAAGCAATACCATATATTGAGAAATATTTAGAGACACATAATAACCATCGTATTAAAGTTCATTTAGCCCGTCTTGGAGTTGAAAAATACGAGGATGAGATTATTGAAGATAATTTTAAAAAGAAGGTTTTCTCTTTTGCAGAACTTATCTATATCAATACACCAAAAAGTATGAAAGCAATAATCCAGAGTCTGAGGATTGAAGGCAAAGTACATGGTTATAGGACTGTTATCAATGAGCAAGGGGAATATGTTACCATAGAAGGAGATGGTATGCCATATAAATTAACAAATTTACAAATATTGGTTGACGGTAAGTATCTTACTAACCTTCCTTATGTAGAAAAATATAAGATGGAAAATCTGACTATAGACGATATTATAAATCCTCCGAGTGAAGATATTGCAAAATGGATAAATAAAGAATTAGACGAGTCATTTTTTCCACTTTGCGAAGAAGTTGCCAAATGGATGGAAGAAAATATTGACAAATTGGAAGTTAATCCGAATATAAGATTCTAAAATTTGCTCAGAAATATACAGCAATTCTTACCTACAAACAAGAAACAATGTAGAACACTATATAATTACATCATATACGATGCATAGATTTATATCGAATCGTAATATATCCGCCTACTGGTTATTCCCCTTGATAATCCTATTATCAACCACCCTCACTGTCTCCGCCCAAGACATCGAAACCATAAAAAACTCCAAGCCCATACAAGCCTCGGGTTCGCTTTCTGCCTCCACCACTCACGAACTTATCACCGATTCTACCCTCGCCGACAATAGTTTTTATTACTACCTCAATGGCAACCTTACCACCACGGTTTATGGCGTAGTGAGCGTGCCGATAAGTTTTGCATTCACCGACAACACATTTACCAAAAATGCCGCATTGCCATTCAACAGGTTTTCGCTAAGTCCCACATACAAAGGATACACGCTCTATCTTGGCTACAACAGTCTGACATTTTCGCAATACACCCTCTCGGGGCACGATTTTCTTGGCATAGGCGCGGCGTATCAAAACGAAGTTTGGGATATTTCTGCATTTTATGGACGTTTGCGCAAGGCGTGCGCCCCCGATTCGGCTGCCACCAAGTTTGATATAGGCTACAAACGTATGGGCGGCGGCTTTAAAATAGGGCACAACTTTGATAAGGTAACACTTGCGGGCAATGTGATATTCATAGGCGACAAGAGCAACACAGTATCGTTCGATAGCCATCCAGAATTGTACATCCCTGCCAAAGAAAACGTAGCCTCGTCGATAGAAGCCGGCACCACATTGATACCCAACCTCAATATCCGCGGCGAATACGCATTCAGCGTTATTAAGAGCCAGTATTCAACCGACAGTCTGAAAACCGAGCCATTAAAACAAGGGGGGTCGCTCAACTACACATCTGTGTTTCACGCCTACAATTTTGCTTTGGATTATACGTTGGGCAACAGTCAGGTAGGTATGGCTTACAAATATATGCCGCCCAACTACGAAACTCTCGGTGGATACTATTTCAACGAAGACCTCAGGCAGATAACAGCCACATTCAGCACAATGATAGCCGACAGGATAGCAGTGACAGGCGATGCGGGATTCAGCCGCGACAATGTAAAGCATCAGAAACTATCCACCAACAAAAATATGGTGTATTCTATTAATGTTTCGGGCAATGTTACGCAAAAACTAAACATGTCAGCTTCGTTTAACAACGACCAAAGTTATATCAATATCCGCGACAACTACCGGCAACTGATACAGACATCTCAGTTTGAAGATCTCGACACCAACAACTATTCACAACTAAGCAGCACGTCGATGCTGTCGCTCTCGTACACGCTTGGAGGTTCGGAGCAGGTGTCGCAATCCATTACAGCCGACTTTACCTATCAGACCACCAACGAAGAGCAACGCTACGACACACTCTCCGCCAAAGCCAAAATACTCAACACCAACGCTGGATACTCATTGTCGCTCACCAATATAGGAGCCACACTGTCGCTCAGGGGCGGATTCAACCGCACCAACACCTCGGCACAGAAAGTGGATATAGCCACAGTGAGCGCGGGCGTGTCGCAAAGGTTTAAAAATCCGCTAACCCTCTCGCTCGACGGTACATTGGCAAATACCATGTACGATACTATATCGTCGTATATAGTTAATGCGAGGTTTTCGGCAGCGTATACATTTTTTGAAAAGCATAATATATCGCTATCTGCGGCATATATACACAACTCGGTAGCGGCAACACTCAAAAACCGCTGCACCGTAAATTTCAACTATTCCTATACATTTGCTATAAAACGAAAAGACACCAATGAAAACAATGAGAACTTATAGTTGTAAACATTCGGCGATACTGCTGATAATGTTATGCGCATTATGGATGATGCCACAAAAAGCGCAAAGCCAAAAAATTGAGCAAGATGCCATAGAACTAATGTCCGACACCGCCAACGCCAAGCGAGTGAGGGCGGCTATTGCTATGGCAAACAAGGTTAAAAAACTTGGCAACTATATCAAAAACCTGCAAGAGGTGTTGTCAAACGGCGAACTTCCGCTTCCGTGCGGCCTTGGCGAAGGCAGATATACTTTGGTGCTTTCGGATATACAGCACGGCGACGACGGCATTACCAAAATTACTGCCACCACAGCCATCGGTATTGGAAACGACACAATAGCATTTGGCGGCACATGCTCGCTCAGCGGACAATGCGGCACGGCGATGCCCACTAAGATAGAACTCCTTGCCCAGAGGTCGGTGTCGATAGGAAAAAACATCCGGCTTACATTTAACAAAGGTTCGTACTGCGAATTTGACTGCGACGGCATCACCCAGTTTTTTGCCGATATCACTGTTGCAATCACATCCGACAAGATTATAGCATACGACAGCAATTTTAAACCCACCAACAAATCCCCGTCGTTTAATATACAGACATTTTTTGAATCGTTTGACGACCTGACCTTTGAAATCAATGCCAATCTTAATTTTGGCATCAAGGGTCTCAACGACTTTGTCTTCACTATGAACAATCTCGTGTTAGACAAGAGCGAAACCCGCACGCCAGCCTCCGTAAAGTTTCCCGACAACTATTTCAGTTCAAATGCCGAGATAAAGTTGTGGGAGGGTTTTTCGGCAAAAACCATTGCGGTGGCACTGCCCGAAAGTTTCTGCAAAAATGGCAACTCACGCACACAGGTGGGCTGCCAAAGTTTGATTATCGACAAGTATGGAATATCGCTTACTGCCTTTATAGAAAACATTCAGCACCAAAAAATCGACACAACAAAATGGCAGATAATGGCCGATGCCGCCAACCTATCGCTCACCAAAAACAAAATCGACAGCATAAGTTTCTACGGCATAGCCAATATTCCACCTTTTGGCAAAAACTCTAAAATGGGTTTTGTGGCGCGCTACAACGATATTTCTAAACAGTTTGACTTTACTTGTAATCTCAAAGACACATTGGATTTTCCTGTGTTTGGCGCCAACCTGACATTGCAACCCTCTTCGTATATCAACCTTTCGGTAGGCAAGGAGGGTTTTTATCCGCTGATACACGCCGACGGCACTCTCTCAATCAATACCGAATTAGAAAAACTTAAAGTAACCTTGCCCGACATAAAATTTGAAGGCATGGAGATTAGCAACCGCAAACCATATTTTAAGCCTGGTGTAATGTCGTTGGCGGTTTCAAAACTTTCGATGCCCTCGATAGGAGGCTTCCAATTAGAAATCGATGATATAGGCTTTGAAAACGAGGCATTGGCATTTACCATAAAACTAAAACTAAACGAAATGCTCAACGGTGCCGCCAGTCTAAAACTTGAAGGCGACTTTGATAGATTCAAGATAAAAAAAGTGGCACTGTCGCGGGCGGAGGTGCATTACAAAGCCGAAAACACACTATCGATCGACGGCTCGGTAGAGATTAAGAAAGGTGATGAAATCTACGGCAACGGTTTCCGTGGCGACCTCGACGTTAAACTGCTCAACAAATATGGACTCAATGCCGTTGGTGTGTTTGGCAAAAAAGACGGCAACCGATATTTCCTTGCCGACGTGCTGTTAGAGGCAGATCCTATTTTTACAATTCCGCCGTGCATAAGCGTTTCGGGATTGGGCGGTGGACTTTACCGCCACATGGATCAAACCTTAAAAGACTATTCCTTTGGCAAGGCTATCTCCGGCATCTGCTACGTGCCCAACGAAAAAGTGGGTTTCGGATTTCTTGCCCATGCCAATTTTTATGTGGCGCAAAAAAACACGCTCAATGCTCAAACCACCTTTGAAGTGCAGTTCAACAACAATTGGGGGCTCAACTATGTGCAGTTTAAGGGCGACATGGCATTTATGCGCGACCCCAAAAAATGGGGTGGCCTTGGCGAAGGCATGATGGAGAGTGTAAAACAACAAGAACAGGCTGGCGGTGTTGGCAGCCTAAAACAAGAATACCGTCCCTCAGAAGAAAAACCAAAAGACAACGGCGGTAGCGACGGAATGCTCTCTGCTTCTGTGCTGATGAAATACGACAATAGGAACAAGATATTCAATATGGATCTCAAAACCTACCTCAATATTTTGGGCATAATCAAAGGCGCAGGAGCAAATGATATGCTCGTGTGGGCAAAGGCAAGGTTCGGCGATTCCGACTGGTATCTGCACATGGGCACACCCGACAATCGTTGCGGTGTCAAAGTGCTCGATTTTGTTCAGTTAGACTCATACTTTATGCTTGGCAACGGTCTTCCCGAAATGCCGCCGCCACCCGACAAAGTGCTGAGCGACTTATCAGCCGCCCAAAAAGACGATTTTTTGCGACGTATTCACAACGATATGCCATCCACAGGCAAGGGGATAGCCTTCGGTCTTGGTTTCAAAACTAGTGTCAGTCCATCTGTAGGACCGTTCTACGCAAGTATCGACCTTGGTGCAGGCAGCGAGTTTATGCTTGCCGACTATGGCAAAAACGCCTACTGCAAAGGTCGTGAAGGTACATTGGGTATCAACGGATGGTATGCCGAGGCGCAAGTATGGGCATATTTGGATGCCGCCGTTGGTATTAAGGCCAAATTATTCGGCAAGACACGCAAATTTGATTTTCTTGCCTTGCACTCTGGCGCGTGTCTCAAAGGCATGGGTCCAAACCCGTTCTATTTCACAGGTATAATTACTGGTAGTTACAGCGTGATGGGAGGACTTCTCAAAGGCAGTTGTCATATCGATTTTGAATGTGGAACAAAATGCGAACCAGTGAAAGGCGGTCCCTTGCTTGGCGAGGATATGATAGCACAGATAACGCCTGGCAATGGCGACAAAGATGTAAGCGTGTTTGCCGCGCCGCAATTGCTGCTCAATGTGGCATCCGAAACCGAGATGACAATCGAAGACAACCGAGGTGAGAAAGGCACTTACCGTATTATTTTAGACCATTTTACCGTGAAAAAAGAAGACGGCACCAAGGTAGAGGGCAAATCAGTAAGGAGCGACGATGGCCTGTCGTACACATTCGACCCCGAAGAGGCATTTGAGAGCACCACACCCTACACTGTATCAGCACGGGTGCTTTTCCAGAAAAAGATTGCAGGTCACTGGATCACCTTCACCGAAGATGGCGCCGACTATGCCGAGGAGAAAACCGTTCGTTTTACATCTGGAAAACGTCCCGACCACATATTGCCAGAGCATATCTTGTGCGCATATCCGCAACTGCGCCAATACAATTTTTATCCCAAAGAGTGGAACGATGGATACATATTGGTAAAAGAAAACTACTCTTACCTCTTTACCACCGACGTACCCGAAGGCTATATGCAGAGGGTGAGGGTAGAGACCCTCGACGGTAAGGGTAAAGACATCACATTCTCTTCAAAGACAATATCGCAGTACGGGGCTAAATACGAGATAGATTTCAACCTTGGTGGATTGCAGTTTGGCAAAAACGAAATATACCGCCTGTCGGTGCTCAATATACCCAAAGAGCAGGCTAAAATCGATGCCAACGTGTCGCGCTCCGAAACCTCGGTATCTGATGAAATCACCCAACGCAAGATAGAAGCCGAAGGCGAACTCGACATCCTCGAAACCAAAGAACTTACTTCGTACTGCTTTAGAACCAGCAAGTTTAATACTTTTAAAGAGAAGGTGGCATCGTTGAACCTTGGTGGGTTAACAAATGTGTCGGGAAGAGATGCTCAATTAAAGGATATGACAAGGGAGATTTTTTCCGATGAATTTCCTGACGGGTATGAATATCAACATATGACCCCCAGAGTGGGTCTTTCTACAGACCATATGATAATATTGCAACCGTTACTCAACCAGACAGCCTGGTACAATAGTACTATTTTCCCATATCTGTACAGCGAATACAAAGTAAGCGATATTAGTGGTTCTCGCAACTATAATTTTCCACCTGATAACGCTATGACAATTAAAAATCCAGATTTGAAATATCACGGAACCTTAAGCGACAATGAAATAGAACAAAATAAATCAGTAGGTCTTGAAAACGATGGCAATATCGGCTACTACGTAGTATATCAATGCGATCATGATGTCCGAGCTATTCAAAATGTTATAAGTAGAAAACTTACTAACAATCAGCCTCTAACAGGTCACGATAATGACTTTAGATATTATTGCGAACCCAAACCCTACACCCCCGGCGACTACCCCTTCAAGGTATCCTACCGTCTGCCAGGAAAAAACATAATCACATCATCGGTAACAGAAAAATTTGTTGTTCAATAATGAAAACAATATCTGGTTTATGAATCTCCGACACTTATATACAGCAGTTGCAATATTGATACTGAATATGTTGACGTTGGCATCCTCTGCCCAGCGCAACTACCCCGTCCGTGCCTCAGTTCAATACACCCCGCCATACAGCCTCTTTCTCGGCGACTATGCCACACCCAAACTCATCATTACCCTTACAGGTCAAGACCTCTTAGATGCCAACTGCCCCTACAAACTCTCCATCTCGCTTGAATGTCAGAACGTTAAAGTAACTACAAAACCATCTTACTCTCCAACACCTTTATATATTAACGGCGGACAGACCATAGTGCTCACAGGTGCCGACCTCGCAAGATATTTCGACATCCAAAACCTTGACTTTCACGGCATCACCGCCGCCAAATACCTCCAAGACGGTCAACTGCCCGAAGGTTTTTATAGAATGAACGTGAAAGTAATCCACTACCACGAAAACCGCGTAATCAGCAACACCGCCTTCACCATGTTCAACGCCCGCATGGGC
>JAGCYI010000155.1 GCA_017960885.1 Bacteroidales bacterium
AACGTATGAGCCGAGCTGTACTAATAGCCCGAAAGCTTTCTTACTACGGACTCAGATCCCGAGCGTGACTGCTTCTGAATCGTGTCTTCCTTATAACGTGGGAAATTGAGAATTGGCAATAGAGAATTGGCAATAAAGAAAAAGCAATTTCAACTCGGTAAAACATTAAGGCGGCCATAGCGGCGGGGCACCACCTCTTCCCATCCCGAACAGAGAAGTTAAGCCCGCTTGCGCCGATGGTACTGCGCCACAATGCGGGAGAGCAGGTAGCCGCCCTACTTTATGAATCCTTCATAACTTGTGTTGTGAAGGATTTTTTTTGTTACATATCGCATTTGTTGTTTCATATTTTTTTGTTTCTGTAACATTTTTGTTGTTACAATGTTACATTATCGTATAGAATTATGGCGTTTTTTTTGGAGAATATCAAAAAACCGTTTATTTTTGCTCGTAAAATTATATTTAGTGTTGTTTTGTAAAATGAATAAGATACTGTCAGTGCTCTTTTTGATATTAGCCGCTTTCGATGTGTTTGCCCAATCGTATAAGTTTATATCATCAGAAGACGGCTTATCTAATAGCTTGATTAATAAAATAATACAAGACCCAAACGGTTTTGTTTGGATAGCTACCGAAGACGGACTCAATTGCTATGATGGCAATCGTGTTAAAGTTTATCGTCATATTGATAAAGACTCTAACTCTTTGGCTAATAATTTTATACGCGATGTATTTATAGATAGTCGTGGTCGTATGTTTGTTGGTACATACAAAGGTATTCAAATGTACGATCCTCTTGCCGATAATTTTTCTAAGCCTGCACGCACTGGCGATGGTGATGTGTTTATCTATTCGGTTATGAGTTTTGTTGAATTGTCTGACAATACTATTATTGCCCTTGGCGATTCACCTTGTACTGTTGATACTGACCGTCGAGGAAATCTTATTGTTAAGCCTTATATTTTGCCCCAGCGCACTTCTGTTCATCCTGTTGATTATATGGTAGAGGCCCCGAATGGAAGTCTTTTTGTTGCCGACAATAGGGGAGGGTTAATACGCACCGACCAAAACTCTGTTCATAATTATAGTAGCGATGTACTTTCGGGCACTCTTTTTAAAAATAATCAAGGTGATGTTTTTGCATGTTCTGATAATAACGATATGCTTAGATATAATGCCGAAACTGATAGTTTTGAGTGTGTAGTGCGTGGCAGAGCTGATATGCCTTATTATATGTGTAAATGGCTTGGAGATGATAAGGTGCTTGCATGTACCGATGGAGGTGGTTTGAAAATTATTGATTTGCAAGCTAAGACTATTTCGCATTACGCTATGGCGGTGCCCTTTTTAGATGACACAAAATTGAAGATTCACAGCGTTTTTTTGGATAATGTTGGTAATATTTGGCTTGGACTTTACCAAAAAGGTGTTTTAGTGCTAAGTCCCGAAAAGTCTTTTTTTAATTACATAGGACACCGTTCGGCTACTGATGATATAATTGGGCAAAATTGTGTTTCGGCTCTTTGTTTTTGCAATGGATATCTTTGGGTGGCTACCGACAACGATGGTATTTATGTTACCGATCTTGCTTCTCGGCGTGTTGTTCACCATTTAGTAGGTGATGGTTTTCCAAATTTGATAATGACTTTGCATGCTGTTGACGAACGGTATGTTTATGTTGGAAGTTACGGTTCGGGACTTTGGAAGGTTGATGCAAAAACTTTTGAATATAAACGTGTTCCTCTTAGCGATGAAGTCAACCGTTTGCATTTTTCGCGTGTGTCGCATATTTGTCAGCTTGATAATCATATCATTGTACTTTCGTCGCTGGGTAGTGGAGTTGGTTTTGTTGATACTCGTACCGACAAGCAGTTGTTTTTCAAAAATGTGAGTTCAAATGCCAATCTGTGGGCAAGTTGCGTTGAAAAAATCGCTGCCAATAGTTTTGCCGCAGGTTCTTACAATGGAGTTTATTTTATCGAAAATTACAACGGCAAGGCTGTTTTCCGCCATATTTTTGAACGTATAATCGTTTTTTCACTTCTTTCGCTTGATGAAAACCGACTTGCGGCTGCCACTTCGGAGGGCTTGTATATAATTAAAAATACAAGTGATGGTTGGGGATATTCTAATGAACTTGTTGAAGGGGCTTCTTCATCGTATTTTTATTCACTTACCAAAGATAGCGCTAATAATATTTGGGCGGGTTCTGATGATGGTCTTTATCGCATTGCCGAGGATAATGGCAAATTTAGGATAACACATTTTTCTACAAATGATGGCACTGTTAATAACGAATTTGCGAAAAATGCTGTTTGTAGTTCTGCCGATGGAATGGTTTATTTTGGAGGTTTCGATGGAATTACATTTTTTAAGCCAAAAGATATGCGCAAGTTTTCGGCCACTGATAAGGGCGTTAGAATTACCCGTTTTTGGTTGCGCGATCATGATGTTAAGGTTATCGACCCTTATTTAAAAGAGCCTATTATAACCGAACCTGCAAGTCGCGCCAAAGAATTTGTGCTTACGCATGATCAAAATTCATTTACTATTGTTTTTGCTCCAGTCGACTTTTTTTCATCACCCACCACACGTTATTATTATAGTGTAAACGATGAACCGCCAGTGCATATTTCAAACAATATGCGGCAGTTGAGCTTTATCCGCCTAAGTCCTGATGTGTATAATATCAGCATTTTTGGTGTAACCGATGGAGTAGAATCGCCTAAATATACCGTTACTGTAACAATAAAACCAGCGTGGTATGCTTCGAGCGTGGCTTTGATTATATATGTGTTGTTGCTTTTAGCTTTGTTGGCTTTTCTTTTCTATAAGTTTTATCGTAAGGGTAAAAACGGTTTGCAAAACGAATCTGATTTTGATAACGAGAGCGAGAATAATAGCTCTAATGCTAATAATCAGACTGTTATAGGTGATGCTCCCCAAAAACGTTCTGATGGAAAAGCTCCTTTTGCCCGTAAACGTATTTTCCTTATTGATGACGATACCAATGAGGCTGCTTTCATAATGTCAGAACTTCGTGACGAATATCTGGTAACGCATTTTAATAATGGTGCGGCTGCCATTACGGATATTTTAAACTATATGCCCGATATTGTAATTACCGATTTGATGGCTCCCGACCTCGACGGTTTTTCGCTTTGTAAACGTATTAAACAGAATATCAATATTAATGGTATTCCTGTTGTAATTATTACAGATAAAACTGGCGACGATGTGGAGATTTCAAGTCTGCAAGCTGGTGCCGACGCGTTTATTTCAAAACCGTTTAATATAGAATTGCTTAAACAGACTGTTAAAAATCTTATCAGTCTGCGACACAAACTTATAGTAAATTACAGCGGTGCGCAGCAACCCAAGGAGACCACCGACTTAGATCAATACGAAGACCCAGAGGAGAAACTCATCAAGCGTATTGTAAAGGCTGTGGAAAAAAACATCAGCAATGCAGAATACTCTACCGAAATGCTCGCCGCAGATGTGGGTCTTAGCCGTGTGCACCTTTACCGCAAACTCAAAGACCTTACAAATCAGACAGGTTCGGAGTTTATACGCAATATCAGGCTGAAACGCGCTTCGGAATTGATACTCAACCGCAAAGGTTTCTCTATTGCCGAAGTTGCCGATATGGTGGGATTTCCAAACACGGCGTATTTCTGCACGGCATTCCGCAACTTTTTCGGTACAAATCCCACCGCTTGGCGCGAACAGCACTCAGGTAGTCAGGACGCGGATGAAACTACTGAAAATTCTTAAAGTTTGTTAAAAATTATTGGTTCGACAAAAAAAATTGCTCACTCTTGCGGCAGTGTCTTAATAATTGTTTTACTTTGTAAAGTTTTTTTAAGAATCACTAAGTACGTTCACATTATTAATAATCACTGCATAATAAAAATAGACACAACAGTTATGAGCAATTTTAAATTGATTTTGGCGGCTGCATTGGCGGCTGCGGGTCTACAAGCCTCGGCGCAGAATCCTATTATCCGCGACCAATTTTCAGCCGACCCCACAGCAAGGGTTTTCAACGGCAAACTTTATCTTTTTCCATCGCACGATATTCCACCGGCTTCGGCTGCCGATTATCCACGCAAAGATTGGTTCTGTATGGAAGATTACCACGTGTTCTCTTCCGAAAACCTTACCGACTGGACCGACCACGGCGTAATTCTCAATCAAAAGCAAGTTCCTTGGGGCAATCCCACTGGATACAGTATGTGGGCTCCCGACTGTATCGAAAAAGACGGCAAATATTATTTCTTCTTCCCCAACGGCACTAAGGAGGGACGCGGATTCGGTATAGGCATCGCCACCGCCGACAAACCCGAAGGTCCTTACACACCTATGGAGAAAAATATCGAAGGCATCAACGGTATCGACCCCGGACTTTTGCAGGCAAGCGACGGCAACACATATCTATTCTGGGGCGCAGGACGCTGTGCTAAACTCAAACCAAGTTTGACTGAGATTGCCGACGATACCCCCACTGAAACAATGAAATGGGGCGACCGCGAATTTCAGATGACCGGCGTAAACTGCCTCAAAGGTTTGCCATCGCGTCAGGCCGAAGGTCCGTTCCCCTTTGAATACAATGGAAATTACTATCTTACATATCCTTACGTTCGCGAAAATACCGAGGTGATTGGCTACGCAATGGCTAAGAATCCTATGGGACCTTACGAATACAAAGGCATCATTTTGGAAGAGTGGCCCGACTGTTGGACTATCCATCAATCGGTAGTTAACTACAAAGGACAGTGGTACTTATTCTACCATCACAACAACTATTCGCCCAATTTCGACAAGAGCCGCGCCGTATGTGTGGATAGCCTTTTCTTCAATGCCGACGGTACTATACGCCCCGTTAAACCCACATTGCGTGGCGTAGGCATCAACAACGCAACTCAGAAAATCCAAATCGACCGTTACAGCGAAATTGGCGGATCGGCAAAAATCGAATACCTTTACGCCAACGACGCCGACACTACCAAACGTTTTGAAGGTTGGAAAACAATCTTTGGAAGCAACGGCAACGTGCGTTACAACCGCGTGGATTTTGGCGCAGGAAAATTCAAAAAAGCATATATTCAATATCGCTCTACAACAGGAGGTTCGGTAACCATCACCGACGGCACAGGCAAGCCTATCGCCGACGGATCACTGCCACAAAGTGCGGAATTTAAAACCGCTACTATTGCTTTGAAAGCAAAACCCAAAGGTGTCATCGACCTGAAAATCACAGGCAAAGACATCGAAATTGATTGGATTTATTTTAAATAAGTATTATTCGGCTTTTTTCAAAACAAACACTTAAAAACAAGGTATCAGAAGTGCTTGAATAATATTTTTAAACGATTTTTTAACGTCAGTGATTACCGACATCCTAATTAAAACCCCGCCAACACCGGGGTTTTATATTTTTAGAAATTAACATTTTAAACTATTGTATATGATTAGATTTCGTAAAACTTTGACTTTGCTATCCACAACGCTTGTAATTGGCGCATCGGGCTGCCATCAACCCGATGTCTTTATCTGCACTTCGCCCGACGCTAATATTAGGCTTTTTGCCGATTCGGGCAAGTTTAGCGTAACGTATTACGACCAAAAGGTGCTCACCATCGAAAAATTTGGTTTCGACAATTGCATTGCGCCCGATTTTTCGTATGTGCAAGCCGTTACCGACGACTACACAATGCTCACAGGCAAAAAGGCTCATTGCCAAAACCTTGCAAGCGAATATTCCGCCGCTTTAAATCCCAATATAGACCTTATTTTGCGTGTGTACAACAATGGAATAGCATTCCGCTACCGTTTGCACAACCTCAACGATTCGACAATTCCGCAAGAAAAAACCGCCTTTAATATTCCCGAAGGCGTAACCCGCTGGATGCAACAGTGGTGCGAATCGTACGAAGGATTTTTCCCAAAGTCCAACACCGCAAAACAACAACCTGTTTTTAGTTTTTCGGGCGTGTTTAAATCGGCTGACGGATTTTGCTGTCGTTGGGGCTATCCCGCTTTGATAGAGCCGGTTAAAGATGTGTTTGTGCTTTTGAGCGAGGCTGATGTAATAAATTATAACAGTGCATCTTGCCTTTGGAACGACAATAATGTGGAAACCTACGAAGTGCGTCCCGATAAAAACGAAACCACAATCTCCGGCGAATTTTTTACTCCGTGGCGTGTGGCTGTAATAGGCAAACTATCTGATATTGTTGAAAGTACGCTTATTACTGATGTTTCAGAACCTGCTGATTATCAAGCCGACTATTCGTGGGTGCAGCCGGGCGTGGTTTCGTGGATATATTGGGCATACAATCACGGCAGCAACGATTACAATATTATAAAAAAATATGTTGACCTTGCCGTTACTCTTAAACTTCCATACGTGCTTATCGATGCCGAATGGGACGAAATGAAAGATGGAAAAACCATCGAAGAGGCTGTAAAATACGCACTCGACAACAATATCAAACCTTTGATATGGTACAGTAGTTCAGTGGGTTGGATCGATGGCGCACCCGGACCAAAATTCCGTCTCAACAAACCCGAAGATCGTGAAAAAGAGTTTGCTTGGTGCGAAAAAATCGGCGTAAAAGGTGTAAAAATCGACTTTTTCTCCGGCGACAACCAAGCCAATATGAGTTATTGTATCGACCTTTTGCAAAGTGCTGCAAAACATCATCTTACAGTCAATTTTCACGGAGCCACCATTCCTCGTGGATGGCAGCGCACATATCCCAACCTGATGAGCACCGAGGCTGTTTACGGCGCCGAATGGTACAACAATGTGCCCACTTTTACCGACAAGGCTGCTTGTCATAATGCCACATTGCCATTTACCCGCAATGTTGTGGGACCTATGGATTACACGCCTTGTGCATTTTCTGATTCGCAAAATCCTCACATCACATCCAATGCTCACGAATTGGCACTTACAGTGCTTTTTGAATCGGGTTTGCAGCATATTGCCGACCGTCCCGAAAGCCTTTTGGCTCAGCCCAAAGAGGTGCAGGAGTTTTTTGGAAATCTTCCCACCGCTTGGGACGACATCAAGTTTGTGGCAGGCTATCCTGGTGAATATTCCGTAATAGCCCGCCGCAAGGGAGATGTTTGGTATGTGGCTGGTATCAATGGCAAAAACGAAAAACTTTCGGCAAACATTGATTTGAGTTTTATACAAAATGCTAAAACAATTCAGGCATTTTATGATGCTGATAATGAGACCAAATGGTCAATCGAAAATCCCGAATCTTTACCCAAAACCATTGAAATGATTCCAAGAGGAGGATTTGTTTTGGTGGTGGAATAACACAAGGATAATTAATATAAAAAGGCTGCCATTTTGGTAGCCTTTTTTATTTCAAAAAAAATCCCTATATTTGCCAAAACGCCCATTATTAAAATAACTGATTAGCAATGAGAACATTCTACATATTATTCTTTACTCTGAGCCTTGTACTAAGTTGTTGCGGGTTGAAATCTGATTCTGATAGTGAACACAGAAAGGATACTGTGATTTATTTTGATGATGGTATTTTCTGGCCGCGTGGTATACGATTTCCAAAAGTAGAAATACTTGATAAAGACCTTTATGCACAAACTATAATAGGAAACGGGTCTTACAACTTATATATATATGATACATTTAGGGGTACGGTTGTCGATTTATTCTATTATAAGTATGAAAAGTACAGTGAATTAAGGCTAAATGATTCGGATAAATTCTACAAAATTCAAAGAACCGAATTTGTTGAAGACTTTATTAATACCTATTACAATCAATATCCGCTGACAGATAAAGGTTATAAAAATATTAGAAAGATAATTTTTTATTCTCTCTTTTATTATTCGCCTTGGTTCAACAGTAAGAGTTATAAAGATGTTAAAAATAAAATTCAACAACCCTTCTTTATTGTTGATTCGTGCTTTGTTAATGACACCTTAAACAAAACTTATAAAGTAAATATTTGTGACACTATTGAAAATAGAAAAGCAAAAGTTGAACTCAGATACCAAAATAATCAATATAAGTTTATTTATGAAATATACTATAATGGTAAACTTTGGAAATAACTCTAAAATCAGAATTATATGAAAAGATATACATTTTACATATTTATATTTTTAATCACAATCTGTTCTTGTGCCGACAAAACCACTCAAGAATATCCCAAGATAGTTTATATGGAAGATTCTATACCATTATTAGGGTCTCCTGACACAGCCATACTCGCACAATTTATACAAGGAGATGTTGACAGAACATATCTTTACAACAATTTAGTGTCGATGTCGTTGATATTGGAGCCTCCTGCCATATATCATTGTTTTATTTTGGAAAAAGTGGGCACCGACAAGCAAATCTATTATTTAAAAATAGATGATGCTCTTAAATACAATTGGATTCCGCCTTATGATTCACTCTCTTACGATTTAAGTCTTGATATGTTAAAAACTGAGAGGGCAGGAACCACCGTAAGAAACAAAAGTACAGGAGGTTTAATTCATTACAAGCCAGACACAGCGATGCAATGGTCGTCGAAATTTGAGCAATTGCCATCAATGCGCAAAAACTCTGAGGAGTATAACAAAATTGTGGACCAATGCGATGATGCCCAAGAACTTGCTGATTATTGCAATCATTCTCTATTTTTTCAAAACAATAGTTTCATTAGTTCTGATGATAAAAACGAGTTATTAAAACGTCTTATAAGCCAAACCCAAGCACATTTTGTTGAGTATTTTTTTGACTTTGACAGACCTTCACGCGATATTTATCCTATTATTGAGGGTTATTTTTTTAGTGAGACTTATAGTACATTTATAATTGAGGATTTTTCTAATTTTAAAAATGAGATATTGGAAGAGAGTACAAAAGGATTGGAAAGTTATTCTAATTATTATCAATTTGAGCATTCAGCGAATGACTTTGAACGATTATGTTCCCGATATTTGCTTAATATGAACACAGAAAATTTAAATAATATTCTCAATAATATTGATGAAATAGAAAATCTCTATAACCAATCATCAATGATGTTCTTCACTACTCGTCCGCACGAAGATTTTAGGTTGTTTTTCTTTAATATCAAATACGATGAAAACAACAAAATCACTATTGAAAAAAACTATTACAACAAGGAATATATTACAACTACAAGAATCAGAGGCTATTATATGATAATGTAATGATTTTCAATGAATAAGTTTGATTTTAAAAAAAGGAGAAAAACAATAATGTTTTTCTCCTTTTATATTTATGTTTTTTAAATCAACCTATTTGAACAGCAATTGATAAACATCTGTAAGATAATCTCTTGCATTCATCCAAGTGTGACCGCCTTCGGTTTCCTTGTATTTGTATTCGATGCCGCGTTTGTCGAAATATTCGCGGTGAGTTTTAACGTGGTTGTAGAGGAAATCATCGCTGCCAACGCCGTACCAAAGCACTTTGAAGGTCTTTTTCATATTTTCTTTGGTGAGGAGAGTAGAAAATTCTTTGTCCATAGCCTCAGGAATGAGGTAAGAACTAAACGATGCCATATTTGCAAACTTGTCGGGATTAGAGAATGCGGTGTATTGCGACTGTCCGCCGCCACGCGAAAAACCTGCAATGGCACGGCTCTCACGGTCGTTTTTGGTGCGGAAGTTTTTCTCTACAAAAGGCATAATTTCGTTGGTGAGAACACGAGCAAATTGCTGATACATAGGTACTGCGTCCATTGTGGCGGGATTTGGAGTGCCGTGGAGCATATTGCCGTAGGGAAGCACCACAATCATAGGCACAGCCTTGCCGTTGGCAATAAGGTTATCGAGAATGGTGTTGAACTTGCCCACCTTGTACCAAGTTTCTTCGGTGTCGGTGGTGCCGCTAACAAGGTAGAAAACAGGATATTTTTTGTTGGGATTCTGTTCGTATTCGGCAGGAGTATAGACAATTAGCGGACGGTAAACACCAAGTTCGTCGCTCTTGTACTGCATATAAGTAACACGTCCGTGGGGAACGTCTTTTACGGTGTAAAGTTGCTCGTTGTCAGGTACTTGGAAAAGTGAAGCCTTGAAATTTTCGTTAGGGAAAATATCCATATTTGCCGGGTCGGAAATCGAAACGCCGTCTACCACAAAATTATAGGGATAGATGTCGGGTTTGGGCGAGTTTAATGTGATGGACCACACGCCGTTAGCATTTTTTACCATAGGCTGCAAACCTTCGGTAAATTGCGAAGAAAATTCCACCTTTTTGGCGTTGGGAGCATACACGTTGAAAGTTGCCGAGCGAAGTTTAGCCTTGCTGTTGTCGCGAACCATCTTGTTTTGCTCGCGGTCGAAATAAAAATTCATAACGTGCATAACAGGCGACACCAAATTGTTTGCCCTCGGATTAGAGTTGTCTTTGGGTGTAATGCCCTGCAATTGAAGCATTTTGAAGGCATAACGGCGACCCAAAATTCTGTAACCTTCGGCGGTAAAATGCAGTTGGTCGAAGTTTTCGGGGCAGGCGCTCGAACTAATTGCGTGAGCGTTTTTGATAACCTCGGGCAGACGGTTGATAATTGGATTGTGGGCTGCGCAAACGCCTCCACGGTCGCTGTTTACCACCTCGCCGGCAAGTAAAGGCACTTGGTCGGGATTAAGGTTGAGGTCTTTCATCAAGTTGTCGTACACCGACTTTACCATTCCAAGCCAAGCCTCCTGACCTGTGTTGGTTTCGCCCTGATGCAGAAGAATACCTTTGATAGTACCCTTTTTCTGAGCGATTTTTGCCATATCCACAAGGCGTTGATAAGGATTGTTGTTGTAAGCGGCAAGCATCGGCACCATCCAATCGGGACAAACTTTGCAGTAAGCCTCGATGCTATCTTTCATAAAAGCCTTGATGTCGCAACCGCCGATGGCAACATTTATAACGCAGATACTCACGTTTTTAGGAAGGTTTTCCACCATTGTTCTGCCAAAATAGTCAACGGGAGTAAGGCCTGTGTTTTCGCGGCAGAGAGGCGGCACGGCGGGATAGGTCTTGCCCATTTTTCTGCCCATTTTAGGGAAATCCACAGCCGCCATCATTTGATAGCGTGGGTCGATATTCTGACGGTCGATTTCTTCAATTTGGGCATTGCCCTCCATATTCGACTGTCCAAAACATAGATATACCTGAGTTTCAGGTTTTTGCGCCATTGCCGAAAACATCGTTGCTGCGGCGCAGAATGTTAATAAAAATCTTTTCATCTTTTTGGTATGTGTTTAAAAAATTGTGGTGTAAAGGTAGAAAAATAATTTAAGACCTATTCCCGAGGAAAAGATTTTTTCTAACGATAATAGCGCCGATAAAATGCGTTTGTTGCGTCGAGGAAATAAAAATGGCATTTTTTATTGCGTCGAGGAAATAAAAATGGCGATTTTTGTTGCGTGAAGGAAATAAAAATGGCGATTTTTGTTGCGTGGAGGAAATAAGGATGTTTTTTTTTGTTGACTATTATCAATAAGGTGAGGAATAGGTATTGACATTTCAAAAATTAATTCTTATATTTACAAAGCATATTCTAATGCTTTTCTTTTAGTATTATAATTGAATTATGTGTAATACTTTATATTTTTAGTGATGTATATTAAACAAATTGACATATCAGGTTTTCGCAATTTTAAAGAGGTTCACATTCCTTTCCACGAGGGCGTGAATGTTATAATTGGACATAACAATACAGGCAAAAGCAACCTTGTAAGGGCATTAGGTCTTGTATTGGGTTATTATGGACATAGAGATGTTCACACGAGTGACCTATTTTATGAAACAGATGTGAATATCTTAAAAACACACTCTCCAAAATTTGCTATATCAATCATTCTACATAAAAGCGAAAACGAATCTGACGTTTCAGAGGAAATTGCACTTTTTAGTGATGCAATGATAGATGAAACACTGAGCAATGAGGCTAAAATTTCATACACATATCAGTTAGCAGCAAACGAAGAAGATAATTATAAAGCAGATGTTTTTTCGGCATCTTCCGCAAAGGAAATATGGAAAATTTTGGAACGAGATTATATACGAAAATATCAAGGGGAACGAACAGCAGGTACAGGAAATAATAAAATAAATCGTGATGTCTTCGATAAAATTGATTATCAATTTCTTGATGCTATTAGAGATGTCAACCGCGATTTATACGCCGGTTTTAATCCATTATTAAGGGATGTACTTGATTTCTTTATCGACTATGATGTCAAAAATGACACATCAAAGTCAGATGATGACAAAAATGCTGAGTTAAAGACAATTCATGATATTTTTTTGACACAAACATCACCTTTAATGACAAACTTGCAGAACAGACTGCGATCAGGCAAAGACATTTTTTTGAAATATGCCAAAGAATCAGGTGTAACCTTCAATGGGGCAACACCTGATTTTGATGGTGAACTAACTGAATATGAATTATTTTCTGCACTTCGATTAATTATCAAATATAGTGTTGGCATAGAGATTCCCGCCACTTACAACGGATTAGGGTATAACAATCTCATTTACATGTCTTTGCTTCTTGCCAAAATGCAAGCCGAAGCAAACTCCGACTTTATGAAACGCAATGCAAAAGTAATATCATTTTTGGCAATAGAAGAATGCGAAGCACATCTGCACCCTGCAATGCAGTACAAATTTTTACAATTTTTGCGGGACAATAAAACTAATAATCATATTCGACAAACATTTATTACTACCCATTCTACTCAGATTGTTTCCGCTGTCAAGGTTGAAGATTTATTGTGCCTTTCAACAACAGAGTTAGGTAAAATAAGCGTAGGTTATCCGCGTAATGTGTTTGACGAAACTAATGAGGATGATAAAAAATCAAAACTATTTGTTCAGAGATTCCTTGACGCTACCAAATCCGATATGTTTTTTGCAAACAAACTAATTTTTGTAGAAGGCATTGCAGAAGAGTTGCTTCTGCCTGTTTTCGCCAAATACTTAGGATATAATTTAACAGATTCCCATGTTTTAGTTGTTAATATGGGTGGACGTTACTTTAACCATTTCTTAAAAATGTTTGATACCGCAAATGGGTTTGCAATCAACAAACGTATTGCTTGTATCACAGATATAGATCCTGTAATGAAACTGCAAGACAGCAATGATTTTGTTAAATGCTATCCCTATGAATATGGTAAAGAATCAACAAGCGAATATAAACATCATGGAGATGAAGAAGATAACAAATATAAAGAACATTCCAACATCCGTTTCTTTCGACAAGATTCTACATACGGAAAAACTCTTGAATACGACCTTATGAGAGAAAATGCTGAATGTGAATTATTACTGACAGAATCTGTAAGCAATAGGAATGAATTAAAGAGGTTAATGGAAGAGCATGATGTAAACAATATGCTAGAAATACTTAGGGAAAGCGCAGAAAATACCCACATTAAGAATTCCATCAACAATTCAAATTGGTCGGACGAAGAAAAGCGCAAAGCAATTCTTGCATCACGCTATCTTAATTCAGTAAATAAGGGAGAGAATGCATTAGAATTGAATGTCGCATTGGAAAATAATTTACAAGCGGAAACAAGTGATAAAAAAGATTTCCACGTACCCAAATATATAGAGAAAGCACTAAAATGGCTACTATCATAACATCAGACAGCAAGATTCCTATTGAAGAATCGTTTAAAGTTAGTGCGGGTCCCGGTGCAGGTAAAACGCATTGGCTTGTCAATCATATTAAACAAGTACTTGCTAAATCTAAAAGATTAGGTGCAGTAAAAAAAATTGCTTGCATTACTTATACAAATGTGGGTACAGATACTATATCCAAAAGATTGCAATACAATAATGACTGTGTAGATGTCACAACAATCCATAGTTTTCTCTACGCTAATGTTGTGAAACCGTATGTACACCTGATTGCTAATACAATTGGTTTGCAATGCGAGAACATATCGATTATTGATGATTCTAATTATATTTCGATTGGTATAGCGACTAAGTTATTGTCAAAAGCGAAGAAACGATGGATTGAAGCAGAATGTTACTGTAAGGGATTGCACAATTCGCGTTGGCATTATAATAACAACCAATTCACTGAATACAAACCGAAACGACCACATCAAGCAAAAAAAAGCATTCAAAACTATTATATCCCAAACGAAACATATGTCTTGTTCAAGCATGATATGTGGAATCAAGGTTTTATCAACTATGATGATATTCTGTATATATCTTGGCTGATTCTAAATAAGTATCCAAATCTTTACACTTTAATTCGTGCCAAATATCCATACATTTTTGTTGACGAATTTCAAGATACAATTCCTTTTGTAAATGATTTTTTGCTATGTATGGGACACCAAAGTACGGTTATTGGAATTGTTGGAGACAAAGCACAATCAATATACGGTTTCATTGGAGTCACAACACAACAATTTGACAATTTCAAAGTACCTAATATGCAAGAATATGAGATTCAAAGCAATCGACGTAGCACGATTCAAATAATAGATTTCCTCAATTCAATTAGAACAACATTTACGCAACAATCAGAAAATGGAGAATATGGCGAAAAACCTGTTTTAATTGTTGGTGACAAATTGGATTGCTATCAAAAAACGATAGAACTTTGTAATACAGATAATGTAAAAACACTTGCATATAGAAATATTATATCAAATTCAATGAGAAATAATTCTGATTTTACTAGTATTTTAGAAGATGATTTTGATTCAAATACAGAACGACAATGTATAATAAAGTCTTTGATAAAAGCAGTGGAATATGCGAAAATGAATGATTTGAGAAGTGCATGGCATCAATTAGATACAATCAATACAGATAGAACTTTAAGTATTATTTGGCTTCGTCGTCTTTTACAACGATATGATGAGTATCGAAATCAGACACTAATGGATTTCTATAATTTTGTTTCAAATGTAATAGGGATTCATTTACCTTCTTTTAGAGAGGGACAATATAAATCCTTTTATCTATCGCATAATTATTTGGAAGCGGCAATGGGTGTCAATAATGTTGATGCCAATATTAAGCACAAAACTATTCATAAATCAAAGGGCGAAGAATTTGATAACGTTTTTGTTATACTTCCCGAAGAAAAAGACCTTGAATTTATAATCCATCCTGACCTTGACAACAATGAAACGCATCGTGTTTATTATGTAGGATGTAGCAGAGCAAGGAAAAGATTATTTATAAACGTGCCAACATTAAGTGAAAACAATAATCAACTTTTATCCTCATTGCCCATAGATATACTTAATTGACGCGTTTGGTACTAAAAAACATCGCCATCGTGGTTGCCTGAAATGCCGTCAATAACATAAAAAGAGGATTACTCAAATTCCAAAAATGTAACGTATTCTTTCATTTTGCAAATCTTCTACCAATAGATGCGTCCATTCATATTATTTCCCCTACACCAACCCTGCAAAATACATCGGAACGCATAGAACCATACCGTCTTTTTGATAATCTTTTGTATATAGCATAACCCTTTCGCCTATTCGAGCGGAGTATTTGTCGCAAAAAATATCAAGTGATTTGTGCGACTTGTAGCCCGACGACTTAACTTCTATCGGAATAAGTTTGTTGCCGCGAGAGAGCAGAAAATCTATTTCGTAAACGTGCTTTTCGTCTTTTGGAAACGAATAATAAAACAACTTGTTGCCCGATGCGATAAACATTTGAGCGACAAGATTCTCGTAAATATATCCGAGGTTGGCTTCAAGTTTGTCGCTCAGAAGTTTCTCATAGATAATGTTTTCTGTGTAGTCCTTGTCCCAAAAGCAAAGTGTTACAAATAATCCTGTATCAGCCATAAATATCTTAAAGGCATCAAGCGATTTGTGCAAACTCAGTCCAATATTAGGGTCGGTGCAGTGGTACGAAATATTGATGGTACGACTCTCGCACATTTCCGAAATCACGGCGTCTGTGTTTTCTGTGCGACGGCTGCCTATCGCAGACGAAACAATATAGCGCGAAGTATTGCCCGAAAGTTGAGCCGGAATATTTTTGAAAATCAACGATGCCCTGCCCGACGGGTCAATCTTATGAAAATCAATGTCGTAAAGTTTTAATATTTCACGTTTTACACTGTCCACTTTTTGTAGATTATTGTATTCCAAATACGCACTTACCGCCTGAGGCATACCGCCCACAAGCATATAAAGCCGCAAATCTCGCATCCAACGGCGGTGAAGGGCATCTCCTATGGGGCGTTTCATCTCAAAAACTTGCCTTAACTGCGTGGGTGTTACCTCATTGCCCAATGCCCAATAAAACTCGTCAAAATCCATAGGATTGAGTGTAAGGCTCATTTCTTCGCTCGGAATCACAATGTTTTGGATGTTTTTGCGGATAGAAATCAAAGATCCTGTTTCAATATAGTCGTAGCGACCGTCTTTCACTAAATGTTTGATTGCTTGTCGCGCCCTCGGTTCGTTCTGAACTTCATCAAAGATTATAACAGATTGACGTTCTTCCAATTGAATTTTATAAATACCTTGCAATTTAACGAAAAAGAAATTCAAATCGTTAATGTCGTCAAACAATTCACTTATTTGTGGTGACGTTTTTGAAAAGTCAATCAATATGTACGACTTATACTCGTTTTTGGCGAAACTTTCCGCCAAGGTGGACTTACCAACACGCCTTGCACCTTCGATGAGTAAAGCATACTTACCTTGCCATTGCTGTTTCCATTGCAGCATTTTTGAGTATAATTTGCGTTTGAATATCATAATGCATTAACTATTTAAATTTCAGTGCAAATATAAACATTAATACAGTATTTTCAAAATGTTTTGTTCAAAAAAATGCAGTTTCCCCGAAATTTATTTTAAGATATTTTGCAGTTTCCCCGAAATCAATTTAGCCAAATAGTGCAGTTTCCCCGATATGTTATTTATTCTTTACTACGAAAGTCATACGACTTTTGTAACAATCTTTGCACAAGTCCCATAACTTTACTATTTTTGCGGCAAAAATTTAAAACTATGACAATACGTTTTGCTACGCCTGCTGATGCGGCGGAATTGCTGAATATTTACGCCTATTATGTTGAAAATACGGCGATTACATTTGAATGGGATGTACCTTCTGTTGAGGAGTTTGCCCAACGTATCGAGAAAACCAAAACTTTTTACCCCTATATTGTGGCTGAGGACGACGGCGTTATCAAGGGTTACGCCTACGCATCGCGTTTTAGGGTGCGCAAGGCTTACGATTGGAGCGTGGAATCGTCGATTTATGTTCATAAGGATTGCCGCCATCAAAATGTGGGTTCGGTACTTTTGGCAGAATTGGAACGTTTGCTCAGCCTCCAAGGTATTTTGAATGTAAATGCAAGTATCACAACATCTTGCGACCCCAACGATAAGTATGTTACCAATGCAAGCCGAAAGTTTCACGAAAAGCACGGCTAACGTTTTTTGGGCGAGTTTCAAAAAAGTGGCTTTAAGTTCAATCGTTGGTACAATATGAT
>JAGCYI010000156.1 GCA_017960885.1 Bacteroidales bacterium
CATATTTATTGCCGTATATTGGAATACCACCAAGCATTTCCCATAGAGAGGAAGGATACTTATTATACTTATTCTCTGTCAGCGTAGTATCAAATACAATGGTATCTCCTTTATTTAGATTGAAAGTTTTATATAATGTTTCGCAACAGAAATAACTAAACTCTAAAGTGTCTTGACCTTCTGAAACGTTTATTTCGTATTTTCCGTCAAGATCTGTTAATGTGCCATTTTGAGAGCCCTTTAATAATACCGTTACACCTGCTAACGGTTCGTTATCATAACTAATAGTTCCCTTAATTACCTGCGCAAAGGCGCTGGTGGATAATAGAGTGAGAAATAATAATGATGTAAGTAGATGTTTCATAGTGGATGGTTTTTTTTGATAAAAGCATTCGGTATAGTGTTGTGAAAGAGATTTTTGATTAAAGCCCACCAAACAAATCGTCCATAACCACTCCGTAGACAGCCACAAATTCAGACTTGTCGCTTTTGAGCAGGTTCAAAAGCCTTTGTTGTTCGTTTTTGCGCCCTATTAGCATAATTGTGTATTTATTATCCAACGGTAAAGATAATAAAAAAAACTTCGATACTCAACGGAATCTCGTTTTTTTAGGGCGATTCCGTTGAGTATTGCGATGATTGTAGAATGGTGGAATGGAATTTTTTATTCAATCAACCTCTTCTCATTATCGCACACGCCTACAAGTTGGCATCTTCCGGCGGGGTCAACTTTGATGAGGGCGTATTCGGCTTGTTGGTATTTTTCAACGGAGTCGGTGTTGAAGAAAAAGTGTTCGGCGCCAAAGGAGATTTTGTTGCCGTCGCGTTTGTAGCGGAGAAGGAGTTCTCCGGCATTTTGGGTGCTGTCGTTTTGCAGGCGGTTGAAGGTTGCCACGCGGTTGTCGTCGACAGTTACCACCACAAACCTGTAATCACCCTTGTAGCGGATTTCCCACATAAGTTCGTAGTCGAGAGCCATATAGTCGCCCTGAATTAGCGAACGCGGGTCAACGGGAGCCAACTTCAATAGGATTTCGTTGTTGCCGGTGCTTTTAAATTTGAAAATTGCTACCACGGCAATTGCCACAAGCACCAACGGCAGTGCCAATGCTAATATGTATTTTTTTATCTTCATAATTCTGACATCACAAAAGTAAAAAAAATATCTTTACCTCCTCGCAAATTAGAAAAAAAACTCGCTTGCAGATTCCACCCTAAAAAAATATTTTTTATATTTGCACCGTAATTTGTAGTATTTATATTGTCATAATCCATAATTTTTAAAGTTTCTCCCCGTATCCGTGAGGACCCGGGGAGTTTTTATTATAGGTTCTTAATAATTTCTTAACTTATTATAAACACTCATCAGGATTAAAATTATGATAGATAATTATTTAACACAATTATTATTAAAACATAAACGAATAGTAATATATTTTGTAAGTGTACTCATCGTAATATGTGAATTCATATTTCGATTTGATAATTCTTTTGCCCCAATAATAATTGCTTGTTATAGGCTTATTTTGTTTCCTTTTTTCATTTTTATTTTGTTGACTTGTTTTGATGTTAGGTTAAATTTTAAGGTATATATTATTATAGCAAGTACATTGGTAAGTTTTGTTTATTTTGGTTTTAGCAAACAATCCTATGGCAATTCTTTGTTCAAGCAATCATATTATTTGGTTACTGCAACTGTGACAAAAGTTGCCATAACTAGTGGTACTCGATTTGGAACACATATTTACATTGATTATGATTATAATTGGCTATATTCATGTAAGAAAAGAGAAAGCCATAGAGATGTTTCAGGAGAAGTAAAAAAGGATAATATAAAAGTAGGATCAAAAATATTTATACAAAAACACGAAAATGGTTGGGGGGGAAGATATAAATACAATATTAGCAAAGAAGAAGCATATTATTACCAATATCCTGTACTTTTTATCAAGGGTGTAGAATTTGGCAACGATTATTACTATTATGCTAAATTACAACCTATTATTTCACTGAATAACTTTGGACTTCGTAGAGTTTCCAAATCAATTGAAAATTCAGATACAATATTGTACTACAAAAACCTCAATTCTACCATCGACTCAGTTGCTCACCGCCTCGCCGACAGCCTCCAAACTCAAGCCAACCGCAACAAAGTTGGCGATGAATATGGTTTCCTCTTTCACGAAGGCATCTATTCCAAAGAACAGGTTTTTGAAGAAATACCGCAAGCAAAAGAGTATTATTTAAAATATTATAAAGACGATAACCAAGCCCCCTAACCACCATCCAACCCCATACAATAACCACCGCCCTCAAACTACCTCAACCCACATACCAATATCCGCCATGTTATCAACCCTTTTATTGGATATCAATAAAACCTTGACAAACAGCATATTGTACAAATCACAAAAGACCCCTTCAAAAAGCGGGTGTCCCTCTGTATTGCCACTATGGCAAGGAGAGTTTCAGTGGCAGAAACCACACATTAATTTGTATTCGTTACATTCGCCAAATTATAATTCAACTTGTTGATTTATAATTTTTTGGTTGAATAGAAGTATTTGTTTAATTCGTTTAATTCGGTGTTAAAAAGACGAAAAAATAAATTTGGAGAAATGAAAGCAAAACGTTAACTTTGCGGAAAATACAAAACGACACACTATGGCAGACTCACGATACCTCAACCCATATACCGACTTTGACATCACCAACGCCATGAACGATGCTGAAATGAAAGGCTTTGGCAAAGGAAAAGAAATCGGTTTGGAGGAAGGCATAGAGCAAGGTCGTGCCGAAGGTATTGCTCAAGGTATTGCTCAAGGCATTGCACAAGGCAAAGCAGAAGGCATTGCCGAAGGCGCTCAATCCGAAAAACTTGACACCGCCAAGCGTATGAAATCCGAAGGTCTTGATATCAATTTAATTGCCAAAATCACCCAACTCCCCCTCTCCGAAATCGAAAAGTTGTAAAAATTCGCTTGTATTTCAACAAGTATAAGACATCAACCAGTCGCTATCAGATTCCGTTCCAGGGTCTCGGTCTGCGCACAGGCATCTACACCCTCCTCGTCTCAGCCAATGGCGAAACCAAGCAGATAAAGTTTGTGGTGGAATAGACAGAAAACTTTGAAAAACAAAAAAATCACCCGCCCAGGCGGGTGATTTTTTTTATATTCCATTCATCGTAACAGAAAAAAGCGTATCTTTGGGAAGAAATCAAACTTTTAAAAACACCGCATTATGGACAATCTTGTAATTCCTGTAGAGGGGCTTGCTGAAAAATTTGAACAGCAGTTTACCGAACTCAAAAACGAAATTATCAACCCTAACATCCTGATTCTCGGACAGACGGGCGTGGGCAAAAGTTCGCTCATCAACACTATCTTTGAAAAAAACATCGCCGCCGTTAGCAACACCAAGGCGCAGACCCGCGGCTTTCACGTATATTCCGACAAGGATGTGCCGGTAAATATCATCGACAGCGAAGGCTACGAACTCGAAAAGTCTGCCGATTTTAAAAAGATGATTGAGGAGTATCTCAACCTGCATTTCGACGAACTCAACAAGCAGATTCACCTTGCGTGGTACTGCATCAGCATCTCGTCGGCAAGGGTGCTGCCTTACGATATCGACATTCTTAAATTCCTGTTGGAGAAGAACATCCCTACCTGCGTGGTGCTTACCCAATGCGACAACGATACTCCCGAAGGCACTACCGCCGCAAAACTCAAACAGGTTATCGACGATAATTTTGGCGGACGGATTGAATGTTTCCAAGTGTCGAACGATGAGGAGATTAACAAGCAGTTGAATATCGACGAACTGATATATTGGTCGCGCAACAATTTGAGCGAGGAGAACCTCCGTCTCGGTTTTGCTGTGGCTCAGAAAAAGAACCTCGAACTCAAGAAAGAGGACGCCGAAAAACGCATAAAATTCTACGCCGCATCAGCCGCCGCCGTGGGTGCAACGCCTATTCCCGTAAGCGACGCAGTGCTGCTTACTGCATTGCAGGTGAAGATGTGCGCCGATATTTTTAGCATTTACGGATTAGACAACAACATCAGCAGCACCGTCAAAAACGTTATCAGCGGACAGGTGGTGTCGCTGCTTGGCAAAACTCTCGCAGGCAACCTTATTAAGCTGATTCCTGTTGCAGGTACGGCTGTGGGAGCGGTTATTAACGCTACCGTGGCAACATCCATTACGGTGTCGATGGGCTACGCGATTTCGCGCCTTACAAAAAAATGTATCGAAAACCGTCTTACAGGCAAGTTTATGGAGGGATTGCCCGTTATCTTCAATCAGGAGAACCTCAACAAACTTATCGACGAGTTTAACTCCAAAAACAAGGAATGCAAAGAGAACAGCTTAACATAATTATCACTGGCAAATCTGGTGTTGGAAAAAGCTCCTTCCTCAACTATCTGTCGGGCAAGGACTTTTTCCAAACTGGAATAGGTGCGCCTGTTACTCGGCAATATTTTGAATGTGTGGACTACGAGGCAGATAACGGCGTGCTTTACCGTCTGTTCGACACCAAGGGCATAGAACCCGACACCGCATCGGAGTGCCGCGCCGAAGTAATCAAGCGTATCAACGAGTGCGACCGTCAAAACAACTTTTTCGACTGGATTCACACAGTGTACTACTGTTTTGCGGCGTCGGGCAAGCGTATTGAGGATTTTGAGGTGGATTTTATTAAGCAGATGATGGAAAAAGCCTCGGTAATTATCCTCCTTACCAAAAAAGACCTTGTAGACGATGATGCTATTGAGCAGATTAAAAGCCAGATACGCAAAGAGATAGGCGACAAGGTTCAGGTGATTTCAGTTTGCAGCGTAACGGTAAAGACCCGAAAGGGAGAATCGTCGCCATCGGGCAGAGAGAGCGTTCTGCGTGCGGGATTCCTCGGATTGTGGAACAAGATTGCCAAAACCCGCTGCCGCAAGATTGCCTCTATGATAGATTCACCAATAGATTGGAACGCTGTGGAACGCGCCTTGCCCGACGACGAGGTGATGCATCAGATGTTTCCCGAAATCCGCCGCAAGCACGAACGCCTCACCATTTTGCAGTTTTTGCAGCACGTGAATATCGACAACCTTTGGGATCCGTTTATGTTTTCGATGATGTTGGCGCAATGCCGCAAGAATATTATGGCTTTTGATGCCGAGCACGTTTGCGCCACCAACCAGGATATCTACAACAGCGTTTTCACCTTCTATCAAAAACTCAACGGATTTTTTCCCGACACTATCTATTCGCACAACTCTAAGGAGGAACTCGTCAAGATAAAGCATTACGACATAGATTCCAAAATTGCCTCCATAGCCGCTATCCGTGAGGAACTTACGGCTGCTGAAAAAGATGTTGACGGCACATTTCTCTTCGACGGCAAGGAGAAAGAGGTGCTCGAACACCGCCGCGGACAATACCGTCACCGAGTGAAAGACACAGCCAAAGACATCTCACGGATTTTGGAAAATTTTACAAAGGTTTATCAGACAGAACTGTATCAATACGGTCAGGACTGCCTTCGCGACGACCAGCTCAACACTCATTCTGGCGAGATTGCCTCGCCTGCCGACCTTTCGCGCAACGAGACTATTTTTTACCGCCTTTATCTCGCCCTCAGCCGTGCCGACCGTGCCGATGACGTTACTTTGCAGGTAATTGCTGAAACTCTCGGAATTAGCGGTTCGGTTTCGCAAAAAATTATTAATTTTGCTGCTGAATTATCTTAATCGTGTTTAAATGAACAATCTTGCACTTATAGCGCTTTTGCCGGTAGCTGTAATACTCTATTATGTTTACAAAAAAGACCGCGATCCCGAACCTATCAAAACTGTGGCTGCCACATTCGGGTTGGGCGCTTTGTCGTGCATTCCTGCTATATTGTTTGAACTTTTGGCTGAATTAGCGCTTGGTTTTACTCCTTTGGAAACCGACACGTCGCTATATCACCGTGCACATATGTTCTGGGGTGTGGCGGCTATCGAGGAGATTTGCAAATGGAGCGTGGTGATGGTTTACGTGTGGAAACACAAGGATTTCGACGACTCTTACGACGCTATTGTCTACTGCGTGTCGGCGTCGCTCGGATTCGCTGCTTTGGAAAATATCATGTACGTGTTTCAAAACGGACTTGGCGTGGCGTTAATGCGTGCTATAACCTCTGTTCCAGGGCATGCCTGCTTCGGTGTGTTTATGGGTTTCTTTATTGCCAAGGCAAAATATTATTACAGCCACGAAAGAATACACCTCTACCGCGGACATATGATTCTGGCGCTTACTGTTCCTACTTTGGTTCACGGCGAGTACGACTACTTGCTTACCGTTGGCGAAATGTGGTATTTCTTGCTACTGATTGTGGTTGCCGACATTGTTGCGTTGTTGCTTATCCATCACAGTTTTAAGGCCGACCATCCAATAGTTGTGCGAGAAACTCCAGAGCCTCCGCCGTTTATTACCACTCCGCCGCCTTTCGACGGTAATGTTGCGTCCACATCAAATATTGATACACAATGCGATACAGAATAGACCTTGCCTACAACGGCGAAAACTACCACGGTTGGCAGACTCAGCCCAATGCGCCCACTGTTCAGGAGACTTTGGAGCGGGCTTTCTCGTTGATTCTCCGTCAAAACACCTCGATTACAGGCTGCGGACGTACCGACACGGGGGTTCACGCCGAATATTACGTGGCTCATTTCGACTCTTACGATATCAATGGCAAAAAATTAGGCGACTTGGTTCACAAGATGAACTCTTTTCTTCCTAAGGATATCGCCATTTACAATATCGAACCTGTTGACGACAGTTTCAACGCAAGGTTCAGCGCAGTAAGCCGTTCGTACCGCTATCTGATTCATACTCGCAAAGACCCTTTTCTCGACCGCAGTTCGTGGCTTGTACCGTATCCTATCGACATAGAAAAAATGAACCAAGGGTGCGAGATTTTGAAACGTTACACCGACTTTGCCTCGTTTTGCAAGGCGGGAAGCGACACCAAGACTACCATCTGCCATATCTCCTCGGCGCAGTGGACTCAGAATGGTCACCGCATAGTGTTTGAAATCACCGCCGACCGTTTTTTGCGCAATATGGTTCGCGCAATTGTGGGCACAATGGTAGACATCGGCTTAGGTAAAACCTCACTTGCTGAATTTGAAGGTATAATAAAAAGCCACAAGCGCAGTTCCGCCGGACAATCTGTGCCAGCAAAAGGACTTGCGCTTGTGGAAGTGGTGTATTAAATATTCTGCCAGCAACTTTTTTTTGAGGTCAAAAAATTTGACTTCAAAAGTTCATAAAACTACTATTTTGGGTAACTAATTTTCCAATCTTCAATTTCCAATCCACGAATGCGGCTGAAATGGTCAAGGTTGTCTGTTACCATTACCAAATTATTTTTTAATGCAATAGACCCAATAGCCATATCAAAATTTTCAATTTTGCGGCCTTGGGATTTTAAGTATGCCATTTCTCTTCCAAAAATATGGAGAGCATCGTTAAAAGGTAGTATTTTAAATTGACTGATAAAGGTTTCGGTTATTCCCATAGTTTTAGAAGGGTGGTCGCTATATTCTGCACCAAAATAAAGTTCGGCAACAGTAATGTCTGACAAATAACAATTATCAATTCCGGCAGCAGATATTTTTTTATTCATATCAAACATTCCGCGCATATAAAAAACGCAAATGTTGGTGTCAAGTAGATATTGCCTTGCCATAAGTTACTCCATTGGAATTAGTACACGTTCGTAATCAGCCTTTCTTCCCTCCATAATAGCGTTAGCCATCTTTTCACCATCAGCATTATTCAACGCACCAAAGATAGCATCAAGTTTTTGCATCTTTGAATCCTTATCTTCGGTTTTAGTTTTTGCTGAGGATGCCTCAATAAGACGTTGGGCAAGCCATCGTTGATTGTTGGATGTTAGCGAAAGTCCTTGAATGTAACTCCACAAGTTGTTTAGTGATATAGCGTTCATAGTAATTCGATTATTAGTGGTAATATGCAAATATAGTGTTTTTCTTTTATGCTGCCAAATGATTTAATTTAAAACTTAACACTTTATCCACAAAAAAAGCGAGGAGACCATCCTTTGCCTCCTCGCTTAGTGATTATGCTGTAAATAAATTACGCTTCGGGCAGTTCGATATCCTCGTCGGCAAGGCGTTTGAGGATATTGTTGATGTCGCAGTTTTCAGAAACGATGTCGGCAACCTTGTCGATAGCCACACGCTCCTGTTTCATACTGTCGCGCCAACGGATTGTAACTGTGTTGTCTTTGAGAGTGTCGTAGTCAACAGTTACGCAGAACGGAGTACCGATAGCGTCTTGACGGCGGTAGCGTTTTCCGATTGTGTCTTTCTCCTCGTAGCGGCAGTCGAAACGGTACATAAGGTCTTTCATAAGTTTCTGTGCGATTTCGGGCAAGCCGTCTTTCTTAACGAGCGGGAACACAGCCACTTTAACGGGAGCGAGAGCGGGCGGAATCTTCATTACCACGCGGCTGTCGGCTTTACCGTCAACAGTGAGGTCTTCCTCGGTGTACGAACCGGAGATGATGCTCAGGAACATACGGTCGAGACCGATTGATGTTTCGATTACGTAAGGAGTGTAACTTTGGTTGAGTTCGGGGTCAAAGTACTGAATGTTTTTGCCCGAATATTTCTGATGCTGACCAAGGTCAAAGTCGGTGCGGGAGTGGATACCCTCAACCTCTTTGAATCCCATCGGGAAGTTGTATTCTATGTCGGTGGCTGCGTTGGCGTAGTGAGCGAGTTTCTCGTGGTCGTGGAAACGGTAGTTGTCGCTGCCGAATCCGAGAGCCTCGTGCCATTTGCGGCGCATTGTTTTCCAGTATTTAAACCAGCGGAGTTCCTGTCCGGGACGGATAAAGAACTGCATCTCCATCTGTTCAAACTCTCTCATACGGAAGATGAACTGACGTGCCACAATCTCGTTGCGGAATGCTTTACCTATTTGTGCAATGCCGAAAGGAATTTTCATACGTCCGGTCTTCTGCACGTTGAGGTAGTTTACAAATATGCCCTGAGCGGTTTCGGGACGGAGATATATTGTAGACTGTTCGTCGGATACGCTACCCATCTTGGTAGAGAACATAAGGTTGAACTGGCGAACCTCTGTCCAGTTTTTAGTGCCAGAAATGGGGCAGACGATGTCGCAGTCGAGAATAATCTGACGGAGTTCTTCAAGGTTGTTTTCGTTGAGAGCCTTGTCGTAACGTGCTGTAAGTTCGTTGATTTGCTGCTGAACTTTTTGAACGTTTTCGCTTGTGGCAAGGTATTTTTCCTTGTCGAACTTGTCGCCGAAACGCTTGGCGGCTTTTTCCACGTCCTTTTCGATTTTAGCGTAGAGTTTGTCGCGGTATTCTTCGATAAGATTGTCGGCGCGGTAACGTTTTTTAGAGTCGCGGTTGTCGATAAGCGGGTCGTTGAAGGCGGCCACGTGTCCCGAAGCCTCCCAGGTTTTGGGGTGCATAAAGATGGCGGCGTCGATGCCCACGATGTTTTCGTGGAGGCGTGTCATAAACTTCCACCAGTACTCTTTGATGTTGTTTTTAAGTTCAACGCCGTTTTGACCGTAGTCGTAAACAGCTGCGAGACCGTCGTATATGTCGCTCGACGGGAATATAAAACCGTATTCTTTGCAGTGCGATATAAGTTTCTTTAATTGGTCGTCTTGTGCCATGGTGTTTTTATTTATTTATTTGGTGCGCAAAGGTATAGAGTTTTTTTGAGATAAAAAAAATATTTTATCCTACTCCGCTGCTTTCAGCAAACCTTCCACGCCTTTTTTGATAATGTCGTCTTCGCGGGCAAAGCAGATGCGGATAACGCTGCTCTTGTTTTTGTCGTGGTAGAACATCGACATCGGGAACACAGCCACGCCGTATTGGTTTACAAGCTTGAGGGCAAACTCGGAATCGGGGTCGGGTGTAACTTCAGAGCAGTCAACGGTCTGGAACCATGAGCCTTCGGTGGGTTTGATCTTGTATTTTGAATCTTTGAGAAGGTCGTACAGAAGGTCGCGTTTGTGATGGTAAAGCTCGCGCACTTGAGATAGCTCACCGTTGACAATATCGGGCAGAAAATCCGAGAAGGCATACTGTATGGCGGTGTTAGAACCGTTGCAGATATAGTTGTGCATCTTGCGGATTTCGGCGGTGATGTCGGCAGGAGCACAGCAAGAGCCGGTTTTCCATCCTGTGGCGTTAAACGATTTGCCGAGCGAACTTATCACTATGCTCTGCTTGGCGAGCACAGGATATTTGGCAACGCTTGAAATGGGCGTGTCGTAGTGGAAATTTCCATAAGTTTCGTCGCTGAGAATCACAATCTTGCTTCCAGCCACTATCTTCTGTAGTTTCTGCATATCCTCGTCGGAGAGAACCGCGCCGGTGGGAATGTGAGGGTTGCTGATAATAATCATCTTGGTGCGCTGGTTTACGCAGCGTATCACCTCGTTCCAATCAATGCGGTAGTCGGGATATTTGAGCGTTATAAATATGGGTGTGCCGCCGTTGAGACGTATTGCGGGCACATAGTTTTCGTATACGGGTTCAAACACTATCACTTCGTCGTCTTCGTGCACGATGGCAGATATGGCTGTCCACACAGCCTCGGTAGAGCCGGCGGTGATGGTGATGTCGGTTTCGGGGTTGTACTGCGCGCCAAACTCTTGGAGATATACATCAGCGGTGGCCTGTCGGAGGGGCATAATGCCTTCGATAGGACTGTACTGGTTTTTGCCGTTGCCGATGTGCCTTGCTATTGAGTCGATAAGTTTTTGCGACATGTTGAAGTCGGGGACCGAGCAGGCTAGGTCTACAGCGTGATTTTTCTCGGCGGCGTCGAGTATCTCGATTGCCGTTTTTAACGTGTTATCGGGTAGTTTTGATCTCAGCATACAACTCTGTTATTTATTTTTCAAAATTACAAAATAAATCTTAATGGCAAATTGTGTTTGTGTTTTTTGTTAAAATAAATTTCTGTCTTTTGTCTTGTGTTGTAAATCAGGATGTTATGAAATAAAAAACTCCGACATCTCTGCCGAAGTTTTTTAATGAGTGGAAAAAAGTTTGGTATTAGTATGCTATTGAGCTGTAAATCTGTTTTTTAAGATAGTCGAGACGGTTTCCGAGCACTACGCCGGCATTGTTGGTGGCTGCAATATAGTCGGCAGCATTGTCGATGCAAGCGTGTGCGTAAAAGTAGAGACCTGTGTCTTCTTTTATCACGTTGCTCTCTACCGATTCTATTACGGCGTTGTTTACGTGTCCGTCAACTATGAGTTTTATAGATTCGCTTTCGCGGAGCGAGTTCATATATTTATAAGGTATCTCAATTTTGCAAAAACATTTCGAGTCGGAATGTTTTTCAACTGTTAATCCGCTTGTGATAATGTTTTCGGGCATATTGTTCTTTACACCGAAAACCAACATTGCAGCTACTACTGCCAATACTAACGCTATGCCTGCGTGCTTGATCATTTTACTTGTTGTCTTCATGGTTCTGATGTTTATTATTTTATTTAACTATAAGTGGTGATTATTAGACGATGCAAAATTACAGGCAGATTTTCATCCTTGCAATGCGTATTATGCGTATAAGAAACGGAAAAGGGTAGGGGTTTTACGTATTTTTATATTTTCACAAAAAATGTTAAACCAGAAACATCTTCACGCATTGCTCCGTTTTATTATTGTTCCAAACTTAATATTTTTAACCTATGAAAAGATTTCTCACTCTTATTATGCTTATGTCGCTGATATCGCAGGCATCAAGTATCACAGTTTCCGGCACGGTGTTCGATGCCTCTACAAATGAGCCCCTTATTGGTGTTACCGTTGTTCAGACGGGAACACAGAACGGAACCATCACCGACATTGACGGCAAGTACTCTATCGAATGTCCTAGTGATGCAACATTAACATTTTCATACATCGGTTACATAACAGAGACTGTTCCGGTAAATGGCAAAACAATTCTTCCTGTTGGCCTCAATTTAGACAATCAAAAACCCGAACAAGTGGTGGTGATAGGCTACGGCGTTAAGAAAAAAACGTCGGGAGGATTATTCCATAACCGTGCCTCAGCTGAAGTTCTGGCTGAACCAGCGCCCATTCAGCTCAACACCGAAAAATACGACTCCCGCGACGAAAACGAGTTTAAAAGTACAGCCACCGACCCTATCTCGGTATTCTCCGTTGACGTGGACAAGGCAGGATACAGCAACATCCGCCGCTTTATCAACAACAGCCAGAAGCCTCCCAAGGGCAGCGTGCGTGTGGAGGAGATTATCAACTATTTTGAATACGACTATCCGCAGCCCAAGGGCGCCGACCCCGTGAGCCTAAACGCCGAAATATCTGATTGTCCGTGGAATACCGGACATCAGTTAATAAAGATTGGTCTCAAAGCCAAGGAGATAGACACAAGGGAACTTCCTGCCTCGCATATTGTATTCCTGATCGACGTTTCGGGCAGTATGTACGACGACAACAAGCTTCCCCTCCTTATCCGCAGTTTCAAGCTTATGACAAACAACCTCCGTCCGCAAGATAAGGTTTCTATCATCACCTACGCGGCTGGAACAGATATCAAGCTCACCGCCGAGCCCTGCAACGAAAAAGGTAAGGAGAAGATAGTGGCAGAACTTGAAAAACTCCAGGCATCGGGCTACACAGCCGGCGGAGAGGCTATTCAAAAGGCATACCGCATTGCCAAAGAAAACTATATTAAAGACGGCAATAACCGTATTGTGCTAGCCACCGACGGCGATTTCAATATGGGTCAGAGCTCCGACGGCGAACTTAAAGAGATGGTTAAAGAGGGTGCAAAAGAGGGTGTATTTCTCACAGTGCTCGGCTATGGAATGTACAACCTCAACGACCGCATGATGGAGACCATCGCCGACAATGGCAACGGCAACTACGCCTATATAGATAATATTTCCGAGGCTCAAAAGGCTCTCGGTACCGAACTTTGGGGAACGCTCTACACTGTGGCTAAGGACGTGAAGGTGCTTGTAGACTTCAATCCTGCCAAAATCAAGAGTTACCGACTGATAGGATATGAGAACCGCCTTTTGAACAACGAGGATTTCAACAACGACAAGAAAGACGCCGGCGATATGGGTTCTGGACATTCTGTTACAGCACTTTATGAGATTGTTCCCGCCAACAGCAAAGAGTCGACTCCCTCTACCGTTCAGAGCGAATATGTAACTCAGCAGACCACCGGCAGTGACAATTTCTGCACCATCAAGTTCCGCTACAAACATCCCGACAAAGACGAGAGCCTGCTTGTGGAGCGCCGCATCGGCAAAGATTCCTACACCAAAACACCCTCTACCGATTTTAAAATCGCCTGCTCAGGTGCAATGTTCGGTATGCTGCTCAACGACAGCAAGTTTATCAAAGGCACCAGCTACAAGTCGCTCATGGAATATCTCAAAAACATTCCCTCCGACGACAAAGGTTATATCGATGAATTAAAGGTGTTGGTAAGGAAGGCATCCGCCTTGTAGGGGCGTACCTCGTGTACGTCCTCCAATCGTATACGCCCGGGCGTATACGATTTCACCCACCCACCATCAAATACACATGCAGTCCGATAGTAGATATCAGGTAAAGTGCGAAAATCAATTCGCCCCAGAATCCCTTTTTGAGGTTGTAGAATACCGTAACCAACATAAATGCTACCGGGAATAATGCAATGCGCAGTGTTTCGATACTGAAAAACGGAGAAATAGCAGCCACAATGGTGATTAAAAATATAATGAACAAAAGGCGGTAAGCGCGTGCCTCAAACACGTTGAACCTGCTGTAAAGTCCCACCATAACCACGCTGCCAATCAACAGCCAAGCGCCACCGGCGCAAAGGAATATGAGGTCGTTGCCCTGAGGATTAAACAAGTGCCTGATACTGAACTCTTCGGCTATGTTTTCCAATATGGGCATGATTTCTCCATTGATGAGGAAATATACAGCAAAGTAGAACAGCACAGGGGTGATTTGTCCGAGAATGAGCATCAGCAGCTCGTTGGTTCTGTAAGGACGGAACACCGCGATGGCGGCGATACCAAAAAGCAGCGTAATAACAGCGTTGAAACAGAACAGCGTGGCTATACCGAAGTAGAGACCAGCGTTGAAAAGGTCGTACACCGCCACATCCTTGCCGTTGCTGTTGAGTATCGGAAACAGACCGAGCATCACAAACACAGCAGCAAACTGTTCGGGCAGAAGCACGTTGTAGGGTATGTAGCACATTCCCGCCGCAGCCGTTATCACAAAGAAGAAAGCACCCTTGGCTCTGGTGAGTTCAAAACGAGCGTTGAGACTTGTCATCACCATCACCTCCACAATATTGAGCAGCACAAAGCATACGCCGAGCACCAATGGAGTGCCAAACGAGCCGAGGAAGTTGCGGATGTCGTCGAAAATCAGCGAACCCGACTGCGGCACAATCCACATCCATGCACCGTAGGGCATCACAGCCGAGCATGCAAACCCGACAAACACCAAAACGGTGAGCGCTATTCCCAAAAGGGTGTTGTCTTTTAGCGATTTCAGTATCACGGTAACGGTATTATTATCGTTGACAAAATTACAAAATTTTTTTGCATATAGTTACAAACTCAATTTTTTTTATCTGATAAATAACTCATAATTATTCACAACTGACAACACTGGACGCGCGGAACTCAATAGATAGTTCTGTTGTTTCCGTGTTTTCCGTTGTTGAAAAAAGTAAATGCAAAAGTTGAGAAAAATACCTTTATCCGTAGTCAAAAAGCGAAAAATTATTTTTAATTTTGCCCAATTAATCACACAAAATAAACGTATCAATGAACATACTGCTTATAGGCTCGGGCGGAAGGGAGAGCGCCCTCGCATGGAAAATTGCCCAATCCCCTGCCAATCTTTTTGTAGCACCCGGCAACCCCGGCACTGCCAATATCGCTAAAAACGTTAATATAAAGGTGTCGGATTTCGACGCTATCGAAAAATTTGTGATTGACAACGGCATCAACCTCGTGGTGGTGGGTCCTGAGATTCCGCTTATCGACGGCCTCGCCGACCGTCTTCTTGCTATCCCCAGCGGCAAAGCGCCTTTGGTGGTTGGCCCCAAGAAAGATGGCGCGCAACTCGAAGGTAGCAAGGATTTTGCTAAGCAATTTATGATTCGTCACAATATACCCACTGCCAAATACAAGACCTTCAACGTCGATACTTACGCTCAGGCAGTTGATTTTCTTAAAACATTGCAGCCGCCTTACGTGCTCAAAGCCGACGGTCCCGCTGCCGGCAAGGGCGTTATCATCGAGGAGAATTTCGAAGTGGCTTGCAACGAGTTGAAAGAGATGTTCTCGGGCAAGTTTGGCAAATCGTCTGCCGAAGTGGTTATCGAGGAGTTTCTTTCGGGAATAGAACTTTCGGTGTTTGTGCTCAGCGACGGAAACGGCGGATACACCATCCTGCCCGAAGCCAAAGATTACAAGCGCATAGGCGAAGGCGACAAGGGACTCAACACCGGCGGCATGGGCAGCATTTCGCCCGTTCCGTTTGCCGACAAGGAGTTTATGGACAAAATTGAGACCCGCATCATTAAGCCCACCATCGACGGACTTATCAAAGACGGCATCGACTACCGTGGATTTATCTTCTTTGGACTTATCAACGTTAACAACGACCCCTACGTAATTGAATACAACGTTCGCATGGGCGACCCCGAAACCGAGTCGGTAATGCTTCGCGTAAAAGGCGATTTTGTAGACCTTCTTGTATCTGCCGCTCAGGGCAATCTCAATGGCAAAAAATGCGAAATCGACTCTCAAACCGCTGCCACCGTGGTGCTTGCATCGGGCGGATATCCCGAGGATTACAAAAAAGGTTTTAAGATAAACGGACTTGACCAAGTGAAAGGCTCTATCATATTCCACGCTGGCACCAAAGAGAAAGACGGCGCAATAGTTACCGACGGCGGACGTGTGCTCACCGTATCGTCGCTCGGCAACGACATTCCCTCCGCCCTCCAAAAATCTCTTGACGGCATTGCCAAAATATCTTTTGAAGGCGCATATCATAGAAGGGATATTGGCAAGGATCTTTTGAAATACGTATAAATAAATCATAGTAAAAAAATGTTGGGACGCGGCACGCCACGTCCCAATATTTTTTTTGCTCATATCATTTTATTCCTTAACTTTGCGCAGATTTTTTATATCGAAACAAGCATAAAAATGGATATTCCTGCTAAATACGACGCTGCGGCGTCAGAATCTAAATGGTACAAGTACTGGACCGACAATAATTTCTTCGGCTCTAAGCCCGACGGCCGCAAGCCTTACACAATAGTTATCCCCCCGCCAAACGTTACCGGCGTGCTGCATATGGGTCATATGCTCAACAATACTATTCAAGATATCCTCACCCGTCGCGCAAGGATGAAGGGTTTCAATGCTCTTTGGGTGCCCGGTACCGACCACGCTTCTATTGCAACTGAGGCCAAGGTGGTGCAGAAACTTGCCAAACAAGGCATCAAAAAACGCGACCTTACCCGCGAACAGTTTCTCAAATACGCTTGGGAGTGGAAAGAGGAGCACGGCGGCGTAATTCTCGAACAGTTGAAAAAACTTGGCGCTTCGTGCGATTGGAGCCGTACCGCTTTCACTATGGACGACCTCCGCAGCGAATCGGTTATGAAAGTGTTTGTAGACCTTTATAATAAGGGACTTATCTACCGCGGTCTCCGTATGGTAAACTGGGACCC
>JAGCYI010000157.1 GCA_017960885.1 Bacteroidales bacterium
ATGAACAAAAGTCCTTTACAGATTGCACGTGCGGCATATCAGCCCAAAGTGCCGGCATCTATCCAAGGTGCTACTAAATTAGTAGAAGGCAAGGCAACCGAATCTGTTGCCGACCAAGCCGACATCAAAAAACTTTTCCCCAACACCTACGGTTTGCCTATCGTAACTTTCGAAAAGGCTCAACAGGCAATGTCTACCAAGGCTATCAACGTAGGCGTTATCCTTTCGGGCGGTCAGGCTCCCGGAGGTCACAATGTTATTTCGGGTATTTTCGACGGTATCAAGGCTATCAACAAGGATTCTAAACTTTACGGTTTCTTAGGCGGTCCTTCGGGATTGGTTGACCACAAATACATCGAACTCACCGAAGACATCATCAACGAATACCGCAACACTGGCGGTTTCGACATCATCGGCTCGGGACGTACCAAATTAGAGGAAGTTTCGCAGTTTGACAAAGGTCTTGAAATCTGCAAAAAACTCAATATCAACGCTATCGTTATCATCGGCGGCGACGACTCTAACACCAACGCCTGCGTGCTTGCAGAATACTATCTTGCAAAGAACACCGGCATTCAGGTTATCGGCTGTCCCAAAACTATCGACGGCGACCTCAAAAACGAGATGATCGAAACTTCTTTTGGTTTCGACACCGCTACCAAAGTATATTCTGAGGTTATCGGCAACATCGAACGCGACGCCAACTCTGCTAAAAAATATTGGCACTTTATTAAACTTATGGGTCGTAGCGCAAGCCACGTTACTCTTGAATGTGCGCTCAAAACTCAGCCCAACATCACCCTTATCGGTGAGGAAGTTGAAGCCAAAAACCAAACTCTCGACGACGTAGTTACTTACATTGCCAACGCTGTTAAGGCTCGCGCCGACAAAGGTTTGAACTTTGGTATCGTTCTCGTTCCCGAAGGCCTTATCGAGTTTATCCCCGCTATCAAGAAACTTATCGCTGAACTCAATGATATGCTTGCTGCTAATCAGGCAGAGTTCGACACCATTGCAGCCGACAAAAAAATCGAATACGTTTTGGGTAAACTTTCTAAGGAAAATGCAGAACTCTTCAAGAGTCTTCCCGAGGCAGTTTCGCGCCAACTCGCACTCGAACGCGACCCCCACGGCAACGTACAAGTTTCGCTCATCGAAACCGAACAACTCCTTGCCGAAATGGTGGCTAAGAAACTCGCTGCTTGGAAGAAAGAAGGCAAATTCAACGGCAAATTCTCTACACAGCACCACTTCTTCGGTTATGAAGGACGTTGCGCCGCTCCTTCTAACTTCGATGCCGATTACTGCTACTCGCTCGGTCGTGTGGCTGCATTGTTGATTTCGTCGGGTAAAACTGGCTATATGTCGTCGGTACGCAACACCACCAAACCCGCTACCGAATGGCTTGCAGGCGGTATTCCTATCACCGCAATGATGAATATGGAAAAACGTAACGGCAAGATGAAACCCGTTATCCAAAAGGCACTTGTAAAACTCGACGGCGGTCCTTTCAAATTCTTCGCATCAAAACGCGACGAATGGGCTATCGAAACCGCATACGTTTATCCGGGTCCGATCCAATATTTTGGTCCTGCCGAAGTAGCCGACATTACCACCGAGACAATTAAATTAGAGCATTAACACTGATTTAATGATATTTTAAAGGCGGATAGTCAATATGATTATCCGCCTTTTGTATTTTTGTGGCATTATGGAAAAACTTTGGAACAACAACTATGTCAAGGTGATGGTGGCAAATTTTACTATGTCGTTTGCCTTTTACCTGTTAACTCCGCTGTTGCCTATCTATTTGGCAGAAAACTTTGCCGCACCTAAGGACACTATCGGTCTCGTGCTCTCGGGGTATAGCATTACTGCATTGATTATCAGACCGTTTAGCGGATATATGGTTGATAGTTTCAACCGCAAAAAAGTACTTTTGTCGTGCCTGTTTTTCTATTTTATATTGTTCGGAGGATATTTGGCGGCAACAAGTCTTGCAGTGTTTGCCGTTATACGCACCATCCACGGCGGTCCTTTTGGGGCGGCAACGGTTGCCAACAGCACAGTGGCTATCGACGTGCTGCCATCGTCAAGACGCAACGAAGGTATTGGTTTCTACGGACTTAGCAATAATGTTGCCACCGCCATTGCACCCACTGTGGGCATAATGATTTACGAAGGTACTCACAATTTCAATATCCTCTTTGTGCTTGCTCTTGCAATAGCGGCGGTGGGTCTTGTGGTTGATAGCCGTGTAAAAATACCTGAAAAAGAGATAGTTAGAAACAAGTCGAAACTATCGTTAGACCGTTTTTTCTTGCTCAAAGGCGTGATACTCGCCATCAATATGCTTGGGTTTGGATTCTGTTACGGCGTATTGAGCAATTATTTAGCCATTTACGGCAAAGAAACCCTCGGCATAACGGGCGGCACGGGCGTATATTTTATGCTGCTATCAATTGGACTGATACTTTCGCGAATGCAAGGCGCAAAGGCTCTGCGCGAGGGCAAGTTGACTCGCAACGCCGCCGAAGGCATAATTCTCTCTACCATTGGTTACACCATTTTTGTGGCTGGCGGCAGTATGTGGACGTATTACGGCTCGGCTATCCTAATTGGCTTGGGCAACGGACATATGTGGCCTGCGTTTCAGAATATGATGGTAAACCTTGCCCACAACAACCAGCGCGGCACAGCCAACAGCACCCTTATGACCTCGTGGGATTTGGGAGTGGGACTTGGAATCCTCGCCGGCGGATTTGTTGCAGAGCATTTTGGCTATGCCTCAGCCTTTTGGACAGTGTCAGCCATCCACGTAGCCTCGGCAGTGATGTATTTTGTGCTAACACGGGGCAATTTTGAGAGGAATAAGTTGAGGTAAAATCATTATTTTTGCCAAAACCACATCAAAAACTCCAACTTTGGCAGATTTATAGGGGTAAATCTGCCAAAACCGCTAAAAATTATACAACTTTGGCAAAAATTATGGGTAAAATTTGCCAAAGTTTGAAAAATTCTTCAATAGCCCAAAACGAAGTAATCAGGGATATCGATATTTAGAATAATGCAGCAACCCGGCGGATATTCCTGAGTTTTTCCATAAATTTTGTATCGCGTTCTGCCATTAGCATATCGTATTCGTTTTGCATTGCCAACAGTGGAGCGGCATCCACACCGAGAGCGGCCTCCATCATCATTGCTAATTCGGGGCTTAGTGTTCTCTTGCCGTTGAGTACTTCGTTGAAAACTGAATAAGATATTCCTATCTCCTTGGACAGACCTCGTTGCGAAATGCCACGGAACTCCAATTCGTCTTTAAGTACCTCTCCGGGATGAGTTGGCTTAAATGGTTTCAAATTGTTTGCAATCATATTATCAGGTGTGCCGTCAAGTGTTGTCATAACAATTTCTCCTTTTGTCATTTATAATGGTTAGACAATTCTATTATGTTGCAGATAGTTGCGATTTGTTTTCCTGATTCAATTCTTTCGGTAAACTCTATGCGATATTGGTCATTGACACGTACTGATGATACGCCATCCTTGTCGCCACTCAGTTTTTCATAATGCAACGAGCCATACTTAGCCAACCCCAATACGTTTTCTTGTTGTTTCATCAAGTTGATGACTTTGACGTATTTGCTGACAATCTGCGGCTGAAAACGGTGTTTCTTGTCGCTTGTCTTGCCCTCTGTATAGAGTTCTTGCAAGTATGTTTTCTCAAATGTAACTATCATTTGTTGGCAAAAATACAAATTATCTTTGATGTTCGCAAATTCGAGAACATTTTTTTGAAAAGTTAATGGCTTGTGATTCATAATCACCTCACAGGTTCGCCATTCTTATACTTGATAGTTTGATATACTGTGCCTGACTCGGTGCCTTTGAGGATGTGTTGGGTGATAAGCGACTGTGAGATGGTGTAGATTACGGCGACAGGTTCGTCAATGCCGTTGAGGTTGCGGTATTCGGTGTGCTGTCCCGAAAATGGCTTGCCGTCCATAGTGTAGAAGTGCGACGGCACAGTCTCGTCTGTGAAATCCAACACTTCGTAGCAGCCATCGTCGTAGTAATACTGATTTACATTGCCTACCACTTTGTTGTTGGCGTAAACGCCTTTGATTGTTATATTGCCATCTGTGTCGTATTTTTTAAACATACCGTTGCAAATGCCGTTTTTATATGTGTATTCACTTTGTTTGACATCGATTTTCAGACCATTGTTGTAATAAGTTGTCCAAAGTCCTTCGCGCAATCCGTCTTTGCAACTGCCTTGGGTGCAAACTTTGTCGTTTGGGTAATAAGAGGTATGTTTGCCTGTATATGGCTTATTGTCAAGTGTATAATAGCGGAGTTCGTCGGTATCAAAGTTGTCGGATACATAATAACCTTCGTCAAAGAAATATTCTCTCCAAAGTCCGATCTGTTCACCATATTTGTATTGACCGATGTAAATGTTTCTTCCTTCTCTGTCAGTATTGACCATTTTGCCGTGAGGAATGATGTAGTCTGTCTGCAAACGGTAAAGTCCAAATGGATGTGTCAAAACCTCAGGCATAAATAGGTAAAGGTAGTCGTTAGAACTTTTAGCGGTTTTGTTGTGTTTATAATATTCAAGATAATGCTGAGTTACGTTGGCGGTAAATGCAGAGTCGTACATTTGAGTAAGTTTAAATTCTTCTCTTACAGTGCCATCGAGATAGAACGTTGTTTCGCTCTGTAAATATCCGTTTTCAAAAATATCCTCTCTGTGGATTTTATCAGATTCTAACTGATACATAACTTGTTTACCTTGAAGGATTCCATTTTGATACTTTAAAGTGTAAGTTTTGAAACCATCTTCGCTGTAATAACAATCTTCGCCATCAATTTTGTTGTTTTTCTTAGTCCATTTTTCGCGAAGATTACCGCTTTCGTAGTAGTTTTTTTGCTCACCTTCTTCAATGAAGTTGAGAATGCCGCCTTCGTTTTCGATGCCGGAATAGAATCCTTCGCCCTGCAACTTGCCATTGATATAGTAGTCCTGATATGGCTTTAATCCTTTTGATTTATCTTTTGCGTTGTAAAGACGGTAGTAAGCCGCCGAAGATTGGTCGTTAACCACGTTCCATTTTTCGTCGAAATATACCTTGTCTTTTAATGCCTGTCCGCAACAAATATTTACAACCGATGCGGTTAATAATGTTAGAATGAGGTGTTTTTTCATAGTGATGTGGGGTTTTATGAGTTTATGATTTAGTGTAAATTTGAATACCGTTTTTTTATTTCAATTCAAAAGTGTTAATGATTGTTTCAATCAATTGTGCATTGTTGTCAATATCATATTTATCACCGTTGAATCTTATGTTATAATAAGTGCGTCCTTTTTTTAAGGCATATGAGATTTGTTTATTATCCACTGTGTTTCCATAAGAAAAAGTATATGTTGTCTTGTAACAGTCAATGTTGCAGAGTTTTATTATGTTGTTGCTCAATATTTTTGCACTAAATTGTAATTGCATTTCTTTATTGGCATAATCAACTATGTTTTTTAAAGATTGGTCGCTATCAATATGAAAAATGCTGAATGCTATACCGATGGTTTGCCCAAATGCAACATCAATATTATCATTGGGATGTTCTACACAAAGCCAATATGAGGGATAAGATATAGAATAAAGATTTGAACTATACTGTTTCATTTTTGAAGATGGGGAATTGTCTGTTGTTTCATTCAACAACTGATAATCGTCGTGGGTGTTATCATTAATAGTTGATTGATAGTTTATCCCCTTATTTTGATTTCTATCTTTTATATCTGTTTGATATGTAATAAACATAAACAATATATAACAGAGAAAAATAAGAGCAAATAATTTGGTTGTTTTATCCCACCAAGGAATCTTTTTCTGTTTTTTTTGTTGTTGCGGTTGTGCATCAGTTGTCCATACAGCGGTTGATTTTGGTTCATTGATGGATTTCAAATAATCTAACAAAGGCTTGGCTTGCGACCTTATTTCAAAAAATTTAGTACAGTTAATGAAGGGGTCTAAAATTTTTGCGTACAATTCGTTGGCTAACGCTATTTTGTTAGGATTGTATGGCTCCATAAAATTTTGAGGATTGAGTTTTTCTTTTAAACTATTGTAATCCACTTCGTCTAAAAGATTCAAACCCAATTTCGCTTCTGCTTTGGCTATAAGTGCATAATAATCTATGTTACTTCCTCGGAACAATTCTGTGTAAATCGAATTGGCGTAGGCGACTTTGTCCTTGTCGTAGTTATCATTGTTGATAAAGTTTTGAGGATGGCAAAGTCTTTTCAGCCGTTCTTTGTAATTTTCAGTGCTATATTCTGCGCTTATTAGGTTTGGTTTGTCTTGTTGCATCGGTATAGTAGTTTTGGGATACTCTGATTGTAAGTCAGCATAATGACTCACTGCATCGTGTTTATTCGTTGTATTGGGTTTTGTTGTTTGCTTAACAATTATACCATTTGTATTCTTTGACTTATTATCCCTGAAACAAAAGTACGAAGGCAGTACACAAATTAGCGCAAAGCCTATCAATGCACCAACGATAACAGCACCATCACCTCTACTTTCAGAAATGACTTTAAATAGTGCGTAAATGCCGCCAATATCCCAAATTATGCATAAAACTTTCATTCCTTTTAATAGTTCTTAGTTCAACAATTCTTTTCTCATTAGTGTCACCTTTATCCAAAAGGTTACACTTTATATTATATATTTTATCTCTCCAAAGTTAAATCACAAATCATTACGCTGAGTAATAATTGTGTATCAAGATTTTAGACATATTGTCCAATAATTTTAGACAATTTGTTCCTTTTGCGGTTTTGAAAGGATTGTTAAACAAAGAAAGCGCAAACCGCATATTCTATTATATCTGTTTTTCGAGGTTGTGAGAGATACCTTAGTACAAGGATATAATTACAACGGTTCACGCCTATGGGTAGGCGAAACCGTTATGCAATCATCTTGTACTAATCTGAAACTCTCACATTTCGAAAAACAAGAAAAGCATAACGCTTTCGTAAAAATCTTTTACTATGTCGGATGCCGGGGGTGTTGAGCCGGATATCCGTTACAAATATACGGAATTAATCTTTATTCTGTTTGCGATTTAAAACAATTATTTTATCTTTGCAATGATTAAAACTTGCATACTATGACAGAGCGCAGATACCCCTCAGGAATACAGACATTTAAGGATATTATTGAAGGTG
>JAGCYI010000158.1 GCA_017960885.1 Bacteroidales bacterium
TCATATATAACAATAGTTAGATATTACTCATAGGCAAAGTTACTTTAAATAATTGGCTTATGCAACTTGATAATAAAAAATAATTCTCAAAACATTTTTTACACTTGAAAAAAATTTTTCATAAATTTGCCATAAATAAATTGTCATCAACATAAAATTATGGAAGAAAAGAAGTCATCTTACAAATGGAAGTTCTCCAAAATAGGCGGCGTTACCCGTGTGAGCATAGAATCGGGCGACGATATTGCTCATTTGGACGAACTTGACGAAAAAATGTGGACAGTATTAAGCTGCCCTACATCGGGTTTGGAGTTCGACGACAAGACCCTTGAAATGATCGACGCCGACAAAGACGGCAAAATAAGAGTGCCCGACGTGGTAACCACCGCAAAATGGATTACCAACGTGATTACCGACAACAATCTGCTGCTAAAACACAGTTCGGAGATTAAGCTATCCGACATCAACCAAAACTCCGACGAGGGACAAAAACTCTACAAATCGGCAAAGCAGATTCTCGCCAACCTCCAAAAAGAGAAAGACTCTATCTCTATCGAAGACACCTCCGACACTATCGCCATTTTTGCCAAAACTCAGTTTAACGGCGACAGCATCATCACCGAAAAATCTACCGACAGCGAGCCTCTCCAAAAAATAATCCACGCCATTATTGAAACCACCGGCTCTCAGCAAGACCGCAGCGGCGAACCCGGCGTTGACAAAGACCTTGTGGAAAAATTCTATGCCGAATGTGCCGACTACGACGCTTGGCATTCGCAATCGATATCAAACGCTGCCTCTATCCTACCCTACGGCGGCGACACCGAGGCTGCCCTCAATGCCTACAATGCTGTTAAAACCAAGGTAGAAGACTATTTTGTTCGTTGCAAAATGGTTGCTTTCAACAAAGACACCTGCAACGCCCTTGAAATACAGTTAGACGAACTCACCAAAATATCTGGCGAAAACCTCGCCGACAATATCGACAAGATTGCCGCTTATCCCCTTGCCCGCATCACCGAAAACAATGTTCTCAACCTTACTCAAGGAATCAACCCCGCTTGGCAGGGCAAGATGGCAGATGTTAAACGCCTTATTTTCGACATCGATTTTGCTGGCAAAGAGCAGATTACCGAGGCTGAATGGAACTCCATAGCAGCCAAATTTGCCCCCTACACCGCTTGGAAGGCTGATAAGAAAGGCGCATCGGTAGAATCGCTCGGCGATGACACTATTAAACAAATTGTTGCCGAAAACCGCAAGCAAGATATTCTCGACCTCATCGACAAGGATGCCGCTCTTAAAGACGAATCGGATTCTATACTTTCGGTTGACAAACTGCTCCACCTCTGCCGCGACTTCCATATTTTCTTGCGCAACTTTGTAACATTCACCGACTTTTACGACCGCGAGTTCAAGGCTATTTTCCAAGCCGGCACACTGTTTATCGACCAGCGTTCGTGCGACCTCTGTATCAAGGTTGCCGATATGGGCAAACACGGTGCAGATATTGTTTCGTCAGGCATTTACCTATTATACTGCGACTGCGTAAACAAGGTAAAAAACAAAACTATGCAGATAGCCGCCGCAGTTACCGATGGCGACATCGACAACCTTATGCCCGGCAAGCACGCCATTTTCTACGATCGCGACGGTCTCGACTGGGACGCTACCGTTACCAAAATTATTGACAACCCAATTAGCATCCGTCAGGCATTCTGGACACCCTACCGCAAGGTAAGCAAGTTTATCGAAGAGCAAGTAACTAAGTTTGCCGCCAGCAAAGACGAAAAAATGACTGGCGACGCTCTCGGCAAAATTTCAGAAGCCGGCACAAAACTCACCGAAAAACCGGCTGACGGAGCTGCCGCTCCTCCTGCCGACCCGCTTTTGAGCGAAAAGAAACAGGCTTTCGACATTGCCAAATTCTGCGGTATCTTTGCCGCTATCGGTATGGCGTTAGGTATGATTGGAACATTCTTGGCTTCGGCTGCAACAGGTTTCTTGGCTCTGTCGATACCCAAAATGATTTTGGCAATAATTGGAATCTTGCTGTTGATTTCAGGACCGTCGATGTTTTTGGCTTGGCTCAAACTGCGCAAACGCAACCTCTCGCCTATCCTCAATGCCAACGGCTGGGCACTGAACTCCGCTACAAAAGTAAACACACTCTTTGGCGCAACATTTACTCAGCTTGTAAAATTCCCAGTTATCGGCGTAAAAGACCCGTTTGTAAAGAAAAAATCAAAACTCCGTTTCCTCTGGTGGGGTCTTATAATACTTGCCGTATTATTTATAATATGCTACTTGAAAGGCTGGCTCACACGTTTTGGTCTGCCTTACCAAGGTTCGCCGATTCAAGAATTTATCGATTCGATATTTAATCCTGTAACAGCCGCACCTGCACCCGATGTAGCACCCGAGGCTGCTCCAGCAGAATAATAAAAATAATTAATAATAGTAGGGACGCGCCACGGCACGTCCCTACGTTTTATAAATAAAACCACATTATGAAATCACAATTAATTACAGCAATTATGCTTGCAACACCTTTATTATTATCAGCACAAACGCCGAAGGAATACACCACAGCCACTTGGTTTGATTTCAAAAAATCGGCTATCACCTACTCGTTCGACGACGGCACACCAAACCAAATGCCCATTGCCGTGCCAATTTTAGATAAATACGGTTTTAAGGCCACATTCAACTTGGTAACAGATTGGGTGCAAGATTGGCAACCGTTTGCCGACGCATCGAAAAATGGTCACGAAATAGCATCGCACACCATCACGCACCCATATTTCAACCAAATTGACGAGCAAGAACAGCGCAGACAACTTGAAACTTCAAAACAAATAATCGAAGAAAAAATCGGTAAGCCCTGTATCACAATGGTTTATCCATACTGTGTGCGCGGCAACGACAATATTGTGGCAGAATACTACATTTCGGCACGCACTTGCAGCGGACAGAGCGAACAGTCCACGCCCAAAAACCTTATGGATATTTCATCGATTCTTGGCGGACCTGAGGGACACGTGGTTAGTGCCGACGATTTCAACAAGGCTGTTGCCGCCGCTGTGCCTTTCAACGGTTGGACCACTTTTCTACTTCACGGCGTTGACAACGACGGCGGATATTCGCCCATAAAATCAGAGGATTTCGACGCACACCTTAAATATGTAAGCGACAACGCAAGTGATTACTGGGTAACCACCTTTGCCGCTGCCACCAAATATCTTATTGAGCGCAATTCGCTAATTATCAAAGAAAAGAAAACCTCCGACGGATATTTGGCAGAGGTTACGGTAGGCGCAGAGAGTCCTCTCACCTGTTTCGACCAGCCTGTGACCGTTAGCCGTCAGCTGCCCAAGAAATGGACCTCAGCCAAAGTTTTCGACGGCAAAAAAGAAGTTCCCACCCGCATCGAAAACGGTGCAATAATTTTTAATGTGGTACCGCATCATAATTACAACATTAATCAAGTGAAATAGCAAAATGCAACTCATGATCAGATAAATGTATTAGGTCATTTATTGAAACGTGCACAGACTTGTTAGATCGAAAATATGAAATCATTCCTATAATGCAAACCGAATCTCGAGTGATATTTGAAATTATAAAAAAATAGGCAAAATGATGAAACTCAAAAAACAATATATTAACTTTTTGAAAACTTTCACTTTATATCAAATAGTAGAATTAGTGATCTGTTTCATATTCAATCATTATATTACACTCGCTTACTCAAGACCTGTGAATGGAGAAATTATCGATCTCGCATATACTACTAAGAATTTTGAATATGGACCCGGGTTGGCGATTCAGTATGGTATTGTAATTGCAATTTGGTTTATCAGCGTTCTTTTTGATTGTAAGTGCTTGAAAATAATAAAGATTGTGTTATATTGTAGTATTGATATGATAATCCCATTATCAATACCGATGCTTTTTTTTATAGGGTTTCCATACCATTCACGTTTTGCTCATTATGTTTTTTGGTTGTTTGGGTTTTCATTATTAATCATTTGTTCAAAAGTGTTGTTTTTTAAGTACTATAAAAAGCGTTTTTCCTCACAAGAAGAAAATCCCAAGATAAAAACGATTAAAAAAGATGTCATCGCAGCGAGTGATAATTTTAAGCCATAAACGATTGCCACAACGTTTTGCGAACAGAACTTTTTCTGAAACATCAATACGGGGTATTATTGATATAATTAACATATTAAAATAGCATTATGAAAAATAGTTTAATATATATAAGATTATTCATTAAAGAAAGAAGAAAGGAAGTATTTAAGAGTCATCCACCTCAGAAATTTGAGCAAGTGCACGATACATAATAACTGTGATATAATTTTTGCTCGAATACTATCTCATTTCGTAATCTTTCTCAATGTCCACTCATCAATATAAAACGAATAACACCGCCCTCAAACTACCTCAACCCACATACCAATATCTGCCATGTTATCAACCCTTTTATTGGATATCAATAAAACCTTGACAAACAGCATATTGTATAAATTACAAAGACCCCTTCAAAAAGCGGGTGTCCCTCGGTATTGCCATTATGTCAAACA
>JAGCYI010000159.1 GCA_017960885.1 Bacteroidales bacterium
AACCGAAAGCCGCCTGCGTGAAATCCTTGATCAGTCGGGTTCGTCGCTTGTGATGATGATACCCAAACAGGCAAACTTCCAGATGATGGACGGCAAAACCTCAAACGGCGACGGTGCATTGCAGGAGCGTCTTATTCAGGCTTGCAACCGTGAAATGAGCATTGCAATACTTGGCAACACCGAAACCACGGCATCCAGTTCGTCGTCGGGTTACGCACAGGCAGAGATACATGCCGGACAACAGGACCAACTTACACAGGCAGACTTGCGTTATGTGCTTTCGTATCTCAACAGTGCATTTTTCCTCAATATATTGGCATCATACGGCTATCCTGTAAAAGGCGGAAAGTTCCGCTTTGAGCAAGAAAAGAACCTTGACGAACTAAAACAACGGTTGGAAATTGACCTGCAAGTATCGTCAAAGGTTGACATCGATGCTGATTATTGGTACGAGACTTACGGCATACCTAAACCGGAAACAGCGGACGAGGAGGATAAGGCGGACGAGCCGTCCACACACCAAACATTATTCGACCGCGCAAAAAGTTTTTTCGTGTAAGCCCCGCTGCTGACGGGGTAACGGAAACATTAAACCGGGAATACTTTGCCGAGGGTTTGCCCAATTTGGACGACCCGAACCACGCCATCTCTTTTGATGCCGACACCATTGCCGCCGCTTTGGTTAATATCTACCAAAAGAAATACGGCAACGGCAAGGAGATAGAACCCACGCTATTTGAAAAGACTAAGGAGATTTTTGAAGGTGCTATAAACAAGGGCGTAAAACAGTCGTCGTTTAGTATCGATACTGCTTTTAAACACCAATTAACGCACAATATGTGGGTGTTTTCGGCATTTCGCACACACAAGATGCAGCGCGATATTGCAAAGTATCTTTTGAACGAAAAAGGCGAACTAAAAACGTTTACCAAGTTTGTAAAAGATGTTGCTCCGTATATCAAACACACCAACCGTCTTTGGCTCGAAACTGAGTACAATACTGCGGTGCTTCGCGCACATCAGGCGGCAGACTGGCGAAAGTTTGTTGACGAGCGCGATGTTTTGCCCAATCTTGAATGGCAGCCGAGCACATCGACCAATCCCGGCGAGGATCACAAGCCCTATTGGTTTACTTGCCTGCCGATCGATCACAAGTTTTGGAAGCAACACCGTCCCGGCGACCGCTGGAACTGCAAGTGCAGCCTCCGCAACACCGACAAAGAACCGACACCAGTTCCCGCCGACACAATAATAAAAGGCTCGGAACCACAGCGCGGTCTCGAATCCAATCCCGGCGAAAAAGGAGAGATATTTTCAAACAACCATCCGTATTATCCGGAGAATTGCGGGAAGTGCCCATTTAATAAGGGCGTGGGGAGGTTGTGGGCGGCGTTGGTTGGAACGAAAAGGGATTGTAATGGGTGTAATAGAGTAGAAGCATTGCTTGTCAACGACCCGAAAAAGGAGTTTATAGAACAACGCAGACAAGAGTACGAGCGATACAAGAACGACCCTGACTATGAGGATGTACAATTTGACGAGGCGACTGGTGGTGTTTTCGCAAGACACAAAGACCATAATCACGGCACTGATCCGACACCATATTTAAAGCATCTGACACCTGACGGCTCAGGTTACAAAGGATGGGAGTTAGAAGATTTTTGTGTTGAACAATTGTTTAAGATGGGCAATTCCGTAATTGTACAACCAGAAGGAAGAATTAAGACTATAACACAGAATGGAGTAACTCATTACACCGCACTCGATCTTATTCTCAATGGGACAAGGGTAGATATAAGGTCTATTACTGAAAATAAAAAATTTTATATAAATCCTTTGTCAAGTAAGAACAAACAGCTTTACAAATGGAATGATGAAAATCCGAATGATACTGCTGATGGTACATTGTTGTATTTCTACGACCCTGAAATGTTTTCTCCATTGAAAGTAAAAGATGGAATAACTCATTATTTAAATAATTTGAGAACCGATGGAACACGATATTATGGTCATCACAATTACTTAAAACATGTTTATTGTGTAGTTCGAGGTGTAAATAGGATATATAAATATGATGTCAAATAAAAAACCCGCACTGGGCGGGTTGCATATATGCGTGGACAAACTACGAGAGTCCGCCTACGCTCCACTGAGAGGGTCGCCCCTAACAGCCATACGCACTGCAAATATACGAACAATTATTTAATAACCAAATAAAAACATAAAAAAATGGACGAAAAAATTGAAATAATCACCAAGTACCACAATAAACCGCCCCGCGCAGACGGCAAAATGCCGGGCGTGGATTATGTGGAGCGCACCGTAATACTCAACGGAGAAATTATGTACACCGACAAAATAAAGATACAGATGTACACAGAAGGGAAAGACCCAATAACAATTTTGCGCAGATGGCTATATGGTCGCAGGAATCAGCGACCAGCCAAAGTTGAGAATCTGCGCGATGTTATTGAAGCCCGTCGTGAGATGATCGAACAAGGACGCATCCAGTTTCTCACACTTCTTAATTTGAAGTTGAAGGTACTTCAATGCCGCCTCTATCTCGGCTTTTTGAAGTTCAAGCATTTTCTGCTGGGCGGAAAAGCCACCTGATTCGAGAAACTCTTCAAGAGCGGGTGAGACTTCAAAGTCATAACTGCCATTGTTGAGTGCAAAGTTGGACAACAGACCCAACATAAACATTCGTCTGAGTGCCTTAGTGGATTCTTCAACAGTGAATCCTTGTGCAGTGAACTCTTCAAAGCCGACAGTGTACTGAACTTCACCCTCAGGGTAGTTGTCATACACATATTTGGCAATTTCATCTTTAATGTAACAATCCATTTTATCGCTGATTTTAGAATTAGAAAATCGGCTTAAAAATACAAAAATTTATTATTAACAAACAAAAACTGAAAAAAATGGAAAAAGAAAAAACATTAACAGACTTACTTACGGACTTAGAACTGTCGGTGCATAGATGTCGAAAAGTGTACGCACACGAGACAACCGATAGAATAGAGGCGGAAATTGAAAGTGATAAACAACAAAGCACCATTAGCAATCTCCAAATTAAAAACGACAAACAACAGCGCACCATCCGCCACCTCCGCCGCGAAGTCCGCCATCTGCGCAGCCTTCTGAAAACAAAAGACCGACAGCTTTCCGCTCAAAAAACCTTTTATGAGGAGATGAATAGATACAGCGATTCAAGGATGAAGGAGGATGTAAATAATATAGAATCCACCATAAAAGAATGCCTTGAAAGGGTGCTTATTAACGGCGCATTTACGGTGTAAAACACCATTTAAATATCATTTAATAACCATTTAAATTAATTACCATGAGTAAAATTTCAAGAGAAGACAACAAGAAACGCTTCAAGACGGGTATGTACCCCACGCAGCAAGACTTTGAGAACGTTTTCGACTCTTACGTTCACAAAGACGACACCATCGACCCATCCAAAATCGTGTCGGGCAACGAGAACATCGTTGACATCATCAACCGCAAGGCTGAGGAACGACACAACCACCCAATCAGCGAGGTGGACAACCTCAGCGAAACTCTCCAACAAATTCAAGACGACCTCGACACAGCCGAGGACAACATTGCCGGTCACGAAACCCGCATTGTTACCCTCGAAGCCGCTAAAACCGATTACGAGGCGTTCAAAGAACGTGTACGTGCATTCTTAGAAGATGCCAACGCATCCGACACCACCATCGACCGTTGGCACGAGATTGAAAACTTCTTACAAGGAATCACCGACACCGAAACCCTTACCGGCTTGTTGAACGATTTGAAACAGGAGATTCTCCGCGAAATTCCCGAACCGCAAACGGGCAACTACCTCGAACTTGTTGAAGATCTCGACGCCTACACCGATGCACCCGACGGCAAAATCGTTAAGTACGTGGGTCAAACCAACGAGAAGTACACAAGAGGGTTTGATTATGAGAGGGTGGCAGGAGCATTAAAAATCATCACAAAAGGGACAGCATTTGTAACTATTCCTGAAAATTCGTATGGATTAAAACCAAGCACATACTACAATACAGGAGTATTTGTTGAGAACCATAATTGTTGGGTTCACGGAGGTACATCAGGGACTGCATGCGATATTAATCGTTTTGACGATGTAGATGGAGAATCTATTTTAGTTACAGTAACGGGGAAACTTTACAAGGTTGTTTTACCAAATATTACAGAGCCTTACCACGAGGATTGTTATTCGATTGAATCTTTTCAAAGTGGCAACTTAACAGAGCCATTACAATTAGGACAACCCTCCACATGGCAACCCATTCCCTCGTTTAACGTTATCAACTAACCGCACCACACGATATAATATATAATGTGTTTTAATAAAAAACCGCAGCACGTAATTGTGCTGCGGTTTTTTTGTTAAAAGAGCGTTGGGTATTCGGGCATGGGGGGTGCGTTAGGTTGGCGGCGCGAGTATTCGCCAAGGTAGCGGTAAAAGGTGCGCTCCGAGATGCCGAGGGTGCGCAAAACGTGATGCAGGTATACCCAACGTTTGCAGCGGTCTTGACGTCCGGGTTCGTAGTATTCGGCAAGGAGACGCATTATTTGTTCCGCCCGTTTTTGTGTGCTCTTAAACATGGTGGTTATTGTTTTTTGGGTTTGTAGTTGTTTATTTTGAGTAGTTTTAAATCCGCCGTTCGTGTGCCATAGTCCGGGTGCACGTCGGTGGTGAGGGTGTGGTTGTAAAAATCTTTGGCGCGGCGGATGTCGTAATCTTCAAAGGCTTTTACTATCTTTTGAGGGTTGATGTCGGCTGCCGATTTTTTTAGGATGGTAAACACGGCGTTGATGTCGGCAAGGTTGAGATAGTAGCGGCCTTCGATACAGAGAAACGCCGCCTCGTCTAACTGCATATCGTTCAAAGGCTGTTTGCCAAAAAAGTCGTAGAGGTTCATTATCCACAACTTTATATAGCCGGATATGTACTCCTCGCCGTAGGTTTTGCGCACGGCTGCAATAGTGGGCACGTCGGCGGCGAGTGAGCACTGCACCGGTGTTTTGTACTTTGCCATCGCCCGAAGGCACTTGGCTGGCGAAAAGGTTTTAAGAAATTCCTCTTTGCTCAGTTGCAGTGCCGGGAGCGTGTTGGCATTGATGGTAGTTAGAGAGTTTTCCTTTGTCATAATTATGAATTATGAATTATCATTGCATCATGTCTTGAATGATACTGAATTTGGTTTGCATACTTTCTGCCATTTTTTTGTCGGCGGCAAACTTTTCTTTTTCGGCGTGTCGCATCATTTGAGCCACAATGGTGTTGTAACTGCGGTGGATGCTGCCAACGGTGGTGAAGTAGTAGTTGTTTTTCTCTTTGAGATACTCCAACAGTCGCTTCCACATGCCGAGAATGATTTCGTCGCCGGGTATTACGTTTGGATTTTTTGAGCGGTAAGTACCTTCGAGCATATTTTTAATGCCCTTCATTGTGTTATACTCTATTACGTAGGCGTTTTGGCTACTGTATTGCACCGGCAGCCCTACACGTTTGGCATACCACGTGCGGTATTCCCAAATCATACGCACAACTAAATCCTTGTCGTTTTCTTGCTTTTTCATGGCTGATTATTTTGCATCGGTTAAACTCAATGGAATTACTTCCCATTCGTCTTTGTCGTTTTTGGCAAAGGCTTGAATAAACTTTTTAGAGGGAGTCGGCGCGTAAGAGTTCATAATGATCTCCACGCCTTCGGTGAATTTTTCGTTGTTTACCTGTTCGGCTATCTGGCGGAGCTGCAACACGCGGCTGGCTTTCAGATTGCCTTTTTGGTCTTTGCTAAGGAGTTTAAGCACCATGTCTACAAGCGATTTGGTTTCGTCGCTTTCGGCAAGACTGGTGATGTACTCTTTTACCATGTCGATACCGTCTTGCACGGTGTCTTTGTAGTTGTCTAACACGTGGTAGCCGAGTATAATGCGGAAATTGCCTTTGCTGTTGGTAAATGTGTGGCTGCGCTGTCCGTCTTTGGTTATTTTCATAACGTCTTTTTTCATATCCAAGAGCGATTGGAAATTGTCGAAAACAGCCTTTTTCACCATCGACAATTGTTCACTTACCGATTGCAGTTCCGGGATCGTTTCGTTTACTTGCTCATCGATCATGGCGTTGTAGGTGTTGAGGTTCTTTTTGCGTTCCTCTTTTGCCTGTTGTGCTGCCTTTGCAGCCTTGTATGCCTCAAACTCTTTAAGTTCTGCGGCAGTCATTGTTATGTTTGTTTGTTCCATTGGTATTATGTTTTTAGAATGATTGATTAAGCATTGTTTTTTTCTTCGTTATAGCGGCGTGCAGCCTCGTTTTTCTTTTCGGCAAAGTGGATGCGGCGTTTGATGCAGCCATCTTCGTAATCGCGGTGCAGTTCCCGAAGGGTAGTTTTAAGAGCACTTTCGCGTTCGCGGCGTTGTTCTTTGAGTTCCCGGTTCGATGCTCCAACCTCGTCAAGCTGTTGTTTGATTGTTTGAAATTCCACACTGTAAGAGGCTATGCCGTAACGTCTTTTTTCGGCAAGTTCGGCTTCGAGTTCCTTTTGACGACTCATGTTGGATTCAAACTTTTCGATGTGTTCTTTGCGAGCCTGTTCTGCCTCTGCCATTACGCTGTCGCGGCGGTCGTAAAACTCTTTGGTGGCTTGGTGTTGTTGTTTGCGGTATTCCACATTGATGTCTGCAATTATTAATTCTAAATCTTTTTGTGTCATGGCATTAAATGTTTAATCGTTAATAAATAATGTTTTACTGTGTGTTTAATTATCCCTCAAAGGTTTCAATCTGTTTTGAAAGTTCGTCGCGCTTGTTTTGCGTTTCGTTGCGGAGTGCTGTGTATTTGTCGCAACTTGCTCTTGCTCCATCTTCAAGCTTCTTAAACCGAGCCTGTTTAATGGCAGCCATCTGAGCCGCAGCCTTGTTAATTTCAATCTTTGTGTTGATTTCTGCAATCTTGTCGTCAAGTTGGCGACGCTGTTCTAATAAGTTTTCTAATTTCTGAGCCATTTCCTTTTATGTTTTAATTGTTAATTATGAATTTAATTTGTCCTGTCCTTTCCCCCGCATTGTATGCGGTTCTGCCTTAGTCCTGCATCAGTGCCTGCACGTTATCCTTCATTATTAAATAGTTATCAAACGGTTCTGTTGACTTTGGCTGCCGTTTCCGTTCGCATATTTGAAGTTTTACCGTGGCAATGCTCCGCTTGGTGCAAAACTCTGTAAACAGTGCGTAATCCTCTGCGTAGTGCAGCGTGGTAGAGAGTATGTCAGTATACCAATTATAGGCATCCTCCAATCGGTCGCCGAGTCCAAACGCGTTGGGCCAAATGCTCGATACGCTTATGTTCAATGCATTGGCTATCTTTGTCGCTGTTATGGTGCTTGGTAGACAATACCCCGAGCACCACCTTTGCACAGTCGATGGCGCAGCGCCGCACAAGGAGGCTATCTTGCGCTGACTGATTTTCCTTAGGTTCAAAAACCTTTGCAAATTGTTTGTGTACATTACAGTAATCTTTTTATTAGTTCTATTGCCATCGATAGCGATGACGCTGCTGCTATTACTATTGTGCCGCCTTTTATGGCTGCTTTTACAATCCAAGTCTTGGATTCTCCATCGTATTTGCCTGCTGTCTGCATATTGTTATGTTTTTAATGGTTAATGAATTGTGCATTATGAATTGTCAAAACTCCGCATTTGCTTGCTCCACAAATTCAGAGTCGATAATAAATGGTTCGTAGCTGCCACCAAGTCGGCTGTTTACAAATGCCTGACGACCCGAAACACGGATTTTTACATCGGCGTAGGCGTAAAGCTCTTTGCCGAGTGCGCCATCGGGCAGCTGGTTCTTGTCTTCGTGGGCTATTATTATGAATAGTTTCTCTGGAAACTCGTCTTCAAGACGTTTGTAAACGTCCATCCTCCGGCGTTCAAAGTATTTGTAAGAGTCGATTATTACCACGTCGGGGCTCTGTTTGCGCAATAGTCGCTCGGTGATCTCTTGCGGGGTCTCCTTTACGGCGGTTAGGAACTTGTGCCCACATTCCGCCATATTGTTGCGCATCAGTGCCAACTGGTAGGGGTAGCGGTTGCCCATTTCGATGCTGTTAAACAGTACCCGGTTTACAAACTTGGTGAGATACTTCGCCAATTGTAGGCAGAATGTGGTTTTGCCGTTGAAACTTGCGCCATACACAAGCCATATCCCGTGCAATTCGGGCGTGCCAAAACTCTTGCGCCATTCGCCCTCGAACTGTGCCGGGTAAAACCGCATTGCGAGGATGTTGTTAGTTGTTAATGCTCGTTTCATTGTATTATAGTTTTTTGGCGGGCGAGCCGCCTACATTCCACATTACGCTGCCTTTTTAAGTGTTGCCCATACAGCGCGTTTTACTCGGCGGAAGTCGCCTTGACAATCGGCGTATATGCGGTTGATCTCTTTTTCGTCGGTGAGCGAATTTGCAGCACAGGCGGCTGCCACATCCTCCCTGCCTGCGGCGAGTATGCAGATAAATTTGCGACCTATGCGCGAGTAGATTTCTTTGTAGCCTTTTTTGCAGTTCTTTACTCCCTTTTCGATGCGCTTTTTAAGAAAGTCGGTGGCCATAAGCACAAGTCCGGCGCAGTCTTCCAACTGGTTGTAAAGCGTTATAAAGAAGTACAGCACGCTGTCGGAGAGTTTGTCGGCTTCGTCGAGGATTACAAGTGGGTTTTCCATACGTTTGATATTTTCCACGGCGGCATCCATCATTTCGCCCACCGAAAGTCCGTCGCTGCCTATGCCATACGATGACAGCAATGCCGACAAGAACTGGCGTTTGTTCCAATACTCGGCACAGGTGAGTAGCGCAACGTTTTCGTGTGTGGATGCGTATTCGACAGCGGCGGTGCTCTTGCCACAGCCTGCCTCGCCACATACGGCACAGGCAAGCGCATCGTTTTGGGCGTTGGCAAATACAAACATCAGTTGATTGTACGAGCCTGTTTGAGCGGTAAACCATTGGCGTTTGCCGGTTGAGCCGGTTTTGGCTGCCAATATGCGCCACATCTCGTCGGCAATGTCGTCGGTTTTGCCGTTGAGGATTTTGCTTAATGTTGCAGCCGATATGCCGAGTGCGGTGGCTGCTTTGTTCTGACTGCCTTTGAGCGTTACAAATTGCTTCAAAGCATTGATAATTTTTTCTGTATTTTCCATTTTAATATCGCTGTTTAAAAGTGTTTAAATGCTGTTTAAAAGTGTTTAGAACATATCATAATCGGGATCGGGTGGCGGGTCGGGTGATGCGGCTGCCAATGATGCCCTTTTTTTATTTGTTTTGTGGTCGCCTGTGCTGTCGGTTAGCATAAGGCGGCTGAGTATGTCGTATGATTGAGGCAGGCGGACAATCTTTGCCACGTTGTCGGCAGTGTCGGCAAGGGTATCCACCACGTGGTCGTGTAGTTCTTTGTTGTAGTCGCGGATGCGCTGCAACTGTTCGGCATCTCCCTGTTTGCGGTCGGCAAGTGCCATTGGTTGTATGTATTTCTCTTCCAATACAAATGCCTGTGTGCCGTCTTCGTTAACTGCTAATATTGTACTGAGGTCGTCAGGGTCGTATTTGACTGTCCAATCGGTAAATGCCAACTCACGGAACTTGATGTCAAAACAGTCGTACTCGCGTTTTTTGCCAAGTATTGTGGGCGTTAGACCTGTGGCGGCAAGGCGGTTGGTGTGTCCGGTGGTTTCGCCAAATATGCGGAGATATTCGGTGCGTGGCATTTCCAATCGGTGCTCGTCGGCAAGGTTGGCATACATAGCCACAAACTCAGCCTGTTTTTTGGCACGGTCGGCGGCTATCATTGCGTCTATCTGTGCCACAAGTCCTTCATAGTCGGGAAAATCTTTTTTTCTTAGGTTCATAGCCTCAGAGTTGGGCTGTTTTGTGGGGTCGGTGGTAACGCCAAAGCCGCTCCAATTGCTGCACATCTGGCAATATGTACGGTTCAAATAGTTGAAAAACCTCTCTATCGGCTTGCTCTTGGCATTGCCCACACGTGCAGGTGTTACCTTGTCGGCAACGGCGGCATACACAGGGCGCATCGCACTCATCGCAAAATGGTCGCTCTGTATCTGGTTGGTGCGGTGCATACTGCCAAATAGTTGCTGCGAATGTGTTAATGCGTTTTTAATGGCTCTGGTAATAAGGGAGGCATCCTCTTGCAAGCCAATGGCGTAGCCTATTATATAGTCGTTTACAGGATCAAGCACCACCTCCAACACCACGCGGTTGTAATATGTGGTGCGGCCGTTTTTGGTATCTTGATAGAGCAACTCGCAATCCCAACCGTCTAAACTCCACATCAGGAACGGTGCCGATGGACGGCTGCGCTTTACTGTCATTGCCTTTTCGTTAAAGAAATTTGATGTACCACGCCTTGCCGCCGAAGTTGTGAGGTCGGTTTTTGTACGCCATAATGCCACCGTGCCGTCGGTGATGGGCTTCCATCCGTTGGCAGCGGCATATTGGTTGTAGGCGGCTGCCACTTGCGTGTTGTTGAGGTTGTTGCTTATGGCAAGCAACTGTGTAAGGGTGCTGATTGAAAGGTCGTCTTTTACTTTGGCGGCATTTCCGTTGCCCCATTTGCCGCCTATTAGCGCGGTGTAGCCGTTTTCGCGGTAATCGTTGTATTTGCGTTGAAGCATACGGGCATTGCGCGGCAACGAATGGTTTTCTGAAATGGTTTGAAGGTGCTGCGCGGCACGTTGCCAAAAGTCGGTGCGGTTTATCACCTTGCGACCTATTTTTAGGTTTAACGTGTCCGACTGTTCAAGCATCCTGCCAAGAGCGTTGAGTATGGCGGCATTGTTGGCAAGCTCGTTGCGCTTGGTTTCGGGCAGATGCCTGCCGTCTTCTAATATAAAG
>JAGCYI010000160.1 GCA_017960885.1 Bacteroidales bacterium
GTAAAATGTTTCTTTTCACGGAAAAGTTATAGGGAGGTAAAAAAAATGAGTTTTTTCCAAAATTAGTAAAAAATACATAGTTTTGGAAAAAACTCAACTTTGTGTTGTTAGAGAAAACCCTATTTCATATCCCCAACCACATTTACTGCCTCAAAGATATAAATATCTTTTTCCACTTCGCCGAACCATTGGGTGAACTTCTTGATTTTGAGGGTGTCGGAGCCACAGGCGGTTTTGTCGGCAGAGGTGAAGGTGGCTGTTACGCCTGTTTTCTCTTTGCCTATTTTGCTGTATTTGTCGGCCTCGTCTTTGAGTTCTTTGAGGTGGGCGCGGTACTTGTCGAAATTAAGCGAGTAGTCGGTGTCGTCGTTCTTGTTTTTGAGACGGTGGGCGTTCTCGTCAATCTGGCGGAAAATCGGGTTTGCGCTGATGCGTTTGCGGCTGAGATCTGCAATTTTGGCGCGGTTGACGGTGTTGGTGGGCTTGTATTGCGCACGGTCGATCACGTCGTATTGAAGGGCTGTTTTGCTCTCCTTTTCGCCGGTTTCGATGTAGGTGTAGGCGTCGGGAATCACGATGTCGGGAATAACGCCCTTCAACTGAGTGGTGCCGCCGTTTACGCGGTAGAATTTCTGTATGGTGAGTTTTACAGTGCCGAGGGGCTTGAGGTCGTTGTAGCCGTTTACAAGTTGGTCTAAGTCGTAGAAACTCTGCACTGTACCTTTGCCATACGACGAGTTGCTGCCCATAATTATGGCACGGTCGTAGTCTTGCATTGCGGCGGCGAAAATCTCAGATGCCGATGCGCTGAAATTGTTGACCATCACTACCAACGGACCGTTGTATTTGATTTGTGCGTTGTTGTCGTTGAGGGTGTTAACGCGGTTGTCGCGGGTCTTTACTTGAACGATGGGACCTTGTCCTACAAACAAGCCCGACATCTTAACCACGTCTTGGAGGCTTCCTCCGCCGTTGTTGCGTAGGTCGATTACAATGCCGTCAACATTCTCCTTTTTGAGTTTTTCAACCTCTATTTCCACATCCTTGCTGCAGAAACGTCCGGCGCGGTCGTTGAAGTCGGCGTAGAATTTTGGCAGGTAGATGTATCCTACCTTTGTTTTGCCGTCTTGCGACTTGATAACGGATGATTTTGCGTATGTTTCTTCAATGATTACCACGTCGCGGACAATGGGGATGATTTTGATAGAGCCGTCTAACTTTTTGACTGTCAACTTAACTGTTGTTCCCTTTTTGCCGCGGATAAGTTTTACGGCGTCGTCGAGGTTCATTGTGGTGATGTCGGTAGGCTCTGCGTCGCCCTGACCCACCTTTAATATAATGTCGTTGACTTCGAGTTCGCCCTGTTTCCAACTTGCGCTGCCGGGGATAATGTTGATGACCTTGGTCTGACCCTTGTTGTTTTGGAGCGTTGCGCCGATTCCCTCAAATTTGCCCGACATCGAAATGTCGAAACTCTCTTTGTCCTCGGGGGGCATATATTCGGTGTGAGGGTCGCAGCAAGCGGTCATTGCATTGATATAGAGCGACACCCACTCTTTTGGCTTGATTTTGCTCAGGCGATCCATCCAATTGTCGTAGTTCTCTTTTACGCTTTTAACCGCTTCGGCTTTGAGTTCGTCCCTCGATTTCATTTTGTAAGCGGAGTCGTTTTTGGATGATTCCTGAATGTCAGTCAAATCTGAAAGTTTCTCTAATACAGCGAGTTTTGTAATCTTGTACCAATTTTTGCGGAGTTCCTCTTTCGAGTCGGCAAATTTCAGTTTCTTGGGGTCTGTTTCGATGTCTTCGTTTGAAGAAAAATCAAAATCGCCTGCGATAGCCTCGCGGTAGTATTGCTCAGCCTCGTTTTGACGCTGGATAATCAGTTTTGTGGCCTCGTCGAAAAAGTCGAGGTTCGACATCTTGATCTGGTCGTCTATGAGGTAGCGGTATTTTTCCAACTGCTGGATGTCGGATTTTATGAAGTAACGCTTGGCATAGTCTAGTCGGTCGATATATTCGTCGAACACCTTGGAAGAAAATTCGTCGTTGACTTTTATCATATCGTAATGCGCGTGTGTAAGTACCTGATACACAAGTTGCATTGTTACTCTATCTTTGGTGTCGGAATCGTTTCGGTGCGGCATAAACGCCACAAATACTACCGCTGCCAAAGCAAGCGGAAGGCTTATTTTAAGAATGGTCTTCATTATTTTCTGTTTTTTAGTATCTTCTGTTTCAATTTGTTCAATGTCCATTATGTTTTATCCTTAATACGAAATTTGAGTTTTACAAATATAAGGGTTTATACGATTGTGCTATCAATAATTATACAATTTTTAATGTTAAAAATGCAAAAAAATCAAAAAAAACGTTTCTCGTGCCACTAAATAACAGATTATTTGTAATTTTGCATAGAACAATTTTTTTTAAAAGATATGACCAAACAACAATTGCGCATTATATATATGGGAACACCCGAATTTGCGGTGGCTCCCTTGCAAACTCTTGTAGAACAAGGTTTTAACATTGTAGCCGTGGTAACAGTTCCCGACAAGCCGCAGGGTAGGGGACGCAAGATTGCCCCTTCGCCCGTGAAGGAGTACGCCGTGGAGCATAATATCCCGGTGCTGCAACCCGAAAAACTCAAGAATCCTGAGTTTCTCGACGAACTGAAATCTTATAACGCAGATTTGCAGATAGTTGTAGCGTTTCGTATGCTGCCCGAAGTGGTTTGGGCAATGCCTAAGTACGGCACGTTTAACCTTCACGCAGCACTTCTGCCGCAGTATCGTGGCGCGGCTCCCATCAACTGGGCTATTATCAACGGCGAAACCAAGACCGGCGTTACTACTTTCTTGTTAGACAAGGACATAGATACTGGTCGTATAATTATTCAGCGCGAAATTCCTATTCTCCCCGAAGACAATATCGGAACGCTCTACGACAAGATGATGAACATTGGCAAAGACGTTGTGGTAGAGACAGTTGAGACAATAATATCTGGAAATTACAAATCTATTCCTCAGGATACGCTTATTAAAAAGGACACCGTTCTCCGTCCTGCTCCAAAGATTTTTAAGGACGATTGCCGTTTGGATTTTTCTAAAAAAGGCGTTGAACTGCATAACCTTGTACGCGGACTAAGTCCCTATCCCGCAGCGTTTACCACCATCAAGGTCAACGGCAAGGATCTCAACCTCAAAGTGTTTGAAACCAAGCCCGAACCCTCTGCCAATCAGCAACCTGCCGGCACACTCGTTACCGACAATAAGACTTTCTTAAAGATTGCCTGTGCCGATGGCTATCTGATTATCAACGATTTGCAACTCGAAGGTAAGAAGAGAATGAAGGTGGCGGAGTTTCTGAGAGGTGTAAAATTGTAGTATTTTCGTTTCTTTAGTTTAATTCGTTGAGAGAATTAAGAAACATCTTCATTCCTTCTCGTTTTCTCTCCGTGAGATTGTAACTGATGTTTTTTGTGTAATACTCCATAGGGTCGAATTCGCGGATGAAACGGTCTTGGTAATAGTCAATTACAGCGGGAATATCGTTGATGCCGATTTTGAAAATTTCGTCTAAACGGCTTTGCAGGGCATTGTCAATAGGTTTTGTGGAAAGCCACGCCGCAAACACAAAGGGTAGTCCCGAAAACTTGATCCACTCCTCGGCAAGGTCGTAGACGTATTGGTGAGGTTTGATGGTAAAACAGCGGTCACCAATAACCACGCCCGCAGTGTCACCGTCGATGAGGTTTTCGTAGCCTGGACTGCTCTGAACCCATTCGGGAGAGATTTTCCAAAACTTTTCGGCAAGCACTTTTACAAGTCGCACGCTCGTAGCCGACTGATAATCAAGATATATGCGGCGGATTTGGTCTATCGGAGTTTCGCTTACCAACAGCACCGACCTCACTTTGCTCTCCGCACCTATGCAGACGTTTGAAACTATATGATATTCAGATAGTTTTGGAATAGCGCCAACGGGCACAAGGGCAATGTCGCATTGATTCTCAATCAACATACGCGCACATTCCGAAGGGTAGGCGAGGGTAATTTCGCAGTTTTGTCGCACATAGTCAGAGTGTTGCAAACCGTAGAGCATCGGCAGCGTATTGTAATACGAAACGGCTACAATCTTGGTCTTTTGCATAATCAAACTGTTTGATAGTCAATCTTTTCTGCCTCAATTTGCGACCACGCAGCCGCCACAGCCGAAATGCCGCCTGTAAACACGGCGAAAAATGTTCCGCACATAATATAAAGTGTGAGGGTGTAGATTGCGCCGTTGGTAATCGTTAGCCAACGGTAGCGGTGAATAACACGTGCGCTTTCTTTGGTGTCGCGGCGGTAACGCTCGTTGTTGTAGTCCATAAACGAGTATCCAAAGTAATAACTGTTTATCAGGAATACAACTACCGGCATAATGAATCCTATTACGGGAATAAAACTTGCAATAAAGCAGACAATCAACAGGATACTCTGTTTTATAGTGTTTTTGAGAGCAATTTTTACACCTCTCCAAATATCTTTAACGGTTTGTTTTGCGCTGAATCCAAATTCGCGACCTGTTAAATATGTATCAGTTTTTTCTGACATATTGGTGTATATCGGCGACATACATAGAATTACCAAACTACCGCCGAGAAAAATAAACGCAAGGTAGCATATAATCTTGGTAATCACTGTGGTAGTGCCGCTTACGAAACTGCCCCATCCACCTTCCAACTGCCAACTTTCAGTCATTTTTCCGTTGAGCCAATCCGACAGATTTCCGCTGTAATGCCATATTAGACCTACGCACAAAATATTGATTATAAGTGGAATAATGAAGAACTTCCACATCTTTTGCGCGGAGATGATGCCAAACGCGTGGCTGTATCCGCCTAGTCCGAGTTGTATCTGTTTGCCTACTGAAACCATTTTTTTGCTTTTGCCGCAAAGTTACGTTTTTTTTGTCGAAATAAATGCACATATCATTTTTTTTACTACCTTTGTTTTATCAAAAAATTTATCTGTTAACTTAAAAATATTATTGATATGAGACTTTCAGGAAGAAGAGAAAGCAGCTATGTTGAAGACCGTCGTGGGTCTTCCGGCTCAGGTATGCGTATGTCCGGCGGCAAAAAAGGCGGCTGCGTGGGTATTATTATGCTTGCAATTGGCGCTTTTATTTGGTGGAAAACAGGAGATTCCACTATGTTTGTAAACAATCTTGGTGTGGGTCAGGGAACTGCTATCGAACAGACCACTACCACTAATTCAGGAGGTAGTCAATATAATGATGAACTTAAAGTTTTTTCATCTCGCATCTTAGCCTCAACCGAAGATATTTGGACAAGCATTTTTAAACAGAACGGTATGACTTACCAAAAGCCAACCATGGTGATTTTCAGCGATGCTGTTAATACAGGTTGCGGTTCGGCTTCATCGTCAACAGGTCCATTCTATTGTTCTGCGGATCAATGTTTATATCTTGACCTCTCGTTTTTCTCAACTATGAAAAGTCAACTTGGCGCTGATGGCGACCTTGCCTACGCCTACGTTATTGCTCACGAAGTTGGTCACCACGTAGAATATCTCACAGGCTTGCTTTCAAAGCTTCATCAACAGATGGACAGAGCACGTTCCGACGCAGAAGCAAACGCTATTTCGGTTCGTATTGAGTTGCTTGCCGACTTCTATGCTGGTGTCTGGGGTCACTATGAGAACAAGACCTTTCAATCGTTTGAAGACGGCGATCTCGAAGAGGCTATCAACTGCGCGCATAAGATTGGCGACGACTATCTGCAAAAATCTGCAGGATACCGCACCATCAACCCCGAATCGTTTACACACGGCACATCGGCCCAGCGTATGAAATGGCTCAAACTCGGTCTGCAAACAGGAGACCTCAGCCAAGCAAACAAAATTCTCACTTGTTCAGAAAGTGAATTGTAACGGCTTTATTTAGTCTTTATCGCTAACTTCTCACATTATGGCTGACGAAAATTCATTCAGAGAAAATCTCAATTGGAAAAAACTTTCAATTGATGCGGTTAACACAATTATTGCAACCGCAATCGGTATTATTTTAGGTCTTTTGGTAGACAATTGGCGCGAAAGTATTTCAAACCAAGAGAACTATCAAAAGGTGATAGTTGCCACCATTGTCAACCTCGAAAATTATAAGAGTCAGATTGAGAACTTGGAGTCGTATGTTGATTATAGCAACGATGAGTTTTTAAATCTTTACAGCGAGGAGTTTGAGGAAACCGATTCCACAATGGATGAAATAACCTATTTATTTTTTGCAGAAAATTTCCAACAACAAGACCGTTGGATAGAGGAAAACTTTATCACCAATGGCGGATTTATTGAGGATGCCGACCTGCGCCTCAAAATTGGTAACGTTTATTCGCTTATCGACTTGTGCAAAAATAGTTTTGCTAATCTCAAATCCATTTCTGACAAAGCCTACGACAAGTATTTGGATATTTACGTAAACGAGGATAGCAACAAAGCATTTGATAAGTTGATTACCGAC
>JAGCYI010000161.1 GCA_017960885.1 Bacteroidales bacterium
CAGCTTGTCGTCGAGAGAGTATACTGCGGTGGTTTTTTCGCCGTCGAACTGAATCACGTAGCCGTTTTTGGCAAACTGATACACGCCGTTGGGATAGTTAACCACAAAGGTCTCTTCTTTGGGCGTGTTGAGCAAATCCTGCCCGAAGGCTATGTACGGACGGTTGTAGCCCAGATAGCCGAGCAGTGTGGGCATAATGTCTATTTGCTGAGCAAGTCCCTCGTGGCAGCCTTTGAAATCGGGGTCGCCGGGCGAGAAGAAAATCACAGGACCAGTGAACACTCCCAAATCTGTCTGATATTCAGGATGGTCGGTGAGGTTTGTGTGGTCGTTGGTGATTACAAAAACGGTGTTGTTGTACCACGGCTGTTTTTTTGCCTCCTCAAAAAAGCGTCGCAGGGCATAGTCGGTGTAGCCTATGCATTTGTGAACCTCGAGAGTGCCTTCGGGAAACTTGCCTTCGTATTTTTCGGGAATCTGAAACGGGTGGTGGCTTGTGGCTGTGAACACAGCGCTAACAAACGGCTGACGGAAAAAGTTCATCTCGGCGCAGAAATATTGCAGGAAGGGCTCGTCCCAGATAGCCCAGTAGCCGTCGAACTCTGCCTCGCCGCCAAAACGCTTGCTTTGATCAAACTCGGTGCGTCCAAAATAGTCGTCGAAACCTGTGGCGTTTGAAAATGCCTGAAAGCCCATGCTTCCGTTTTTGGCTCCGTGGAAGAATGCGGAGTAGTAGCCCTCGTTTTTAAGTTCGCGGGCAATGCCGCTGAGGTTGTTGAGTGCGGCGGGCGTTACAAAAAACGGCTCAATAAAATAAGGTATGCTGCTGAGTGCGCTCGGCATTCCGTCGATTGATTTGCGTCCGTTGGTGTAACTATTCATAAACCAGACACTATGCTGCATCAGGCTGTCAACAAACGGAGTGTAGCCTTGGTAGTTGCCGCCGTCGATGTCGGGATTATAACTTTTTATAAACTCACGTGCAAAACTCTCCACTATAAACACCACCACGTTTTTGCCCTTGCCTTTGGCGTTTGCCACAATGCTGTCAACAGGTTGGTGCAGAGGAGTGTATATTGATTCCAATTCTTCGGGTGAAAAATATTTCGGGTCTTGGAACGGCTTTTTGTTGATGGTGCGTATAATGCTGAACGGTGTGTTGAGAATCAGCGGAGCCTCCACCGGCGAGGTGATGTATTGGTTTGCGTTGCTGAGCGTTATGGGACGTGTGCTACGGTCAATGCCACCACGCATGCCTATTGCACAAAGGGCAACGGTGATTAGCACAAATACTATTCTGAGCGTGTAATATTTTATAAACGAAAGAATTCCGTATAGAGGCTTGTTGCTGAGTGGATTCTTATATAAAAATATCAATAATAAAGCCATTATCACAGCCGCAATAATCAGATACCACGAGTGAAAAGCCTCAGTAAAAATAATAGAAAAAAGATTGTCCTCGTTGCCAAACTCGCTGAATACTGTTCCTGTGGTACGACGTCCTGTAAAGCGGAAATATACCACGTCGCAGAGGTTGGCTATGATGCCGATAGTGTTGATCGAAACATATACAATTTTAACAATTTTGGCATATATCGGGCTGCTTTCCTTAAAGTGTAGAGGAAACAATGCCAAAAGCAAAAATATCATATTTGTATATAATATTCCCGAAGTATCGAAAATCAACGAGCCTTTTATAAGGTTTAAAAGATTGTCTGTAAAGATTTTACCTTCGTAAAAACTATAATTTAATGTGAGAAATAATATGCGGCATACGGCGTAACATAAATACACCAATAAGATGTCGAAAATTATGTTTAAAAACGATTTAAAAATACCTGTCTCTTTCATTGTGAAATCTTTTTTCGCGTTGCAAAGAAACAAAAATATCTTGACATTTTACAAAAAATTTTAATCAATTGAATGCACTTATTCGATTTATCTATATATTTGCAATCGAATTTTAAAACCAATTAAATTTATAACTCAATGAAAAAAACAATTTATTTATGTGCTGCGGCACTTATGACAGCTGCCGTTGCCTGCGGCGGTGCGCAAAACAACCAAAATGATCAGCAGGAACAATCTCAGGAACAGGCAACAGAACAGACCGAAGAGGTTTCCGAAGAACCCGCTGTAGAAAAAGGATTTCCTTGGGATTATCCCGAAGGTATCAAGGCTGAAGGCTTAGAGGCAGGACAGACTGTCCTTTCTATCCATTCTTTCTATCCCAAGAAACTTCAGGAGTCAAAAGACCCCGCAAACGAAACCTATATTTTCTACAACGCTACTCTCAAATCTGTAGGTGAAACAACTTCTATAGTAGAGAGCTTTGGCAAGGATATCGAAATGCCTAACTCACTAATTATTCCTATTCCCAAGGATCAGAAAGCTAAAAACGGAGATATTATCCTCACTTGGTGGCAGAGTGGTTCTGGTATGGAACGCGCTATCGTTACCGACGCAAAGAAGGCTACCGAACCCAAAGTTGACTACCTTGACATGGACTGGACAGAAGACGGCAAAGGATTTGCCAACAGCCACGCCGATGAGCAGATCAAACCCAGCACTTTCGTAGTACTTAAAAACAACGAATGGCAGCCCGGTCAGTCGTTTGTAGTTACAGGCGACGGCAGCAACGCCCTTTACACTGTAATCAGCTGCACCGATACCAAAGTTCTCGGTTCGGGATTCGCTGGCAAAATCGCTGCTTTTGACCGCAGCCAGTGTACTCTTATTCCTCTCGACCAGCAGCTCAAACCTGGCGACGAGTTTAAGGGTGAATTCGTTGGCAAACTCAAAGATGGATTCAAAGTTACCAAGGTTGACAACAAGATCGGCCGCATCTATTGCAAAGATAATTTTGACAAAGACAAAATCATTAGCATTTTGCAAGCGTTGAAATAATTTTCCATAGATTATCATAATTGTTATCCGCCGCTCTTACCTCAAAGGTTGGTGCGGCGGATTTTTTTGTTCTTAATAATTCCTTATCTTTAAATGTGTTGATAGTATTGAAATTATCTTTATATTTGCGGATTATAAATTATAAATATTATGATACATAAAACAATTATTACTAAATTAGTACTTCTACTCATCTTCTCTGCCATTTTATCTCATTTTTCATACGCTCAAAAGCAGGTTCAGCAATTGTTTTTTCCTCAGGAAGGGTATGTCCTGGGAGCGAAAAATCACTCTTTGGGTGTGGGATATACCGATGGCACTATGGGCTCTGTAAACATTAGTGAAGCTGTTATCAAAAACCTTGACGCCTCTAAAACTGGCCTTCAAACTATTTCTGTAGAATATGACGGCATTAGTAGACAATATCAATGTATTGTCGACAGCAGAAGTATAAGAAAAATTCCTGCTAGTGAATTTCTCTCTCTGATTCAGCAATCGGGCTATGATACCAAATTTTTGGAGAAAATCAATATCACTAATGATGTGGTTTCCACCTTTTTGGATTATTATACCAATTTCGTGTGGATTGTTAAACCAGAAAAGTTTTTTGTTGATTGCGAAGCTACTCATTATTGCGGATGCCCTTTGTCGTATACTTGTTATGTGAATGGCAATATCGAGGTTACCCCCGACAATATCAATGGGTTCGACAATTCCCGCGCTGGCCGTCAGCAAATTACTTTTGAATATGCCGGAATGTCGTTTAATACCACTATCGAGATGGTGGGTGCGGATTTTATAATCGATTTTCCTTCAATTGTTTATCGCGAACCTGAACACAATGCTGATTTTAAGGTGCTGTTTACTAACGGCATTCAAAAATCAATACCTTTCAAAGATGGCTATATCTATGGTTACGACACCATTAAAAATTATAACACTCTGAAAAACAGAGAAGAAAATATTACAGTAAAATTTGGCAACAAGGAACAAAACCTGTTTGTTGCAATGGCGTTTTTTAATTCCGTCTTCTTTCCTAAAACTCTGCTCAGGGGCGATAGCAGCCAGTTTTTTGATGTCCTTTATTACGATAGCAAGGTTATGCCCGTAAGCATCAAAAAGGCAAGTTTCTCAGGACTCGACCTTAATCGTGCGGGATCTCAACGGATAATTCTTAACTATCTGGGCTTTTCGCATAGCACCGAAGTTGAAGTAATCGACATTGATTCTGTGAAATTTGGCAACTTGAAACATATTAACAACACAAGTTATTATGAATATCCTACCAACAACTACATCAAGGACTTTACTGTTTATTATCACGACGGTACTGTGCGTAATGTTGATATCAATAACGCTTCGATATCAGGGTTGGATATTACCAGACCAGGCGTGCAGAATGTTACTTTAACTTATGCAGGAAAACAATTTACCACCAAAATTAATGTCTGGGAAAAACCTGCCGAATTTGATTTCTCGGGTTTGTCAGATACAATTTTTCAATTTAGAACTATTACTGGCACATTTAAGGCGGTATACAAGGATGGTTCGTCGAAAAATGTTGATATTGCCAACGCTTTTTGCCAGCTTTATAGCGATGACCTTGGAAAACATCACGCTGTAATTACATGGCATTCGCATTCTCAACTGTTCGACGTGGAGGTTGTGGCAAATACCAAACGTCCTGTTACTCTCAATATGTCGAGAATTAAAACCGACTTGTTGATTTACGACCATCTCAGAGGCAATATCAAAGCGCTCTATTCCGATGGCTCGTCTGATTTGTTTGATGTGAAATATGCTGATTACCATCTTGATACCGAAACTATTGGTAAAAAGAAAATCAAGATATCGTGGCACGGCTGTACTACCTCTCTCAACGTAAACGTTAAAGACGATCCAGCAAAACCTATTGCTACCGATGGTTATTATCAGTTGGAGAATATTCCACAAGTCAAATGGTTTATCAGAGCAATGGTTGCCGCCAACACCGGTGGTTATGATGCTGTTTTGTCTACAAAGCTTTTTAGCAATGTCGCCGATTCAAAAAATGCTGTTGCTCCAAAGGTAGAGGGATTTACACTTTCCACTACTATTAAGGGTGTTACACAGACTCATTCAAGCAAATCTGCCCGTTTTACTAGTGCACAGCGTCAACTTATTAAAGATGCCTTTAATGCTGATGCCACAATCATTATCAAAGATGTTAAAGCCAAAAGCTCCGAAGGACAGATTCTTGATTTGGGCAGTTTGGCAATTGAGCTTTAACTTGCTTTTTTTTAATATTTTTTTTAAAAAATATATCTCTCAAATAAAAATAATTCTTATATTTGGCAAAGCAAACTTAACGTTAAGAATTCGATTATGTCATACACATACAAATACCCTATGCCGTCGGTTACGGCCGACATTATAGTACTTAGAAAAACTGGTGTTTCGAGTCAGATCCTGCTTATTAAACGCAAAAACGAGCCTTTTAAAAATTGTTGGGCTTTCCCAGGTGGTTTTACAGAAGAGGGCGAAACACTTGAACAGTCAGCTTCGCGCGAACTTATGGAAGAGACCGGCATCGACTGCCAGTTCCTATCTCAGTTCAAAGCTTTTGGCGACCCTGGCCGCGACCCGCGTGGACGCACCGTTACAATTGTATTCTATGTTTATGTAGATGAGGATATTGAGTTTCATCCCGCCGACGATGCAAAAGAAGCCGCTTGGTTTGATATTAACAACCTCCCAGCTTTGGCTTTCGACCACGCTAAAATCCTTGAGGAGTTTATCCTTGCTAAACATACTGTATAGGGGTGGTATCTACTCCTATTAAATTGGCAACATAATTGTATTATCCATTAATGGAAATTAATATTGATACAATGGCTAAAAGATTTATACTATTAATTGTAATTTTTACTTGTATTTGTGCCAACAATACTTATGCACAGTACGGTGAATTGGCCGACGACCAAAAGGCGAAACTCATCTATGAGATCCCTCGTTCGCTCATTTGGGAGAACGACGAGGATATTAATGTATTATATATAGGTGTGGTCAACGGATCACAACAGTTATTGCGAACACTCCGCAAGGAGGCTAAGAAAGCATATCCAGGATCAGGCACTAAGGTAATGGTTCAGGAGTTTTCTTCTGTTGACGAAGCCTACAACGCCATTCAATTGCATTTGCTTTACACACCGGCTAAGCGCGATTTTGAAACCGCGCTCAAACGTTTTGCCCGCCGTCCTGTTGCCCTTGCCACAGATAATTATGGCGACGCTTCTAAAATTATGATTAACCTTATCGACGAGGTTTCAGGAAAGGTGTCGTTTAAATATAGCAGCGCAAACCTCCGCAAGGTGGCTATCAGCGTTGACGAAAGTCTTACCAAAAACCTCCATGGCGAGGATACTTCTGCCGACGACCTTGTGAAAGAGGCAGTTAAGGAGACCAACGCAAAACTTACCCAAGTGCAAAACCAGCTCAACAGCAAGAACAAAGAGCTTGCCGACAAGCAGCGCCAACTTTCTCAAAAAGAGAAGGAAATAGCCGAAAAAGAGCATACTATCCAAACCCAGAATAAAAATATCGCCGATCAGAAAAAGGCTATCGACGATCAGACACGGCGCATCAACGAGCAGAAGGCCGAAATGTCGGTGTTGCAGGCTCAGCAGGATGAGACTCGCCGCGAGCTCGAGCAGGCTGCATCAGAACTGCAGTCAAAAACCGAGGAGATGGCAAAAATCGAGGCAGAGCTCCGTCCTATGCAGGAAAAACTTGCTGAACAGCAGCGCATTGCTGAGGAACAGCAGCAGCGTCTCGACAAAGTGAACAAGGAAATCGCCGATAAGGAGAGAGACCTTACCGAACTTTCTTACAAGTATAATTTTACCAACCACATCTTGATGATTTCGCTCGTGGCGTTGTCGATATTCGTTGTGATGGCGTTTTTCATCTTCTTCCTATACCGTGGCAAACGTCGCGACAATAAGAAACTTGCCGAGCAGAATATCAAGATCGAACAGCAGAAAGAGGAGTTGGCAAAACTCTCTATCGTTGCCGACAAGACCGACAGCGCGGTTATGATTCTTGATCCCGATGGTAATTTTGAATGGATAAATCACGGATTTACACGTCTTTACGGTTACAATATCGACACTCTGAAAGAAAATGCGGGCATCAATATCCGTCAGGCTTCTAAGAATGAGAAGATTGACGAAATTATTGATTCGTGTATCCGCACCAAGTCGGCTATGCTTTACGAGAACGAGGTTACCACTGCCGACGGCGAGGAAAAATGGGCGCAGACTTCTATCACGCCCGTCGCCGACAAGAATGGCAATGTGTCGAAACTTATCCTTATCGACTCTGATATCACTGCGTTGAAAAAGGCTCACGAGGAGATCCGCCAGCAGCGTGATGAGATTGAGGCTCAGAAAGAGAAACTCGAATTGGTTAACAAAGAGCTCGAAAAACTCTCGCTCGTGGCGTCCAAAACCGACAACTCTGTAATCATTGCCTCTGCCGACGGCGAAATCGAATGGGTAAACGACGGTTTCAAACGTATGACCGGCTACTCTTACGATGATTACAGTCAGAAATACGGCTCTAACCTCTTGGAAAAGAACACCGACGTGGAGGTGCTTTCAAGCATCGAACAGAATTTGATAGAAAAGAAATCAACTCTCTATACCACCAAGTCGCAGAATGCCGACGGTGCGGAACTTTGGATTCAAACCAACCTTACGCCCATTTTCGACAGTCAGGACAATCTCTACAAAATTGTGGCTATCGACTCCGACATCACCCAAATCAAAAAGGCAGAGGAAGAGATTGCTGCTCAGAAAGATAAGATTGTGGAGAGTATCCGCTATGCGCAGAAGATTCAGCAGGCTGTAATGCCGCCGGTAGAATATTTCGACAAATATCTGCCCGAACACTTTATATTATTGAAACCGAAGGACATCGTTTCTGGCGACTTCTATTGGGGCTCGCACGTGGGAAGCAAGTTTGTGTTCACCGCTGCCGACTGTACAGGTCACGGCGTACCGGGTGCGTTTATGAGCCTTCTCGGTATAGCATTCCTCAACGAAATCACAGGTCGTATGACCGAAGACAACGTTACCGCTGGCGACATCCTCACGCAACTGCGCGCCAATGTGATGACCTATCTCCGTCAAACTGGCAAGGAGGAGGAGCAGAAAGACGGTATGGATATGGCTCTCTGCGTTTACGACCGCAAAAACGACAAACTGCAATACGCCGGTGCTCACAATCCCCTTGTGCTTATCCGCAACAACGAACTGCAACAGATTGAGGCTGACGAAATGCCTATCGGCTACTATCAAAACCAGACCGACCATTTCACCAACCACGAAATTGATATTTGTCCTGGCGACGTTACTTATTTATTCTCCGACGGTTATCCCGACCAGTTCGGTATGGTCAACGGCCGCAAGAAGAAATATATGATTAAACGTTTCCGCGATTATCTGCTCCAAATTCACAACGAGCCGCTCGCCGTTCAAAAGCAGATGCTCGACGACAACCTGACCCAATGGCGCGGCAATATCAAGCAGTTGGACGACGTTTCGATTATTGGCGTAAGGTATTAATCTGATACTAATGGAAGTTCCCCACCGCTTTCCACATCTCTCAGCCTGCGTTCTATTGCGCGGCTTCTAACTCCCGCAGTGTCAATTACATTGGCGGCTTCGGTGAGTTTTTTCTTGGTTTTTTCGAGAATGTCGCCAAAGGTTACAAACTCGGTTTTTACCTGCGAGAGTAGTTTCCACACCTCGCTGCTGCGTTTTTCGATTGCCAAGGTGCGGAATCCCATTTGAAGGCTCGAAAGGAATGCCGCAAGGTTTGCCGGACCTGTTACTGTTATCTTGTACTCGTTGCGCAATGCCTCAAAAAGTCCCTGACGGCGGAGAATCTCTGCGTAAAGTCCCTCTGTGGGCACAAACATTATGGCAAAGTCGGTGGTGGCGGGCGGATTTATGTATTTGCGGTGAATGTCGGCGGCGTTTTTCTTTATGGCGGCCTCAAACCGTGCCGATTCGCGCTCAATCTCTGTGCCTGTGTCGTAGGCGTCGATGAGGCGTTGATAGTCTTCGGTGGGGAATTTTGAGTCGATGGGCAAAAGCACAGGTTCGCCGTCGGGGTCGCTGCCGGGCAGTTTTACGGCGTATTCCACACGCATTTGCGAATCGGGCGACACTGCGGCGTTGGTTACAAATTGCTGTGGCGAAAGTATTTGCGTAAGTATCGCGCCCAACTGCACTTCGCCAAGGTTGCCGCGGGTCTTTACGTTTGAGAGCACCTTTTTGAGGTCGCCCACGCCGGTTGCCAAGGTCTGCATTTCGCCTAAACCTTTGTGAACCTGTTCGAGACGGTCGCTGATAAGTTTAAACGAGTCGTTGAAACGTTTTTCGAGTGTCTCTTTTAGTTTGTCGTCTACTAACACTCTGATTTCGTTGAGTTTGGCAGTGTTTTCCTCGCGTATTTGTTTAAGGTTTTGATCAAGGTCGTCGCGTATCTCTTTTAGACGGTTAGAGAAAAGACCGAGTTGAATTTTCTGGCTCTGCGCCAATCCGTCAACAGAGTGGGAGAGACCCTCGCCCATAAGTTTGAACTGAGCGATGTTTTCCATACGGTTTTCGCTTTCGGCGCTGCGGCGTTCTTGTCGGGCTGACTGAAATTCCTCGCGTATAATGCGTTCCTGACGGGCTATTTCGGCAGTGAGGGCTTTTACGGTGTCGCTCAGGGCGGTGATTTCTTCGGCAGACTTGTTGTTTTTTCTTGTGAGTACCAAAATAATGTTGATGATGCAGAATATCAGTACGGTAATGAGTAGTGCGGTTTCCATTTGGCGTAAAGTTTGTACAGGCAAAAGTAATAATTTTTTTGTAAAAAATAATTACTATCTTTGCACCGTTATTAAAGTAAAAAATCCGGCACTGATGAAACCGATTAAGATATTAATAGGCATAATGGCATTTGTAATCACTTTGGCAGCACATTCGGGCGCAACGGCTCAACTGCACACCAAGGTTTACCTTTCGCCGCGCATTACCCTTGGGTGGTGCTTCTATACCGGCTTTACATACGGTGTGGATTGCAGCATTGGCCTTTTCAACCTCAAAACCCAAGACCCTGAAATCAACGTACTTATGTCGCCGCAGATTTATTTTGTAAATTATAAAAACTCGGTGCAGACGCTTATTTCGTTTAACGTTGCCTTAGAGTCTGATTATTACCGCTTAACGGCAGGAATGGGTCAGGCTGTTACCAAATGGGGCTTCAAAAACATCAACCACAACAAGGCTTTTGGCTACAATCTTGGACTTGCCCTCAGCACCACCAGCAAATACACCCCGTGGGCAGAGGTAAAATCGTTTATCCTTCACTCAGGCTATTGGGAATTTTACTCTCGTCCCTACTACCTTTCTGCCGGAGGTTTCTTCCGTCCCGAACCGTATATCATTTACGAAAGAGATAATTAATTCTCGTATTTTTCTTTTTTTTATTACGTGTAAAACCGTATTGCTATTAAATTTTATACGTACGAACTTTGCGGTATCAATTTACTAACATTTACAACAATGAAAAAACGTTACGTAATTTTTACCGCAATTATCGCTCTTATAGCAATTATGGGCTATGTAGTGCCCGAAGAATCAGGTATTTGGGAATTAAGCGACAATATCTCCACCGCCGACATTGCGTGGATGATTACCGCCACAATTTTTGTGCTAATGATGACACCCGGTCTGTCGTTTTTTTACGGCGGAATGGTACGCAAAAAAAATGTTATCTCTACCATTCTGCAATCTATTATAGCAATGGGAGTTATCAGCGTCCTTTGGGTCTTTGTGGGATTTTCGCTCAGTTTTGGCGAAGACCTCGGCGGACTTGGCATTATCGGCAATCCTTCTACTTATCTAATGTTTCATAATGTGGGAGGCGCTGCCACCGACAATCTTTCTATGCAACTCGGACTCACTATTCCACTTGCGCTTTATGCTTTGTTTCAGATGAAATTCGCCATCATAACTCCCTCTTTGATAACGGGTTCGTTTGCCGAAAGGGTAAGATTTTCGTCGTATATGGTTTTTATGGCTCTGTTCTGCATTTTTGTCTACTGCCCCTTGGCTCACATGACTTGGCATCCCGACGGACTTTTTGCTAAAATGCACGTAAAGGACTTTGCAGGAGGTATCACGGTGCACGCTTCGAGTGGTGTGGCTGCTTTGGTGGGCGCAATTTTTCTCGGACGTCGCAAGGAAAAGAAAGCCGAGCCTGCCAACGTTCCCTACGTTATTCTCGGTGCTGTCCTCTTGTGGTTGGGATGGTTTGGTTTCAACGCCGGAAGTTCGCTTCACGCCGACGGAATGGCTGTAAAGGCGTTTCTCAATACCAACACAGCCGCTGCTACTGCGATGCTCTTGTGGGTTTTCTTGGATTGTCTTACAGGTCGCAAACCTTCGGCAATGGGTGCTGCCATAGGCGGAGTGCTTGGTCTTGTGGCAATTACACCGTCGGCAGGATGGGTTTCTATCGGCGACAGCATCACTATTGCTGTCATCACCACATTGGTTTCTAACTTGGCTTGCCATTGGAAAAGCCGCACCTCGGTCGACGATGCTCTTGATGTATTTCCTACCCACGGCGTTGGCGGTATTGTGGGAACCGCCCTCTCAGGCGTGTTTGTCTACAAATACGAATCGGATATCCTTGCCGCAGAAGGAGTTACGCATCTGCATTTTTTCTTTAATCACGTAATAGCCCTTGCCATTGTGTTTGTGTACACATTTTTGGTAACCTACGGACTTTACTACCTCACCAACAAGATGATACCGATGCGCGTAAGCGAAGAAGACGAGCACATTGGTCTTGACATCTCGCAGCACGACGAGCACTACGGCCGTCCCGAAGTAGGCAAACGCGAACTCGCCGAATATTACAGCGAAAAACACGAGGAGTAAGGGGGAAAATTAATTTCTAATTAATACTGTTTTTTCGAGTTTTTTACTAACTTTGCCAAGTGATTAAACGTTAATCTATTATGATGGCATTAATTGATAAAGATGGTAATGTGTTGCTCGAAAGAGAGAAACCTCGTCCTGATGGTTCGAGAAAATCCATTGTGCGCATACGAAAAATATCCAAGAGGAAGGGTAATTCTGTTCGTCCTCAGTTGATGAGCAAGGAGGATTTCTTTCAAAAGGTTATTAAAACTTCTGATAATGGCGAAGTTTAAAAAGGAGTTCCCCGACATTGTAGAAACAATTACCACCGATTGTGATATTTTTTCGTCGGATGGGCGTAAGTTCCATACCGACAACGCTATGTGGGATACAGGCGCCGACAACACTGTGATTTCTAAACGTGTTGTTGAAGGTCTTGGACTTACACCTTATAACCAAGGAAGTATTGCAGGAATTGGTGGCGTTAGTGATTCAAATGTCTATCTAGTTCATATTCTGTTACCGTCAGGCGATTGTGTTACCAACGTGGAGGTGATGGAGAATGATTTTTACGATTATGATGTCATTATAGGAATGGACATTATTATGTTCGGCGACTTTTTAATCACCAACACCAACGATAAAACCGTTTTCCAATTCAGAACCCCTTCTGAGGGTGGAGTGTTGTAATTTATTAACTGCATCCCTTTGTCAAAAATCTCAAAATGTTTTTGCCTTAAAATGTCAAAAATCTCAAAATGTTTGTATATTTTTCTCCTATTTGTCAAAAATCTCAAAATGTTTTTGCCCGAAAATGTCAAAAATCTCAAAATGTTTGCCCGATTTTGTCTGTTTTGTCAAAAATCTCAAAATGTTTTTACCTAAAAGTGTCAAAAATCTCAAAATGTTTGCTGATTTTGGATTTTTTAATAAATATGTTGCCTAATGAAATATCAGTGCTGAAAAATTATGGAGTATAAAAAGAGACAGGGGTAACGCTAAGGGTGAGGAGAATAGAAATATAATAAACAGACTGATACATTGAAATTTGTATCAGTCTGTTTTGTTTTAAATGTCTGTTTTATTTTTTACTTTGTATTATTGCTTTATAATTTCCACTTGTATATGCATCGAAAAAGTCAGATTTTTCGTCTATCCAATCTACATCTATGGCATCTGTAAATTTTTCATACCTATGATAAAAATATTTGCTTCCATTTTTTGTGTATTCCTTCTTCATTGCATTGTTAGAATTAATGAAAGTATTAAGAATTGTTATATAATATGGTTTTCCTTTCCTTTGTTTTGCAAATTCTAATAATTCTTCTCTTTTTGCATTTAGTGAAGATGTATTTTGGCTTGGGTCAAGAAAATCTATTTGTGCAATTATTGGTTTACTTTTTTCCATATATTCAAGGTCATTTCGTTTGTTTAGTTCTTCTTGTTCTTTTTGTTTAACAAGAGCAATGGAATCGTTTATCCTGCGCTCTTCAACCTTTGCTATGGAATCTTTGATTGCTTGTTCTTTTTTCTGTTGTGCTTCTTTTCCTTTCGTAATCAAATCATCATATGCCTGTTTGTAACTAAAAACATATCCTTTTAACGGGGTAAGTTCAATTCCTAAATCATCAAAATTATACGTAACATCTTTAACTGCATTCCATCTTTCTTTGTTGTCGAATAGTGTTTTTTCCCCATTATACTTAATCACGAATGCACTGGGGCAAAATGATGCATCTTCATCATCTATATAACAAATGTCCCAATAATAGTACCACATTTGCAATTTTTGTTTTCCTCGACTTTCGAATCCGGCTCCACCTTCATAAAGTTGTAAATCATCAGAATTAAGTGTAATATTGTATTTTATGTTTTGAGCATCTTGTGGAGATAGTTTAAAATCATGTGATATGCCATTTTTGCCTGATTTGTCTTTGAAATAAATTTTCAATTCTTCTTTATCGGCATTATAATTTCCAAAATCAAGATACCAATAATTTTTATCAAGTTCTTTTTGAATAGCCCAAATCATGATGCTATCAAATACTCTTCGCGATTGATTTTTTAAACGATTGTCCCATTGAGCCGTTGTTTCAAATTCCCCTTTATTTGTCCAATTAAGGAACTGTCTTGCACCTTCCCATTTAACCTTTCCGTATGGTACTCTCATTTCTGTGTTTACTTTATACATCATTTTATCGTCTTCTCTCATAAGTGATTTGGCAGCCTCAAACTCGGCTTTCATCTTATTTCTGAGGTCTTCAATTTTTGTTGGATATTTGAGCATATAGTTTAGTTCGGCAGCCGCGAATGCGGTTTCGGTACGAGCAGATTCATAATCGTACGGATACAAACCCGCTAATACATATGTGTTAAACACGTTTTCCAATTCTGCCGGAGATATTGTGCCCGCAGAAATTATTCTCATATATTTTTTGTAAATCTCGAAACACTTAGTTTGATAAGGTGATTGAGCAAATGATGCAATGCACATTAGCATCGTTAACGATAGTAAAGTAATCTTTTTCATAGTATTGCGTTTTTTAATTATAAATATAAATTATGGATATAAATTGTTTTTGTAAAGGTACGACCTAATTTGAATCATATAACTAAATTTGTGTCGCAACTTTTTCTACATATCTGTCGCATCTTTTACGACATAGTCCATATTTCTCGCCAATTCGTTAAAAAAATTATGTTTTAATGCACGACTTATGCGTTTAAGAAGTTCAATGTCGATATACTGACGGTTGAATATGTTATAACAGTTAGTACGGTCGCATTTGATGATATCTGCAAGCCAAGTAACGGAGCGTTTTTGCCTATTTAGTTCCTGTCGAATTAATTTGCCGAGATGTATTTCTGATTCCATAATATCAATAGGTTAATTGTAGGCTTACTCTTTTATAATCAACAAAAAAGGCGTTCACCGTTTCGTTGTTTACTTATTATTTTAGTGGGTATCGCCAAACACCTTGAACACTAATAAGCACGAAACGGCTCACGCCACTATGTGCGTGAACCTAATCGCTTACTTATCCCTGTGTTCAAAATTTGGCGAATTTTACTAAAAAGGAATAAGAGCGTAAAGCCCAATGATTTAATATGTTATATTTATTTTATTTCTGTTTCGTATATTTGTTTTTATTTGCCGTAAATATAAATAAAAAGGTAAGTAACGACAATAGAACAGAAGAAAATTTTTGTTTCTATTTATTATAAGGCGTGTTTTGTTCATCTGATTTCCTCTCAATTAATCATATTTCATTTGTGGATTAAAATAAAATATGTATATTCGTCTCAATAAAAAAAAACGATAAATGATGAAAGAGATAGGCGGCATTAAGTTTTACGACTTTGAGGAAATTCTCGAAGAACATTACGGAAAAATTGGTACTCCAAAACGCGATAAGTTTGAGCATAGCGTTGACGAATCGGTACGTGCATACAAATTGGGTGAAGCCGTTAAAAAAGCAAGACTCGCACAAAATCTCACACAGGAGCAACTTGGAGAAAAAGTTGGTGTAAAAAAAGCACAAATATCACGTGTTGAAAAAGGCAGATGTATGTCTCTTACCACCATCTCACGTATTTTTAGGGCAATGAGTATCCCTCTTACTATTGAGATAGGAAATATGGATAAGTTGGCTATGTGGTAAATTCTTCCCTCATAATTTTGCTATTAACAGCATTATTTCTACCTTTGCTCCAAAATTTATTTAACCAACTATGCAGAACGACATTTCAGCCGCTTTATCAGCATTACAAGAGGGTAAGGTTATTCTTTACCCCACCGACACTGTTTGGGGATTGGGTTGCGACGCCACTAATCCCGACGCCGTGGACCGTATTTTTGAAATCAAAAACCGCCCCGATTCTAAATCTATGCTCGTGTTGGTTTCTAACTTTATTATGCTGCAACAATACGTGGAATCGGTGCCGTTCCGCGCTGTGGAACTTATGGACGAGGCTGTGTCGCCCCTTACTGTTATCTATCCCGAGGCTCGAAACCTTGCCAACAACCTCACCGCCGAAGATGGCAGTATCGGTATCCGTATCCCCGACGACGATTTTTGCAAAACTCTTATTTCAGAATTTGGAAAACCTATCGTATCTACATCTGCCAATATATCAGGTCATAAGCCAGCGGCATTTTACGCACAAATTGAAGATGAAATTAAGCAAGCGGTAGATTATATCGTAAAATATCGTCAAGACGATACCACTGAGGTGTCGCCATCGTCGATTATCAAGGTAAATTACAACGGAACTATCACTAAGATAAGATAATATGTACAACAAAGACGAATACAAATCGCTTTTGGAACGCCTTGGCGCGTTGAGGAGGCATCTTTGACATCGACCAAAAGCGCATTACCGTAGAAAAAAACAAGGCTGAGGCTGATAAACCCGAATTTTGGAACGATGCCAAAGCCGCCGAAGATTTTTTAAAACAATCGTCTGTAATTAAAAAGTGGGTCGACGACTACGATGCCGCCCAAACTGCCGTTGACGACCTTTCTGTGGCAGTAGAGTTTGCCGAGGCTGGCGAGGATTCGGGCGAGTACGACGAACTTTATGCCGCGGCTCTCAATCTTATCGAAAATCTTGAATTTAAAAATATGCTCAGCAACGAGGAAGACCACCTCGACGCTATTCTTAAAATAAATGCCGGCGCGGGCGGTACCGAAAGCAACGATTGGGCGTCGATGCTTTTGCGGATGTATCTGCGTTGGGCTGAGGACAATGGCTTTAAAACCGAAACCACCAACTATCAGGAGGGCGATGAGGCAGGTATCAAAACTGCATCTGTCTTAATTTCAGGCGAAAACGCTTTCGGTTGGCTCAAAGGCGAAAACGGCGTTCACCGCTTGGTGCGCATTTCTCCGTTTAATGCTCAGGGCAAACGGCAGACTACTTTTGCTTCTGTTTTTGTGGTGCCGCTTATCGACGAAACTATCGAAATTACCATCAATCCATCTGATTTAGAGTGGGATACATTCCGCTCGTCGGGTGCAGGCGGTCAAAATGTCAACAAGGTGGAAACAGGTGTGCGTGTGCGCCACTTGCCGTCGGGTATTGTGGTAGAAAACACCGAAAGTCGCACGCAAGGTCAAAACCGCGAAAATGCCCTACGCATACTTAAATCGCATCTTTACGAAATTGAACTCAACAAAAAGCGCGAAAAGCAAGCCGAAATTGAGGGCAAGAAGAAAAAGATAGAGTGGGGCAGCCAAATCCGCTCATACGTAATGCAACCCTACAAAATGGTAAAAGACCTCCGTACCAATATCGAAACCTCTAACGTTCAAGCCGTTATGGATGGCGATTTAAACCAATTCCTCAAAGGATATCTAATGCAGTTTGGTCAGGAATCGTAGTTTTTTTTGGGGGGTCAACGAATTAAACGAAATTAACGAATATACTTGATATATATAATTAATTAAAATAAAGTTCCTAAAAGGAACTTTATTTACGAATAAAAACAAATACAATAAATTTATATTAGTTTAATTCGTATAATTAAATATCTCAGATATTTAATTATTAAATTCTTTATTAAGTTTTTTTGTCTTAATTCGTTTAATTCGTTGATAAACAAATTATTATATCTTAGGATAAGAAATCTTGCATTCTACCACGAAACTTCCCGGGAACTCACCGATGATTTTTTTCTTCAATTTGGTGGCGTCTAAACGTGTGCGGAAATTGCCGGCTCTTACCTTAAAGTAAGGCTGTTCGTAAACTACCATAGCCTCCTCACCGTCAACGAGTTCCAGAAATTTCTTTTTTGCTTTTTCTGATTTTTCGCGGGCATCGCTACCCGAACCAAAAAATATCTGCACGCTGTAACCGTAAAACTGACGTTTGCGGTTGGCTTCTATAAGTGCGCGTTCAATGTTGCAGAGGTCTGCCTCGCAGTTCACAGTTGCCTTTGCGGGGGCGTTGTCGTCGGGAAAAATGCCGAGTTCGCTGATGTCAAATTGTGCGCGTTGGGCGTTTGCCACGCCGCCAAACAGCATTATTGCAAAAAATGCTGCCACTATTCTATAAATTAAGGTGTGTTTCATATTAAAAATCTAATCTTTTGTGTATTTTTGCAAATGTTCCGATAGCCGGAATTCGATTGCAAATATACGTTATAATTTTAAAAAAACAAAATGAGCGATAATCACGAACCTGAAAAAATATCTATTCCCAACGGCAAGCACGGTTTGATTGCCAAAATTGCCGAAAAAGCGGTTAAAACCAATCCAGAAACCATTCTCGGCATAGGCGACGATGCCGCAGTGATTAATTCGGGAAATCTCCGCACCCTCGTTTCTACCGATATGTTTGTGGAGGGAATACATTTCAACCTTGTTTACACGCCTCTCAAACACCTTGGTTGGAAGGTGGTTTCGGCTGCAATTGCCGACATCATTGCTATGAACGCCCAACCTAAGCAAGTAATGGTTTCGATAGCCGTATCTAACATATTGATGCAGAGTCAGATATTAGAAATTTTTGACGGTGTGAAACTTGCCTGCGAGCATTACAAGGTTGACCTTGCAGGTGGCGACATTACAAGTTCTATGCGTGGCTTAACTATCTGTGTTACAGCCATCGGCACTGCCAAAGAGGATGACATTGTTTACCGCAGTGGCGCACGTCCCACCGATTTGATTTGTGTAACGGGCAACCTCGGCGGCGCATATATGGGCTTGCAACTTTTGGAGCGCGAACGCAGTGTGTTTGAGAGCACAGGTGTGCAACCGAAACTCGACAACAACGACTATATTCTCCGCCGTCAACTCCGTCCTGAGGCGCAAATCGAGTTGTTAGATTATTTTAAAAAGAAGGAAATCAAACCCACTTCGATGATCGACCTCTCTACGGGTCTAGCCGACGAACTTATGAACCTATGCCGTGCCTCGGATATGGGCTGTGAGATATTTGAGGAGCGTATTCCCATTGCCGACGAAACCAAAAAAATGGCAGAAGAGTTTGGCATTATGCCCGTTGTGTCGGCTCTCAACGGCGGCGAGGATTACGAAATGCTCTTTACTATCGAACTCAAAGAGTACGAAAAAATCAAGGATAACGACTTATTTACGCTCATCGGCTCTATCAACACTGCCGACAAGGGCTCGTACATAGTTATGAACGACGGCAATATGATGCCGCTTTCTGATTCGTTTAATTCGTCCAACTAATAATCAACTTGTTGATTATTAGTTGATTGTTTGATTATAATTGATTCGTTTTTTATTCGTTTCATTCGTTGACAAAAAAAAGATGACAGAACCAATCATAAATGTAGGAATAGGCTCGTTTAACGAACTGAATTTCAGACCAAACGCCGATGGAAACCTCGAAATCGACGATGTGGAAATCGGTCTTCAATTCCATTGGAACAAGTTAGAAAAACAGGTTTTTAATGGTGAATTTACAGTTAAGGTGGTAGATGGTAAAGTATTGCTAATTAATCATATACCACTTGAACAATATATTACATCTGTAATTTCGTCCGAGATGCGTGGCGATTGTCCGATTGAGTTGCTCAAAGCCCACGCTATAATTTCGCGCAGTTGGCTGATGGCTCAAATCTCTGGTAAAAGACCTGAGGGTAAGCCAGTTATTACCAACGATGAGGTCTGCACTTGGTACGACCGCGAGGCTCACACTCTTTTTGATGTCTGTGCCGACGACCATTGCCAACGCTATCAGGGGCTTTCTCGTGCCTACAATCCAAACGTAAAGGCTGCTGTGGAGGCTACCCGTGGATTGTTTCTTACTTACAACGGCGAAATTTGCGACGCAAGGTTTTCAAAATGCTGCGGCGGACGTTCCGAGGTGTTTGAAAGTTGTTGGCAACCTGTGCATTACAACTATCTCGAACCTGTCGACTGTCCTTATTGCAACACCAACGACGAGGCTCTCCTCCGCACAATTCTCAACGATTACGACCAACAATCAAAAGATTTTTATCGTTGGACTGTGAAACTCAATTCTAAAACCCTTCCCGAACTTCTCAAACACAAAACCGGCGAGGATTTTGGCGAAATTATCGCTCTCGAACCCTTAGACCGCGGTCCTTCGGGACGTATCACCCGTTTAAAGATTGTTGGCTCAAAACTTACAAAGATTTTTGGTAAAGAATTAGAAATCAGACGCATACTCTCCGAAACCCACCTTTATAGTTCCGCTTTCGACGTGGAAAAAACTTCCGATGGATTTATTCTTCACGGCATAGGTTGGGGTCACGGCGTAGGTATGTGTCAAATAGGTGCGGCAGTGATGGCAAGCAAGGGTTTCCGTTTCGACGAGATTCTCAAATTTTATTATCACAACGCCGAACTCACTCAAATGTATTGAAAATGAACAGTTCCGAAATAAAACACGCTACTTGGATTCCTTCGCTTTACTTTGCCGAGGGTTTGCCCTATATGGCTGTCAACGTGCTGAGTACGATTTTTTATAAATCGGCTTTGGGTATGGACAATGACCTAATTACCTTTTACACAAGTAGTTTTTATCTTCCTTGGTTGATAAAGCCGCTTTGGAGTCCTATCACTGAAATGTTCAAAACTTCGAGGTTTTGGATCACTTTCTGTCAGTTTTTCGCAGGTGTTTTGTTTGGATTAATTGCCTACACAATTCCTTTCGACGGTATTGTAAAATACTCATTGATAGTGTTTTGGCTTGCCGCTTTTGCCTCTGCTACTCACGATATTGCCGCCGACGGTTTTTATATCAAGGCTTTAAGCACTGAAAGTCAGGCGTTTTGGGTTGGTATCCGCAACACTTTTTATCGTATTTCTATGATTTTCTGTCAAGGCGGTCTTGTAGTTTTGGCGGGCTATCTTACTGAATCATACGGAGATGTAAAATTTGCGTGGCAGATTGTGTTCGGTATTTTTGGTGTTTTGATGGCGTTGTTGGCTGTATATCATTATTTTATGCTGCCAAAAAATGTTGAAACCGAACGTCAAAAATCCACAACCAACTTTTTCCAACCGTTTATAAAGTTTTTCCAAAAGCCTGATATTTGGCTGATTATGGCGTTTTTGCTCCTCTACCGATTGAGCGAGGCGCAGTTGTCAAAAATTTCTCCGCTCTTTTTGTTGGATGCTCGCGAAAACGGCGGTTTAGCCTTGACTCAAAGTGAGTTAGGACTTGTAAACGGAACTTTCGGACTAATTGCCCTTATTCTCGGAGGTATTCTCGGTGGGATTTTTATTGCCAAGAATGGCTTGCGCAAATCGTTGATTATTATGATTTTGGCGTTGAATCTGCCTGATATTTTCTATGCTTATATGGCTGCATTGCAAACAGAGAGTTTTGCCGCCGTTTCGTCGATGGTTTTTATCGAACAGTTTGGCTACGGATTTGGATTTACTGCCTACACGGTGTTTATGATGCAGATTTCGCGCGGTGCTAATTCGTCGTCGCACTATGCAGTGTGCACCGCTTTTATGGCTGCGGGAATGATGTTGCCGGGTATGGTGAGCGGTTGGCTGCAAAATATGATGGGTTATACCACGTTTTTTATTTGGGTAACGGTCTGCGCACTGCCGTCGCTTTTAATTGCTTTGTATATGCGCAAAAACAACAAGATTTTAGACCAAGAAAATGCCTGAAAATCAAGACATAGAGCCCGAAAAAGCCGTTGAAAAACAGCCGAAGAAAAAACGGAAGTTTTGGAAATTTCTTCTAAAACTTTTCGTTGTGCTTGCCGTGGTTGTGGGCGTGGCTCAGTATGTGCTTTATTATTATGCATTTCCGTTGCTCAAAGAAAAAATCTGCCAAAATGTTTCCGACCAAACTAACGGTCTCTACACAATTAATTTCGATGATATTCGTCTTAACTTTCTGGGTCGCAGCATTTTGTTGACCAATTTTTCTATGAAGGCGGACACTTCGGTTTATATGCAGTTGAAAGAGCAAATGGCCTACAACCGTGCTATTTACAATATTTCTGTCGGCAATTTTGCGATAAAAAATATCCGCCTTTCGTCAATTTTCGGGTCGCGGCGTTTGCGCATAAAATCTATTGAATTGGACCGTCCCGTTATCCGTCTCGCAGGCAAACCCGATGAAAAGAACAAGGGCAAGTACGATGCTATTCACAAAGATCTTTATCCCCTTATCAGTAATTATTTTACCAAGGTGGAAATAAAGAAAATTTCTGTAACTAACGGATTTTTCGACTTTTACAAAACCGTTACCGACGATAAGGAGATGGCTGTGGTGGGTAATATCAACATTGCAATGAACGATTTTTATGTCGACGAGGATGTCTACAAAACCAACAACCGTCTGTTTTATTCCGATGTGATAAAGATTTTTTCGAGCGGCTATAAGATTCGCCTTGCCGACAGTATTCACACCGTGAGTGCCGGCGATTTGATTATAAACTCCTCAGACTCAATAGTTTTTGCCACCGATGTAAAACTCCTTGCCGAAGGTCCCAAGGCGGCGTATAGCACCAAGGAGAAGTTTAATGTCTCGCTCGACACGGTTTCGGTTACAGGTGTGGATATCAATAAGGCTTATTTTCAAGAAGTTGTTGATATTAAGGCCGTTTCGCTTGTAAATCCTAAGATTGCCTTTGCTACCGGACGACGCCGCAACAAGGAAAATCAAAAGTTCGAGTCCACAGGTCAGGGCAATTGGTACTCGCTGATTAAGGGCACGTTAAAGGCTATCAACATTGATACTTTTACGATTTCCGACGCCTCGCTGCAAGTTTCTAATCCAAAGTTTTCTAAACCTGCTTATGAGGTTGGCAATGTCAATATAACGTTACTTGGTTTCGCGCTTGATTCTTTGTCTTATCTCAACCGCAATAAAATTCTCTATTCCAACGATTTGGATATTTCAATCCGCGATTTTGATATGCGCCTTCCCGACCGTGTGCATTTGCTTTCGTCGTCTTCGTTAGATGTTTCCACAAAAAACAAATCGGTAGTAGCCAGTAAAATCAGCATTCGTCCTCTCTATGATGCCAAGGATTCTACCGACAGCCGTATGAATATCTCCGTGCCCAAACTCGACATTACCAACATTGACATCAAAAAAGCTTATAACACACAGATTTTCAGCATAGGATTGATGTCTATCTACAAACCGCAAATTGAATCTAAAAGTTTCAACGATACTTCGGTAATTAAACACAAACGGCAGAGCCTTATGAAACTGCTTAGCGATGAATATTTTCAATCGCTTAATATCGCAAAATTTAATATTAAAGAAAGTTATATCAATATCGACCAGCAATCTTCAATCCTGGAAGACAGCCTGACTATCAGTGGCTTGCTTACTTTGTCGGTTGATAATTTTGAAACAGGTCGCACATTGTTGAGCTCTGGCGAAAAACCTTTTATTGTATCTAATGTCTATATGACCCTCGACAATTTTGTGATGAAACCCTCTACTAATATTCATATTCTTAAGGGACAAAATCTTACGGTTAATTCTAGAACTAAGTCTATATCTTTTCTAAATTTCAGTTACTCCGCCGATACAGAATCTTTGTTAATTCCTGTTTTACAGCGTCTTAATAAGCATTCTGTGATGGATTTCAAGGTTTCAAAGGCAGTTATTTCCAATACTAATCTTATTCAGGGCTTTTACAACAATAAGGTAGAAATTGGCAATTTTCAGATTATGAATCCGCAGTTGGTGTTTATTGAGTATCCACATTTGAAACGTTTGTTAAGTGATTCATTGTCAAATGATTCGGTTTACACGCCAATTGTTAAAACAAATACTGAGCCCACTCATCGTGATTCGGTTTTTAACTCTTTGTCCGAATTGGAAAAATCTTTTGCCACAATGCTTCCAAAGTCGCTGAACATTGTTCGTATAGATTCTTTGCATCTTGATAGCGGTATTGTTAGAATTACGGTTCGTGATTCGTTAAATCAAAACCGCATTTCTACAGAAAATCGTTTTAAACTTGATATCGACCATTTTTATTTCGACCGCGACAGTATTGATCCCGTAGGTCGTTTCCTTTTTGCTGATAATTACGGACTTAATATAAAAAATTTTCAATTTCTATTGCCAGACCGTGTTCATAATGTAAAGGCTACCGACATTACACTTGGTACTAGTGCTGGTTTTTTAAATATGGATATGGTGTTTGTGTCTCAAAATCACGAATATACATATTCCAACAAAAATGTTGTCAATGCCTATTTCCCTGCGATATATTTTCGTGGAATTGACTTTGTGCGATTTGCAAAAACTGGTTTTCTCTGCACTGATACTTGCCTGATAGACAAGACTGTATTCACGATTTCCAAACCTGAGCAGAAGGTTGTGGACTCTTCGGCTGCTAAGAAAAAGCCACCTATTTTGAATCAGTTTTTAAATAGTTTGCAAATTTCTAAAATTATCTCAAATGATAGCAAGTTTGGAATCTATTCCAATATCAACAATATTCCTACGCGGACTTTCTATGCCGGTTTTGATTTGTCGTTGGATTCGCTCACTATCGATAGCGCTAACATTGCCGAGCGGGGTCACCTTATTTCGTTCCGTAATCCTACTTTTCATTCCGAAAATATCGCTATCCTCACTAAAAACGCCGAAAATCAAATTGCTATCAAATCCGCTGATATGCACAACGATTCGCTTCATGTCCACAATATATTTTTCGACAAGGGTGACGTTATTAATCTTAATCAAAATCGAGGTGTTTCATCGTTATTTATTCCTGATATTTTTGTTGTTAAGCCTGATTTAGAATCTGTTGCTTTCGACAGAGCTATCAAAGCGGAAAAAATATTCTTAAACTCGCCCGAAGCTGAGTTTGTGGCTGGCAAACGTCCCGACCGTAAACCTAAATTCGACATTACAAATATTTATAATAAATTTAAGGCAGTAGTTGTTGATACTTTTTATGCTGGAAATATTTGTTTGGATATTTATCGCACAGGTAAAAATACCGTGAAACTCAATAATTTGGACTTTAAAATGGTGGGACTTGATACTCGTAATATTCAAGACGACCGTTTCCCTGTTAAGGAGATTACCACAGGTATCAACGATTACACTGTATATTTAAAAGATAGTTTGTATATGCTTCACGCTGGACGTGTTGAGTTTGCTCCCGATAAAAACGATATTGTAGTTTATAATGTTGAATATCGCCCTACATCGTCGCGGTATAATTTCTACAAGTTGTTCCCATTCCGCAAAAGTGCTACTTTTTTATTATGCGAAAAGCTCACGGCTCACAATTTCGACATCGATGAGTTCGCTCTTCACCGTCATATAGATATTGGCAAATTGTATGTTGACCATTTGTCGCTCAATTCGTATCTCAATCGCTCAAAACCATCTGATACTTCGTCGATTAAGCCTAATCTCCATCAGCTGATTCGTAAAATTCCATTGAAACTAACCATTGATACTGCCATTGTGTCAAATAGCTATATTGCTGTAGAACAACTCAGTCCTGAGGCTTCTGTGCCTGGGGTTCTCACTATTAACAATATTTCGGGCAGGGTATTCAATTTTACCAACGACACCGCTCGCATTCGTCATGATAGCACAATGACAGCTTCTATTGACGGACTTCTTATGGGTAAGGCAGGTATTAAGGCCGATTTTAAGTATTTTCTGAATTCGCCTACCGACGAGTTTATTATCAAGGCGAAAACCGATACTGTTTTCTTACCCGATCTGAATCCTTTTCTCGAAAATGCCCTCTTTGCTCGTATCGACGACGGTGTTATGCAAAGCGCTGATATTGAGTTTACTTCTGATAATAAATCCTCTACTGGCGTTTCTATTTTCCGTTATAATGGATTGAAACTCTCTGTAAACAAGCACGATAGTATTCAGCCCAAACGTCGCGGCTTGCTTTCTTTCCTTGCTAACTCGCTTATTCGAACCGACAATCCTAAACATAAACTATCTCGTGTTAAAAGGGGTTTTATTTATGCTGAACCAGATTTTCATAAGAGCTTTTCATCTTATTGGATAAAATCTGTGCTGTCGGGTGCTAAGGCTACCGCAGGTTTTGAGAGCAAGGAACAGAAGGATGAACGTAAAACTTTTTCTAAAATCAAGGACGTAATTAGCATTAAACATCATATAGAAGAAAAACAACGAAAAAAACAACGCAAACAATTTGAAGAGGAAATTAAAAATGAAGAATAAATATTTTTTTATAGGTATTGCCGGTAGCGGTATGAGCGCTATTGCTCAGTTTCTTAGGGGCAAAGGCCGCGAAGTAAGCGGTTCTGACCGTATTTTTGCATCGCCTGAGGGTCAGGATACCAAACACAAACTCGAAGCTGAAGGTATAAAATGTTATAACCAAGGCGAGACCGTTCCCGATCTCGACACCGATTGCGTGGTGGTTTCTACTGCCATCGAGGAGACCGTTCCCGAATATGCTTTTGCAATGAAAAACAATCTTAGAATACTGCACCGCAGCAAGTTGCTTGCCGACATCGCTCTCAAAAGCAAGACTATCGCCGTGAGCGGTACATCGGGAAAATCAACAACTACCGCAATGATTTACTGTATCTTAGAGAAATGCGGCTTTTCGCCGTCGCTCATTTCGGGCGCAGGACTTGTGGAACTTCAAAACCAAGGCAAAATAGGCAACGCCGCCGTTGGCAACAGCGATTATCTTGTTATTGAATCCGACGAGTCTGACGGAACTATAAAAAATTATCGTCCCTCCATTGGCGTAATTCTCAATATCGACCGCGACCACAAGGAGATTCCCGAACTTATGGAACTCTTTACCGCTTTTGCCCGCAACACCCGCAACAATCTCATTGTCAACCAAGACAACGAACGCTCGGCATCGCTCTCTATTGATATTGTCAACGATTTTTCGTGCCGTGGCTTTGCGGGCAACAATGCCGAGGATTTTGTGCAAAATCCCGACAGCATAGAGTTCACTTGCGACGATACTCGCTTTAAAATCAATGTGATAGGTCGCCACAATATGGAAAACGCTATGGCAGCCATTTCTGTGGCTCGTGTACTCGGCATCAGCGACAAGGATTCTGCCGCCGCCCTTGCTCAGTATCAAGGCATTTATCGTCGCAACCGAGTGATTGGCAATAAAAACGGCATCGTGATTATGGACGATTTTGCCCACAATCCTGCCAAAATTTCAGCATCCATTTCGGCGTGTCAGGCTATCAGCAAGCGAGTTATTGCGTGGTTTCAGCCGCACGGTTTCGCTCCTTCGCGTATGATGAAAGACGAACTCATTGAGCGTCTCGCCGCCCTTCTCCGTCCCGACGACCGCATTATTTTCTCCAAAATCTATTACGCCGGAGGCACAGCCGACCAATCATTCTCAGCAAGCACCTTTGCCGACTCCCTCGCTGCCCTCGGTAAAAATGCCCTCTACATTGCAGACCGTCAAGATATTATCCCCGAACTCCGCTCCACTGCCCAACCCGGCGACATCATTCTCCTTATGGGCGCCCGCGACCCCTCCCTTGCCGATTTTGCCGAAACTGTCAAAGACGCACTATAAAAAGTAATTCGCTTGAATTCGTTTCCATTCGCTGTAATTTTTGTTTTAAAGAAAAACACCCCCGCCGCCCGGCGGGGATTGTGAAAAAATCGTAATAACAGCTTCCTTTGCCATTATTTAGTCACCTCAAATTTTATTCTTCTGATGCTTTTTGGGGTTTTAACTTCGAGGATGTATAAGCCTTGCTGGAGGTTTTGGTTGATGGAATGCTCGTAGTTTTGCAAACCAACAAGTTTTTCGCGCAGCACGTACTTGTAGCTGCTGATGCTGTATATTGTCAGCACGGCATCCTTGGCGCAGTCGAGGTCGAGAAACAGTGTGAAGTTGCCGTTGTTTGGGTTGGGGCCTATGCGGCAGTCGAGAATCTCGTCAGAATCATAAAAGTCGGGGATATACTCCTCTTCGGGACGGGTTAGATTGCTTATGTTCAGATTTTTTGTTACAGTGGAAATGCATCCTTTGTAGTAGCCTGTAAGCTTGATTTTGTAAGTGGAAAGCTTGTCGAGTGCGTTGGTGCTGATAGTGAGCGTGGTGGAATCTTTGGGGAAATCTCCTATGAGGTTTTCAGAAAACGACCATTTGAGCGAGTCGAGCTCGTGGCTTGATGTTTCCACGATTTTGGCATAGTCGTCGTTGTAAATATCCGATGGCAAAAGGAAATTCATTTTTAATGATTCTTTGCTTTGCACAATGGTAATGGTGTCTTCGGCAAAGCAATCGTCGTAACGGATGGTTTTTAAATAGTATTCGCCTTCGGGTGATGCGTTGTTGAGTTTCAAGATGTTTTTGTCTTTCAGGGTTTTGCCTTCGGGATTTTTCCAAATATAGTCGGCAAAATCACCGGCATCGATTTCAAGTTCGGAATCTTGGCAGATGCTGTAATTGTGAATGATATTGTTGTTGATTACTTGTGGAGGTTCGTTGATTTTGGTATCTTTTTCTATAAAGCAATTGTTGGAGTCTGCCACGGTGATATGATAATCTGCGGCAATGAGTTTTGTGATGTTGGGCGAAACAATAGAATCGTTTAACCAATATGTATAAGGCTTTACACCGCCATCCGGAGAAACAATAATAGAGCCGTCGTTGTAGCCAAAACACGAGGCATCATTTGCTTCGAATTTTTTGAAAATTAATTGGTTAGGTTGTTTGATTTCATATTCAGAATTCACAGAGCACACGCCATCAGAAAGTTTTAAAGAGTAAGTTCCTATAGGCAAATTATCAATAAAATTTTGGGTGGAATTGGTGTTCCAAAGATAGGAAATGGGTCTGTTAGGGTCGGCATATTTGAGACTTAGAATTTGAATTTTGCCGGTGGCATCTCCGTGGCATGCCACATCGGTGATTTCATACTTATCAACGCCTAAAGTGTCGGGCATTATTACATATGTTTCGTTAGTAGAAGTACTGCGGGCTTTTTTGCCGCCGTGTATAGAATCTTCTGTTGAAATATTTGCATCATAAAATGCTAATTTGTAAGAAAACTCTTTTTGATTATTGTTAGGAATTACAATAGTATCACCTTGATGTATTTCTGTTTCGCTGTTGTTGCCGATTATGGTATAATTATAACCATTAGACAACCCTCCTGATATGCTATCGATTTTAACCTTATGCATATCGTAAAAGCAATCTGCAGGTATAGGTTTTACATCTACGTATATTGAAGGATAGGCTTTGAGGCTATCTTTATTGATGGTAATAATAGTGGGAATTGATAAGGTATCTTTTGGTACAATTGTGATGCTGTCTAAATCGGGATAGCAGGTGATGTAGTATGGGGTAGCAAATAGAGGAATGGTTGAATCTGTTTGTACATGTTCTTTATTATAATATGTAAGATTTTCTTCTATAGTTTTATTGCCCGGTTTGTATTTAAATGTATGATTAGAATTTGTTGGATATGATTCTGTTATGGTGATAGAATCTTTGAGAGAGTTGTTGTTTACATTATATATTTTGAGATTAATAGCTTGAGTAGTATCTTCGTTGTGCCAATGTGTGAATTCATCTATTTTTTTATCAAGATAATTGTATTTGATTTCAGGTACGTATGCATCAAGATTTACTTGGCAGTAATTGTCGTTTTTATCACTAATCTGTAATTGATATTGACCTGTGGGAATGAATTGTGGCTTGTGGTTATCATTTATTGCTTTGTAATTTTTACTTACAGTTTTACCTTCAAAAACAAAATTACAATTTTTGTATTGTTGACTATTCTTTATTACTAACTGATTGTCTTTAATATAAATATCATCTCTGTGGTATGGAACTTCTTCTATTATTTTACCAAAATGAGTTATACCAAGATTTAATTTGAAAAAATCGAAATCTCCCGATCCGGCAAAAATGTATAGGTCAAAAGGTTCGTTATATCCAATTGAATCAGTTATGTCTTTAGTTGACACTGTAAATTCAGTTTGACCTTGTGCAATTTTCTTTAATAAATATTTTGTTTTAGGATTATTTTTTTTGGCAAAATAAACAGATGAGTTAAACGGTAATTCAAAATTGTACTTGCAATTAAGTTCTGTCCCTGAACATAAGGTATCTCCAGCATCTCTACATTCACATCTAAATATTTCGTAAGAGATTTTTGTTGTACAATGAAAAATACCATAATCACCGTCAACATTATCCCATCCATATTCAAAATCACCGAATTGGTCTATTCCATACGATTTATATTTACCCTCTGTAAACTTGTGTTCCCATGCGTCATTTGCTTCGATAGAGTTATCATAGAACAAAAGGTCTAGTCCAATTTTCTGCGATGTTTTATATTTTAATGTGATAGGCTCTTCTGTTAGATAATAAGTGGAATCTGGAATATCAGACAATGCACGTTTTTCTGTATAAACGTGTTCATTTCCGTTAGCTGTTATAATTGTATAAACAATCTTATTATCATTGTCTTTTATTTTTCTAGTATCTCGCACCATCCAACCAATTAACGGTTTATGAAATGTAACTTTATAAAAAGAATGCTCATAATACTGCGGATTAATCTGCGCATAATTAGTCAAGCATCCAAATAATAATATAGATAGTAGTATTAGTTTTTTCATAATGATATGTATTTAAACCATTCAAAACTATCATTAAAATAGTTTTGAATGGTTTGTATGTTAGTCGTATGATTTATTTAAGTTTTGTTACAGGGCGAACAGCTACACCTTCCCAATAATCGGCAACCCACTCATTGCGTTCATATGATGACCAAATTGGACGTGTAGATTGAGAATTTTGATTCTTTTTAAAACGAAGGGTTATTTTACTAAAATAACCCTTCGTTTCTAACGAATAAGCATCACCCTTATTATGGTTGGCGGAGAAAGATGTATAAGGTAAGATTATATAATTGTCGTTATGTTTACTTCTAAGAATTCTTGATTGGGGATATTGGTCTCCGTCGATAATAACATAGTCATAGTCTTCAACGGTGCAGTTGTCAAACAACTCTTTCCATTCTTCAATGGATGGAATACGCCATAATTTTCCCCAATTAACAGAGGCAGCGTCTTGCATATACATTAACGTAAAACGATACCTTATTCCAGCATACGGTTCGTATTGACCATTAATAATTCCAGCAGCTCTATATGTGTCGGTCATTAGGTTGAACATATTATCATATTTATTATCTAAAAGTGTCCAATTCTCGAATGTATATTCGGTTTTAGGTGAAGTTTCGCCATAGGCAAACAAATAACCTTCTTTGTTTTCGCTGGTGGTGCCGATATTGGTTTTTGCCCAAAGAGTTCCGCTTGGAAGTCCTAAATCTACATATTCGTGGTCGTTGAGGGTTTCAAATACGGCGTACAAGTCAACACTGCTTGGGCTTACATATTTTAAACCTTTAGGCAGAAAAGTTCCCGTACCATCGGCTTTGGTATTCCAACCTGCAAAATAATACCCATCTTGATATGATAAATTTTCACCGTTGGCTAATATTATAGTATCCGGCATGCTATACAAGGTATATCCTTGATGATACTTGGGTACATCAATTGAAATGGGGGGTGGTACTTCACCGGTTGCACCGTTGGCGTGGTAGGTAATGGTAATTTTTCGGTTATCCCATACTAAATATAGTGTATCTTGTTTTATAGCATAATTCTTAGGTTGGTATTTAAATTCACAACTTAGACTTTTCATTGTACATGATAGCATCTCAAAACTACCATCTGCATTTTTATGAGCTAATCCCAAGCAACTCCTCTCTGTATCGATACGAATTTTATATGATTTACCTGATGCCATTGTTGTATCTTGAGGCGCAATGCAGTCGGTAGCACCATTGGCATCAAAGTGCACTTGAAAATAATCTTCGGGCGAAGGTTCGCTCTCCTCTTTATTACATCCCGTAAACCACACAGCCGCTGCCATAGCGGCAAAGAAAAATAGATTTTTTTTCATTTTGTAATATTTTTAGTTAATGATATAGTTTTATTTTTTGACAAATGTATCTATTGTGAATCAAAATTCCAAATTTTTTTAAAAAAATAATCGTTTTTTTTTTTTTGTTTATATTTAAATGTATATTTGCCGCCAAAACTAACAAGAATGACTAACAAAGGCTATCTACTACTACTAATGCTATGCCTATGCGGCTACATGCCGTTGCTGGCGCAAAACAATTTGAATATCATAAGCAAGACTACGGGAAACACTATCGAACTACGATGGGCTCCCACTAATCTTGATGCTTGGCGATATGGCAATGATTTTGGCTATAAGCTTGAGCGTATCACCATTTTTAGAGACGGCAAACAGCTGATTCCCGTTGAAACTGTGGTGCTATCCACTGCTCTGCGTATCAAATCTCTTTCGGAATGGGAAAAGAGAGAGGACGAAAAATATTTCGCCATTGCAGGTGAATGTATTTTTGGCGAACATTATTCAGCCCTTGCCACCTCGCCGGTGAGTATCTACAAGCACTATCAGCAGGAGCAAAACAAGTTCGGTTTTTCGCTCTATTGTGCCGATATGAATAAGGAGGTGGCAGATTATATGGGCTTGTATTTTGCCGACAAAACCGCCAAGCCCGGCGAGAGTTACTCGTATCGCCTCACTTTTGCCTCGCCCGACAGCGCACACTGCGACACTGCGCGTACTTTTGGCGCTTTAAACAACCATCCTGTGGATATTATCCCCGCAAAACCGGATGCATTTTTCGACAACAACGGCGTGATGGTAACTTGGAAAAACAATCATAGCAATCATTTTGTGGGCTATTATGTGGAACGGAGTTTCGACAACAAAACCTTTGCGAGGCTAAGCGAGGATCCCATTGCTGTAATTCAATCGTCGCTACAAAACAATTATTATACCGACACTACCGTAACGAATGTAAGCAAGGTGTATTACCGCATAGTGGGTGTGGATTCGTTTTCCGACGAAAGCAAACCTTCGGAATCTACGGCTATTTTAAATTCAAAACCCATATCTCAATATGCCGAAATATCATCTGCCCAATCGGTGGATAATGGCGTGGAAATCAATTGGCGGTTTAACCTCGAAACCGAAACCGGCTCTGTTGACGGATTTAAGATTTACCGTGCACATAGTGCCGAAACTATAAGCCACTGCTTAGCCACCATTACCGACGTTGATCAGCGGAGCTACATTGATCCTCATCCCTTGCCCGACAATTATTATTATGTGTCGGTGTTTAATAGTAGCGAAGAAAAATACAATCCCTATCCATATTATTGCCTCATTATCGACAGCATTCCACCTATAAAACCGTTGGCACCGCAGGGTGTGTGCGATAGCTTGGGCAGAGTAACACTTTCGTGGCGCAATCCCGACCCCGACGATGTGGCAGGGTTTAGGCTATTGCGCAAAAATTCTGAGGGTGAAATGTTTTTGATGCATGTGCCCTATATGCTCACCGACACCTTTTATATAGATACCATCTCTCTTAAAACCCTGTCGCCTAATGTGTATTATGCACTTATAAGTGTGGATGCTCGTGGCAATCAAAGCGATTTGTCGCCCACACTTGCCGTTGCACGCTACGATACTATTGCTCCGCAGCCGTCGATGATATCCGATATTCAATTAAACAAAAACAATGTGGTGGTATCGTGGAATAGGTCGGTTTCGCGCGATGTAAAATCCTATTTGCTGCTAAGGCGGCTATCCACTGCGGAGAGTTTCGACACTTTAGCTGTGGTGGCAGCTGATGTTTTGTTGTATGAGGATAAAACGGCAGAACCCGGCTTTGAATATTATTATCAAGTGATTACCCGCGACGGATATGGCAATTTTGCAGCAAGCAAACTCAAGGCTATGGAAATTCCCACACCACCAGAACCAGAATGGAAATTGCAAAACACCAAATCGCTAAATAGCATCACCCTCAAATGGAGCAATAAGCACGCCACCAAGCAGGTGGACAAAATATTAATTTACCGAAAAACCGACGACAAACCATTGCATTACTACACAATGGTGAAAAACACCGACACCTTTGAGGACAAAAATTTGGTGATGGGCAAACACTACGCATACCGAATACGCGTGGTGTATACCGATGCCACCGAAACACAATTGAGCAACGAAGTAGAATCCGAGATGTAACACACTGATGAATATGAGATTAAAAACAACATTCGGAATTATACTTTTTGCTTTGGGGGCTAATAGTGCGTATGCGCAAAATATCGAATCTATAATAAAATCTGATCCTATAAAAATGAGCGGCAATATATCCATGAACACCACCAGCGAATTGATAGAAGATACCACTCTTGCCACCGACAGGTTTTATTATTATCTTTCCGGCGGAATAAATACGCAATTGTTTGGTTTTGTGAATGTTCCGTTTACATTTTCGTATACCAACAATGTGCTCACCAAAAATTTAGCGTTGCCCTACAATAGATTTTCCATTGCCCCAAATTACAAAAAACTTACAGTGTATTTGGGATACAACTCTATGAGTTTTGGCAAATACACCCTTTCGGGGCACGATTATCTTGGCACTGGTGCACTCTACGAAGGTGAAGTGTGGCATATAGAGGGTTTTTGTGGCAGAATGCGCAAGGCAGTGCAGCCCGATACGTTGAATGTGGAGCCGTCGTACAAGCGTATGGGCGGCGGCGTAAAGATAGGCTATCATAACGAGAACTATGACGTGGGATTCGACGTGATAAAGGTAAAAGACGACTCCTCGTCGATAAGTTTCTTAGGCTACGAAAATCAGTACATTGCGCCAAAAGACAACATAGCCGCATCGGTAAGGCTGAAAACCACATTGTGGAAAAAGCTCACACTTAGCGGCGAGTACGGAGTGAGCATACTCAACAGGTATATTGCGCAAGATACCGCCACCAGCCGTGCATCCGACGTGCTAATAGAAACCGACGGCGAGGACGTATGCTTCCAAGCGTTTGACGTGGCGTTGGGCTACAGCTTCGGCGACCATTCGATCGGATTCGGATATAGCAGAATACCACCCAACTACGAGACCCTCGGTGGCTACTATTTTGCCGAAGACGAAGAGACTTATACGGTTAACTTCTCCTCGCTGCTGTTTAACCACGTGTCGGTGTCGGGCGACGTGGGTCTCCGTCACAACAACCTCGACAATCAGAAACTCACCACCGACAACAGCATAGCCGTAAACCTCGCAGCAAGTGGCAACATCACACAGAAGCTCAACTTCAACGTGTCGTACAACAACAACCAGCAGTATCTCAACCTCAGAAACAAGTATGAAGAGCTAATGCAAACCACCGAGTTTGAAAATCTTGACACCACAGAATATTCAAGGCTCAACAACACCACCAATGTAGGGTTGAATTATATGATAAGCAACAGCGAAACAGTAAGCAATTGCATATCAACAAGTTTTTTGTATCAAACCACTTCCGACCATCAGCGCTACGACACCACCACAGCCAATTCAAAAATTTACAACGGCAACCTCGGATACTGCCTGAGCCTGATACCGCAGAAAATGTCGGCGAGCGTTACATTCGGCTACAACCGCACCGAAATGCAGCATCAGAACACAGATATGTACACCACAAGCGTGAGCGTAAACAAAACCCTCTTTGGTCAGGTGTCGGGGTCGCTGTCGGGCACATACGCCTACACCAAGGTAGACAGCGTGAAATCGAACGTAGTAAACGGGCGTATGTCGCTGTCGTACACATTGAAACAAAGCCACAACTTCAGCCTTTCGCTCAACTATATCAACAATTCGCAGGCTCGGGGCAACCGCAACAGGCTGACAATGAATTTGGGTTACACCTACAGCTTTGACATCATTAACCGCGAAAAACATAGAAAAGACGATGAAGAACAAAACTAACACCAGAATCTACACCTTAATAGCCATCGTTTTTTTGCTGCTGACAAGCGCAAGTGCGTGGGCGCAAAACAATAACGAAACGCAAGTGAACTCGATAGTAGACGACGCCCGGGCAATAGCCCGAGAGTCGCAAGACGCCACCAAAGAGGTGCCCGCCGAGCGCCGCCTTGCCAATGCCATAGAAACAGCCCGCAAGGTGAAGGAGATGGCCAACTATATCGATAAAATAAAAAACCTTGCCGAAAATACACAGATACCATTGCCTATAGGCATCAAAAGCAATTTAAACGACTATGAGATAGTGGTGCAGCAGCTGTCGCACGAGAGCGACTCGGTAGCCAAAGCCTATATGACGCTGGTGATACCAGTAGATTCTGCCACCACCATAGGATTTGAAACCTACATATCGCTGTCGGGAAGCTGCGGACCTCAGATGCCTGGCAGGCTCAAGCTCATTCGCCCTGTGGAGATGGCGTTTGGCGACAAGTTCAACATAGTCTTCAACCCGGGGTCGTATGCCGAGTTCGACTGCGACGGCATCACCCAGTTTCATATGGACGTTACTCTGGAGTTTGTTGCCAATGCAATCAAGTTTTACGACGAGAATATGAACCCATTGCAAAAGCCGAAATTCAACACTAAGCTTACATTCAACGATTTTTCGGATTTTGTGTTCGATATCAACGCCAAACTCGCATTCGAATTTCCTGAATTGCAAGACTTTCTATTTTATATTGAAGATATAACGGTAGATTTCAGCGAGTTTACCACGCCTAAGACCGCGGCTTTTCCTCCCGGATATTTCGGCAGCGACGACGACCGCAATCTGTGGCGCGGCTTAGCTGTAAAAAAAGCGCAAGTGTATCTGCCGCCTGCGTTAAAAACCGACCAGACATCCATATCTGACCCGTCGAAAGTGCAAGTGAAGAAAGTTAAAAACGAGGACAGAACCTCGATAGTGTGCAGCAATTTGGTAATCGACCGCCACGGCATCACTGTTGACGCCTCGGTAGAGCAGCTCTGCCGTGAATGTAAGGTGGACGAAACCAAATGGGATTTGAAAGTTGAGTCGATAAGCCTTGACATAGTTAAAAGCAAGATACAGGGGGCGGGATTTTCGGGAAGTCTCAACATACCGCCATTCGGCGAGTATTCAAAATTAGGATACACAGCCGAATACAACGTAGCCGAAAAAGAGTTTGACTTTAAATGCAACATCGGCGGCAAGCACAGCTTTGATGTGTTCGGAGCCACGCTTACCCTCAACGAGCAGTCGTATATAGAAATAGCTCTCAAAAAAGGCGGCTTTTATCCTACCATTAGCGCCTCGGGCTCGATAAAGATCGACGCTCCGCTCTCGGAAGGAGGAATGAGGCTTCAGCTGCCCGAAATAGCATTCGAAGGAATGAAGATACGCCGCGAGAAACCAGTGTTTGAGCCTGGCGTATGGGATATGTCGGCGCTTGCAGATGTGGAGATGCCCAAGATAGCAGGCTTTGATTTTGCATTGTCAAACATATCACAAAAAGACGAGTCGATAAGCTTTGACGCAATGGTGTCGCTCAACGGCACTATCACCGGCGAAGGCTCTTTTGAAATAGTGGGCGACTTTGACCATTACAAGATAAAGCGGGTGAATGTGTCGAAAATATCCGTGGCATACCAGCAGCCGTTTTTCGGAGTGAAAGGCTCGCTCGAGCTTAAGCGCGGCGACGAGACCTACGGCAACGGGTTCCGTGGAAGCGTGAACCTTTCGCTAATGAACGACTGGAACTTCGACGCCGTGACAGTGTTTGGCAAAAAAGACCAGTTCAGATACTTCCTGGTGGATGTGTATGGCGAGAAAAAGTCGGGACTATTCACCATTCCGCCTTGTATCACAGTGCAGGGTCTCGGCGGCGGAGTGTACCACCGGATGAACCAGACAGTTGAAAACAACGAATTTGGCAAGGCGCTCTCCGGCATATGCTATGTGCCAGATAAGAAAGTGGGATTCGGATTCCTTGCCACGGCGCGTTTCTTCGTAGGACAGGAAAACGCCGTAAATGCCAAGACTTCGTTTGATATTCAGTTCAACGAGCATTGGGGTCTCAACTATTTTCAGATTACCGGCGACCTGGCTTTTATGAACGTTCCTGAGGGTATGGAAAAATTCAAAGCTAACGTGATGGACAAAGTGAAGAAAATGCAGAGCGACAACGGACTCGGCAAGCTCCACCTCAAGACACCCGACGATTTGCAAATGCCCGAAGACAAACAGGACGGCGTGCTTACCGCGTCGATACTGATGAAATTCGACGCCACCAACAAGACCTTCTTTGCCGATTTAAAAACCTATCTCGACGCCGGATTTATCCACGGCACAGGTCCTGACAACCTTATGGTAGAGGCCAAAGCCCTTTTTGGCACCAAAGACTGGTATATGCATCTTGGTTCGCCCGACAAGCCCTGCGGCGTAAGCGTGCTGGGGCTGCTTAACACCAACAGCTATTTTATGCTCGGCAACCAGATACCTCCGCTGCCCGATCCTCCAGCCGAAGTGTGGGGCTCTATGCCTTCGGAACAGAAAAACAAATATCTGTCAGCTAAGAATATGGACAATCTCTCCGACCTGTCCACTGGCAAAGGCGTGGCGTTCGGACTCAATTTCAAGGCGGGAGCCGAAATAAACCCCGTGCCGTTTTACGCCAAGTTCGACGTGGGCGCGGGAGTGGAGTTTCTGCTCGCCAACTACAAAGACGCGCACTGCAAAGGCCGCACTGACGAGATAGGCATCAAAGGCTGGTACGCACAGGCGCAGATGTGGGCGTATCTCAACGCCGCCGTGGGCTTGAAGGTAAAAGTGTTTAGAAAAGAGCGCAAGTTTGACATTGCGGCACTGCACGCTGGAGCGGTGATGACTGGTATGGGACCTAACCCGTTTTATTTTGTGGGCAACCTCAACGCCTCGTACAGTCTGCTTGGCGGATTGGTGAAAGGCAGCTGCTCTATCGACCTGGAAATCGGCGAGAAGTGCGAACTGAAGCGTGGCAACGACCTCTTGGGCGAGAGCATACTGTCGGCACTCACACCCTCCGACGGCGAAACCGACGTAAACGTGTTTGCATCGCCACAGGCTGTGCTCAACATACCTGTGGATCACGAATTTGAGATGCTTGATGAGAATGAGAAACTCCAGCGCTATATTATCGAAATAGCCGAATATACCGTCACCGACAATACCACAGGCAAGCCGGTGGATGGAAAAAGAGTAACGGCAACCGACGGACTCACAGTGGTGTACAATCCTACCGAGCCGTTCGACACCAAGCACAGTTACAAAGTGTACGTAAAAGTGCTGTTCAAGCAGAGAGTAGGCAGCAGCTGGCAGCCCGTAAAAGATGACGACGGGTCGGCATATTATGAGGATATGACAGTAAACTTCACCTCAGGAGAACGTCCTACAACGATAGATCCAAAGCATATCATCTGCTCGTATCCGCAGAACCTGATGTACAACTTTTACAAAGACCAGACCTACGACGGGTATATCTGCCTGATGTACAATTACCAATACCTGTTCCGTCCTGAGGCGCACAAGGGATTCAAACAGAAAGTAGTGATAACCAACAAGAAAGGCTACTATAACGAGGTGGATTTCAGCACCAAACCTTCATCGGAAGTGCCAGGCGAGCAGCTCGAAATCACATTCAGCCTCCGCGACCTCGGACTTGAGAACAACACCGTGTACAAATTAGAGCTGATGAACATACCGCTCACCACCGTGAGCAGCATCGACCAGAACGTGGACAAGAAGTACACACAGGTAGGGGGCGGCAACACCAACGACACCATCGAAGTTCGCCACACCTCCGCATCCGGCACGCTCAACCAGATGGAGACCAAGACAATCTGCACCTTGAACTTCAAGACAAGCCGTTTCAACAAATTCTTAGATAAAATCAACAGTCTTGACATAGTCAACGGCGATGCCCTGAGCGTGGGCAGCGACACTTGGCGGCACTCGCTGTCGGTCAACATCACCTCCAACGACTTTTTCGACGGCGTGGAGTGGCGCGGCACCGACAAGGTAGAGCCACTGATAGCCTTCGATATCGACTTAGCCAACACCAGCTGGTACGAGAACTCGATCTACAAGCAGTATTATTCCACATATACGGTCAAAGACGGCGAACAAGACCGCCCGTACAAGTTCCCGCCGCGCGACGCCATCGAAATCAACAACAACCGCGAGTGCCAGCACAACTATTTCCGCCTCGAACCATCGGAGATAGAGTCAGGACGACCCACGGGACTGTTTGAGATGGGCTCGATACACTACTGCGCCCTGTACCAGTTCGATGACGATGTCCGCGAGACCCGCATCAAGCTGCTCCGCAAGTCGGAAAGCAACATCCCGCTCAACCCCTTGGAGGACCAAATAGTGAAATACAACAATGCGGTGCCGTTCACCTCGGGACGCTACCCGTACTACATAATATACCGTCTGCCCGGCAAGAACACCGTTCTTGAGAGGGTTAAGGCCAACTTTATCTACAACAAATAAACTAACAATCACACACACGCATCTATGACCAAGCATCTTACCATACTGATAGCAATCCTCCTCGCCGCCCTCGGGCTAAAGGCGCAGACCAAAGTATACCCCATACAAGTAACCATAAGCGGCAGCGGCGACATATCTGCCGAACTCTCAGAGCTCTACGGCGTAAAATCCACACTGATGTTCACCTTCCAGTGCCTCGACCGCAGCGAAACAAGCCTCCCCGTGGCTGTAAAAGTTCGTCTCTACCCCTCCACTGGCCACGGCAAAGCCATCGAGAACAAGCTCCAGACCGGCAAGAAGACCTTCGACATTGGTTTCGGACAAACCATTATAGAACAGAAAGGCGAGCTTGAGAAATACTTCCTCAACGAGTACACCAACCTTTCGCAGGCGGGCTACTACCAAAACGGACAATTAGCCGAAGGTAACTACATACTGCAGGTGACCTGCTACGACGCGCGCACCATCTCTCGCCAGATATCCAACACCGCCAAGATGTACCTCCACATCGACCAGTTCGGCTACCCCACC
>JAGCYI010000162.1 GCA_017960885.1 Bacteroidales bacterium
AGATCCTTCGCGTATCAACATCACTGCCAACGGAATTCCCGTCAACGATGCCGAAAGTGCTCAGGTTTATTGGGTTAATATGGCAGACTTTGCGTCAAGCACCAAAAGTCTTCAAATTCAGCGCGGCGTGGGCACTTCAACAAATGGTTCAGGTGCTTTTGGCGCAACTCTTAATATGCAAACCGAAAGCGTTGGTCAAGATGCTTACGCACAGGTAGATGCAAGCGCTGGTTCGTACGGCACTCACAAAGAAACCGTTCGTTTCAGCAGCGGACTTTTAAAAGATCATTGGGGCGTTCAAGGTCGTGTATCTAACATTCATTCAGATGGTTACTTAGACCGCGCCCGCACCGACCTTCAATCATATTTTTTGCAAGCAGGATATTTCTCAAATAATACTGTGGTTAAATTGGTGAATTTCAGCGGTCAAGAGGAAACTTACCACGCTTGGAACTACACTTCTAAGTATGAGCAGGAACTTTTCGGTCGCCGCTACAATTCGTGCGGCATTATGGAATACGACGAAAACTACACACCTATAAAATTTTATGACGACCAAATCGACAAGTACAAACAGCAAAACTTTCAACTTTTGTTAGATAAATTCATCAATAAGTTCTTGACATTCAACGCAGGACTGCATTACACCCACGGCTACGGATACTATCAAGAATACAAGATGGACAAGGAACTTGCTGGATATGGCATTGTAGACGATTGGGATGTAAAATCCGACCTTATCCGCAAAAAAGAGATGGAAAACGATTTCTTCGGCGCTGTTGGCTCGCTCAATTTCGACAACAAAAAAGGGTTAACTGCCACACTCGGAGGCGGTTGGAACAAATACGACGGCGACCATTTTGGTCACGTACTTTGGATAAAATTAAGCGACCAAAATCCCAACTTCAAATATTACAACAACAATGGTCTTAAAATCGACGGAAATATCTATGGCAAGGTCAACTATCAGATAACCAACTTTTTGAGTGCATTTATCGACCTTCAATACCGCCATACAAGCATCAAGATGAACGGTCCGAGCGATGAATATGGCGACAACGGTCCGCTTATTTTTGCCGAAACCCACCGCTACGACTTTTTCAACCCCAAAGGTGGCATTTTTGCCGACATCACCAACCAAGACAAAATTTATGCTTCGGTGGCAGTTGCACACAAAGAACCCACCCGAAACGATTTTGAAGACAACATCGGCGCCGACCTCAAAGCCGAACAACTCAACGACTTTGAAATTGGCTACAAACGCCTTGGAGCAACATTTTCGGCTGGCGTAAACTATTATTATATGTATTACAAAAACCAATTTGTATTAACAGGTCAACTCAACGAAATTGGCGAAATGATTGCATCAAACGACAATTCTGGTCGCAGTTACCGCGCAGGTGTGGAACTTGAAGCCGCTTACAAACCCGTGGATTGGTTTCGTTGGGATGTTAACGCCACTTTCAGCCGCAACCGCAACAAGCATTACACTGTAACATTCACCGACCCAGACACTTGGGATTCGTCTGCACCTTACGATATGGGCAGCACTCCCACATCTTTCTCGCCCGAAGTTATTGCCAACAATATTTTTACTTTTACCAAAGGCAGATTTAATGCTTCTATCTTAACGCGATTTGTAGGTAAACAGTATCTAAACAACTATGGCATAGACTATTACCAATACGACGGAAAAGAATACGCTATGTTTTTAGATAAATTTACCACCACCGACATCGACCTTTCGTACACATTTAATTTCAGAGTACCCAAGTCGTTAACTCTCGGATTATCAATCTACAACGTATTTTCAGCCGAATACGACAACAACGGTTGGACATACTGCGAACTTGCTAAAAACGCTAACGGTAGCATTTACGCTTGGAGCACCGACGAATACGAAGCCGGTTTTGCTCCCTCTGCACCGATTAATTTCTTGGTTCACGCAAGCATAAGATTTTAACAAGCTATTATGGCAGAGTATTTTCAAGAAAACTGGTTAGAAATCGTCGGCTCGATTATTGGCTTTGTGTATCTATGGCAAGAGGTAAAAGCCTCTATATGGCTGTGGTTCACGGGAATAATTATGCCGGCGATTTATACTATAGTGTATTACAAAAGCGGACTTTATGCCGATTTTGGAATTCAAATCTATTACATTGTTGCCGCCATTTACGGTTTTATGGTTTGGAAATTTGGTAAAAAAGATGACAAGAAAGACGAACTTAAGATTGTGCATACCACTGCACGTCAGGCTGTTGTGCTGGTTACAATTTCGGCTTTGGTTTTTATTCCAATTTATTTAATTTTGACCAATTTTACCGACAGCAATGTCCCGGTTTTCGACTCGGCAACCACAGCCCTAAGCGTTGTAGCATTGTGGATGTTGGCCAAAAAACACGTGGAGCAATGGTTGGTGTGGATTGTCGTAGATGGCTTAAGTTCAGGACTTTACTTCTACAAAGGAATCTACTTTACAGCTGTGCTTTACTTAGTTTACACAATAGTTGCTGTTTACGGTTACAAAAAATGGAACTTAATGGAAAAACAACAATACGATGATAACATTTGATTTTCAACCAGATACAGTTATTCTCGGCGGCGGCACTTATCCGATGCACCCCATTCCGCTTGGCATTTTGCAAAATGCTCCCCGTGTGCAATGTTGCGACGGTGCGGCTCAGGAATATATCTCTCGTGGCAACACTCCTTGGCGAATCATCGGCGACGGCGACTCTATGTCCGACGAAATACGCATGCAATTTGCCGACCGTATACGCATTTTCTCGGAGCAGGAGACCAACGACCAAACCAAAAATGTGCTCTACGCACACCGTCACGGTGCAAAAAAAATTGCCATAGTAGGCGCAACAGGTCGCCGCGAAGACCATACCATCGGCAATATCAGCCTTTTGACCGAATACAACAAAATGGGTCTCGAAGTGCGCATCTACACCGACAACGGAATGTTTGTAATATGCAATGGCACAACCACTTTTGGCGTAAAAACTGGCTCGCAGATTTCTATTTTTAATTGGAAAGCCCACGGTTTCAAAGGCGAAAACCTCCGTTACCCTCTCAGCGATTTTGACGCACTTTGGATGGGCACGCTCAATGAAGCCACAGATAATACAGTAACTATCTATGCCGAAGGGATTTATATTGTGTATTTAAACTTTTCCTAAACGTCGAAAAAACCGCCAAGTTACTACACTACAAAGCGCTGCCGACAGAATATCCGACACCGCCTGACATATCTCCACGCCGGTGATTCCAAAAAAATGCGGCAAAATCAATATCAGCGGAATAAAGAACATTCCTTGACGCGAAATAGAGGTAATGCTTGCCCAAAACCTTTCGCCAGTGGTTTGCAAAAGCATATTTGCCAAAATCACCAACGCGCTAAACGGCATCGAAAAGCAGAGAAAACGCAAAGCAGTGCTGCCGATTTCCACTACCAAAGGGCTCTCTGTTTGGAATAGTCCCACAATCTCTTCGGCAAATATCCAGCAAGTGATAGCGCCGGTTACCAAAATGCCAGTGCATACGGCGAGCGAAAAAAAGTAACTTTTGCGCACTCTCGCATAATTGCCGGCACCGTAGGCAAATCCGCAGACAGGCTGAAAACCTTGTCCAAACCCTGCCACAAGCGAACCCACAAGCCAGTTTACACGTCCCACAACCGACATTGCTGCCACAGCCGCGTCGCCGTAAACACCTCCTGCACGATTGAGTAGGATAGTGGCGGCGGCACTGCATCCTTGGCGGAAAAGCGAAGGAAGGCCTGTGGTAAGTATCAGTGTATAAGTGGATAACTGTTTTGAAATATATTCCTTACCCAAACGCAGCATACTATTTTTGCCCAAAAGCGCAAAGAGCATTACTCCGGCACTAATCACCTGACACAGCACCGTAGAGAGCGCCGCGCCCGAAATGCCCATATCTAATGTAAAGATAAATATAGGGTCGAGAAGAATATTCAGCAACGCGCCCGACACTATGCCCGTCATTGCAAAAAACGATTTGCCTTGCGCCCGTAGCAAGTTGTTGAATACAAACGAACAGCACGAAAAAGGAGCACCCCAAAAAATTATCACCGAATACTCTTTGGCGTAGGGCAAAATGGTAGGAGTGGAGCCGAGACTTTCCATTATACCACGGTTAAACAACAGTCCCACAGCGGTTAACAACAATCCCGCGATAATAGCAGAGAGCGTTGCCGAACTTGCCACCACATCGGCGTCGCGGTTTTTTCTCTGACCCAAAAAACGCGAAATATTGCTTCCTGCGCCCATACCAATCCAGAAACCCACAGCCTGAATCATAGACACCACAGGCAGGCACACGCCCGTTGCTCCCGTTGCGCTATCGCCAAGATGCGACACAAACCAAGTGTCGGCGGTGTTGTATATCGCCGAAGTCATCATACTCAGCACCGTAGGCCACGCCAAGGAGGGTATCAGCCGCGACACGGGGGTGAGCATCATCTTTTGGTATTGTTGTTCCTGAGTGTCTGCCATAATTTATTGATTGCAAATTTAAAAAAAATTGTGCCGTTGAAATATTTTTACATATATTTGCGTCGAAAAAAATGTTTTTTAATTTTAAAATATCACGACAATGAAAAAACTTCTAACAATCGTTGCCCTCATGGTATTGGGCGCAACAACCTCATTTGCACAACTCGGTCTCCGTGCAGGAGTAAATTTCAACAACATCGGTAAAGACGCCAAAGACGATCCACTCATTAAAGCAGAAAACAAAACAGGTTTTCACGTTGGTGCTGTATACAACATGGACCTTATCGGTTCGTTCTCTTTAGAACCCGGATTGTATTTTTCTCAGAAAGGTTTCAAACTCAACGACGATGATGCCAATATGAACTACCTTGAACTTCCTGTAAATGTAAAGTTCAAAATGGTAGACCTTTCGGCTCTCGCCATTGACGCTCACCTCGGACCATTCGCAGCACTCGGACTCGGAGGTAAATTAAAAGACGATAACGGTGATTGGCATCTGTTCGACAAGGATGAAGGTGATTGCAACCGCTTCGACTTTGGTTTACAGATGGGTCTCGGCGCAGTAATTTTGAACAAAATCTACGCTGGTGTGCACTACGACATGAGTCTCACTAAAATCAATGAAGCAGACGGTCTTAAAAAAGATAACATTAAAGAGAAAAACCACGTTTGGATGCTTTCCGTTGGTTTGAATTTCTAAATAAAATATAGACAATGAGAAAGGTATTAGTTTTATTTGCTTTAATAGCAATCTCTCTATCGGCTGCCAACGCCCAGGACTTCTGCCTCCGCGCCGGCATGAACCTTGCCAACCACATTGGCGACACTGATTCTTACAAACAAGTTAAAGTCGGTCTCAATGCCGGAGTCACCGTTGATTTCGAAGTGATCGACGATTTGTATTTCCGTCCAGGATTGCTTCTCTCAATGAAAGGCGGTAGAAACAACCAAGGTGACGACTTGTTTTGCAACCAGAATTATCTTGAAGTTCCGTTGTTCTTTGCATACAAATTAGACATCAACCGCAATTTGGGTATCGATTTTCAAACAGGTCCATATCTGGGTTTAGGTATGTTTGGCAAAACCAAGAACAAAACAAAAGACTACGATTGGAAAACTTTCAAGCGTAAAGGCAACAACGCAGTTCACCGTTTCGACTTCGGTTGGAATTTCGCCGCAGGAGTTGATGTCGACCAGTTCTATTTCGGCTTCGGCTATGAATTCGGATTCCTGAAACTCTACGATTACAATAACTGGAAACCGAAAAACGGCTGCTTTATGTTCAACTTCGGATATTACTTGTAAAAGTAAAATCTTATCTCTACATAACGCCCTGACATCAATGTCCTTGTCAGGGCTTTTTTCCAAAAAAAACTACTAACAAAAAAACTACTGACATGAAAAGACTACTATCAACTATCGCTATCATTTTAATAATTTCTGGAGCAAATGCCCAAGATACCCACGACATTATCTGTCTCCGCACAGGCTGCAACCTTGCACGCCACATCGACGACGCTAAAACTTCTTCAAAAATAAAAATGGGCATCAATGCCGGACTCACTGTAGATTTTGAAATCTTCAACAATTTTTTTGCTCGCCCCGGCATTATGTTTAGTATGAAGGGTGCTCGCTACGACAATTACGACCAAGTAGAAAACCTCAACTATTTTGAACTCCCGCTTTTGGTGGCTTACAAAATCAACATCACCAACAATCTTGTGGCAGACCTTCAAACAGGTCCATACCTTGCAGGAGGTGCTTTTGGAATGGTTAAACGCCACGAACCTAAATATTTTGAATATAGGGCTTTTAAACGTTACAACAATGATGAATACCGTCGTTTTGATATCGGATGGAATTTTGGCGTAGGCGTAATTCTTAAAAAACACTATTATTTCGGCTTTGGCTACGACCTTGGATTCCGCCTTTTGCACGAACCCGACTATATGACTTGGCATCAAAAAAACGGCTGCTCTATGATCAACATTGGATACTATTTGTAAACCTATAATACTCTCACAATGAAAAAACTAACATTAATTATCGCCATAATTGTTTCAACAGTTTCGGCGGCTTTTTCGCAACATATATGTGCACGGGCAGGATTAAACATCACCAAGTTTATCAGCGACGCCAACATTTTCACCACCGTAAAACCTGGTGCAAACGCCGGTCTCACAGTAGATTTGGCACTCGGCAAGGATTTCTTTTTTCGTCCCGGTGTGATGTTTACGATGAAAGGCGCACATTACGACAACAGCCGTTACGATAATCTCAACTATCTTGAACTCCCCCTTCTGATGGCTTACAAAGAGCGTGTGGGGCACAATATGGCTGTGGATTTTCAAACTGGACCGTATCTTTCGGTAGGCATTTCTGGCAAAATCAACAAAAAGGCTGAGAACTACGCCGTGCCTTCTTTTGTAAACGAATATCGTAAGTTTGATTTCGGTTGGAATTTTGGAATGGGCTTGGATATCAATAAGTTTACTATCGGTATCGCCTACGACTGCGGATTGTACAAACTCCGCGACCATTACAATCAGGATGTGCAAAAAAACGGCTGCCTGATGATTAACTTCGGATACTATTTCTTTTAAATCAACATTTTATAATATCAAACAATGAAAAAACAACTAACATTAATTATCGCTACTGCGGCATTAGCAGTTTCCACCGCCACGGCTCAGGATTTTGGAGTAAGGGCGGGCGCTAACATTGCCAAATGGGTAGGCGATGCCAACGAGCACGTTGACCAGCGCACATGCTTCAATGTGGCTATCATAGCCGACTTGAACTTTCACAAGGATTTCTATTTCCGCCCGGGTGTTATGTACAACCAGAAAGGCGGGCGTTATTGGAACGACGTTTACACAGAATTTGGCGTTCATGAAGGTCACGATTTTTTCTACAATCAAAACTACCTCGAATTCCCGCTCTGCGTGGCTTACAAACGCAAGATGAGCCAAAACGTTTCAATTGATTTCCAAACTGGAGCGTACATAGCCTTTGGTATTCACGGCAAAACAAAAGTGGAATACAAAAAATCACCAGAACATAATTTTGAGTACGACATGTTTCGCAAATGCGGCGAGGAGATGATAGGCACACAAGCTAAGCGTTTCGACTTTGGTTGGAATCTTGCCCTTGGCGTTAATTTCAAAAAATACTACCTCGGTGTAGGCTACGACATTGGATTAATGCCAATTCACGATTGTCACGAATTTATGATTATTGACCATTGGAAACCTCACAACAGCTGTGTGATGATCAACTTAGGATACTATTTCTTATCTCTCTAACAATCTCAAAACTTACTTAAAATGAAAAGGATATTAACATTATTAGTATTAATAACACTCTCTATATCAGCATATTCGCAAAAAGATTTATGTTTCCGCACAGGATTGAACCTTGCCAAGCACCGTGGCGACGTGTTCCCCAAAAACACATACAAAATAGGTTTAAACGCCGGTTTTACCTACGATATAGAAATCATGAACAACCTCTTTTTCCGTCCAGGATTGTATTTTACTATCAAAGGCACACGCAATCAGATTAAGCACGACAACAATTCTCCGTGGATCAAATGCGATTACAACCAAAACGATGTTGAGATGCCGCTCTTAATTGCCTATAAGATAAAAGCCAACAGCACTTTTGCCATTGATTTTCAGGCAGGACCATACATTGCATACGGCTTCGGAGGTCACCAAAAACAGCGTCCCGGCAAATTTAAACAACGCACGTTTGAACGCCACAACAACGAAAGTGAAGGATACTTCCGCCGGCTCGACGTGGGTTTCAACTTTGGCGCAGGAATCGATATCAACCGTTTTTATGTAGGCGCGGCATTTGATTTGGGCTTATTGAAACTTCGTGAATCTCAACGCGTTCTCAAACCCAACTGCCTGATGTTCAACGTGGGATATTATCTATAGCTTGATAATATTGTTGCGTATAGCGTACTTGATAAGGTCAACGCTGCTTTTGAGGTTGAGCTTCTGCATAATGTGATTTTTGTGCGTTTCAACCGTGCGGACACTTATAAACAGCTGGTCAGCAATTTCTTGATTACTTGAACCGTCGCCCCAGAGCTTCAGAATCTCTATCTGACGGCTGCTAAGGCGTTGAGAGTCGTCGTCGTATTCATCATTTTCGTCGGCGTCGGCTCCAACGGTTCCAATAAAGCGTTTCAAGAGTATATGCGTGATAGACTCGCTGTAATAGTCGTGACCGCTGCGTATAGTGTAGATGGCTTGCAAAAGGTCTGCCGCGTCGGAATCGATCGACAAAAAGCCCTTTGCGCCAGATTTGATGGTCTTTGCCACTATATCGTCTTTTTTAGCATCGCTCATTACAAGAATCGCTGTTTTGGGAAACTTCATCTTTAGCGAAATGATCAGGTCAACGTCGTTGTGCGAAATCTCTATAAAATATAGTATTAGCACATTAACAATCCGGTTAGCCATTTTTTGCATCAAGGAATCCTTGTCGTTGGCTGTAAAAACTGGTTTGATTTCGCTACTCTGTTGCAGATAATTTTCGATGCACTGCAAAATCAGTTTGTGTTGGTGATAGATGGCGACGTTTATCATACTCGTATAATTTTTAATTTTTACAAAGTAAAAAAAAAAATTGCAAAATTTAGATACATCTATACAAAAATTACGTTAATAACTTATATTTGCAATATGGTGCAAACCTTAAAATCACTTTGTAACAGTTGTTTTAAGGGTATGTTTTTTGCAGTCAATAAAGTATATTAATAATTTAAAACAGTTATTATTTGTATGAAAACTACTCTAAAAATTCTTATAGTTATGTTGGTAGCCATGGCGGCAGGATGTATTGAAGACCGGGAGCTTGAGCCACCGTCAATGTCAATCAGCTACACCGACACCCAAAGCATAAAATTCTCTTGGCGCGACCCCGCTGTCCTCAACGTAAAAATCACCAGCGAAGAGGACATTGAGCGTTTCACCTTGACCAGCGAACCAGCTTATTGGAACAAAGACACCACATTCCCCCCTTACACCCACTATGTAAGTTTCGATTTAAACTTGACTCTCGGTCGCGGATACGTAGTTCAAGATTCTACGGTAATCCTCACTTTCAAAGCCTACTGCAACGGCCTTTGCAACGAGCAGTTCCGAAAGCTTAAATATGAATTCAACTATCCAGCTATCGACTCGTTTAAAGTGGAAATGAGCACCGACCCCATCAAGGGCAACTGCCTCCTCAATATCGAAGAGCAAGAGGCGTTTAAATACACCGAATACCGCAACCGAAATTTCGACCTCGTATTGGTAAAAGAAGACCGTCCTTTGTGGCGAAATTTCGGTCTCGGACTCGCTAGTCCTTCCTCAGAAAGGTATTTATACGAATATTTTGTTTACCGTGTGCCGCAGTTTGAATACAACGCCGACTCCACCAACCTGCACCTGCGTGAAACTCTCACTGGCACTTACAAAGAGAGCGACTATCAAACATGGGCAGACCTCACTCCTAAGATGCTCGACACCGACGATCATTTGTTTTACAGATATCTCGGCGAAGACGAAGATTTTGGATACGGACTAAGCAACCTCGAAATAGAACGTCCGCTCTACAAGGTGAAACTCTACAACGGCAAAAAGGCTATGATACGAATCACCAATATCGTAGACGGCGACTACCCGAAGGTAAAAATGACTGTGTATTATCAAAAAGATTAAGCTTGGCGGTAATAATACCGTCCCATATCTTGTGTAACATCTCCAAACTGAATAGCCCGAGCCGGACATCTGTGTATGCACGAAAGGCATTTAACGCAGTGTCCGAGCCATTTAGGGCGATTGTTTGCCATAACGATATTCTTTTCGGGACATTTCTTTGCACATAGTCCGCAACCTGTGCAGCCTTCTTCGGCAAAAAATTTCTTGTCGCCCATGGTAAACGCCATAAAAAGAGGGTAGAGGATTCTGCCTTTGAGAAATGGCTTTTTGCCACGGACATAATGTGTGTAATCACTTCCCGACTTTATAGCCTCGGCAATGCGCTCAATTTCAGGTTCGGCGTTTTGTAGTTTTTGATCGGCAAGCACTTTGTCGTCGGTTCCAAAACCTTTCATAACAATGTATGTATTAGGCATTTGCACCGAAAAAACTTGGTTACAGATGATATTATTGTATCGCTTTAATAATTCCTTAGCCTGCTTGTCGGCAGTGCCGCAGGTATCGCCACAGGTAACCACGCAAAAAACTCGCTGATTATCAAAACCTTTGAAACGGGCATATTTTAAAAACCTTGCCATCGGCTTAGCCAATCCCCACGAATGTACGGGACAAACCAATCCCAAATATCCGCCTTCGAGCTGAATATCTACACCTTTATATATATTATCGTAGTAATCTGCTATATTTTTAACATTTTCGCCGAGCAAATCTGCCAAACGGATGGCTGTATGCTCCGAATTTCCTGTGCCAGTAAAATAGAATATCATTTTTATAGTATTTAAGAATGCACAAAATTAACCAATTCGCGTGATTTTTTGATAATTTGCGATAAATTTTGTTTTTTTGTTTATATTCGCACAAAATTAAACTTACAAAAATGGAAAAAATAGCAGTGTTCCCCGGCTCGTTCGACCCCCTGACAGTAGGTCACGAATCTCTTATAATCAGAGGGTTAGATATATTCGACAAAATAATTGTCGCCGTGGGTATCAATAACGACAAGCGCGGTTTTCTTCCCGTAGAAAAACGTCTCGAACTCATAAAGTCGGTTTTTGCAGGCCGCGACCGCATTATTGTTAAAACTTACAGCAACCTTACCGTTGATTTCTGTATCGAAAACAACGCCACACATATCTTACGAGGTCTGCGCACCTCTGCCGATTTTGAATACGAACGTGCCATTGCCCAGGTAAACAGATTGATGAAACCCGAAGTTGATTCAGTCTTCTTGCTTTCGCATCCCGAGTACAGCAGTGTGAGCAGCTCGCTCGTGCGCGAAATTGTTCAATACAAAGGCGATGCCCGCAAATTCCTTCCCGAAGGTATTGATTTTGAATATTTCTTTGGCTATAATCCAGAAAACCAGTAAGTAATGAACATACACAACTGTAATATATGTCCGCGCCAATGTGGTGTGGACCGTACCAATGCGTTGGGTTTCTGCCGTATCGACCACCGTCCTCATATAGCCGAAATTTGCGTTCACCGTGGCGAAGAACCCGTTTTGGGCGGGGGTAGGGGAGTGTGCAACGTTTTTTTCTCGTCGTGCAATCTCCGCTGCATTTTTTGTCAGAACTACGAAATCAGCCAAGAAACCATCGACAAAAAAGAGATCACCACAATAGAATCTGCCGTTACAACCATAGCATCCATTCTTTGTGCCGAAAATATTGATACTGTGGGCTTTGTGTCGCCAAGTCATCAAGCTTTTCAGATGAAATGCATTATCGACCTTCTGCGCCGCCGCGGTTTTAATCCCACAATTATCTACAACACCAACGCTTACGACAGCGTGGAGACCCTCCGCGAACTTGAAGATTATGTCGACATCTATCTGCCAGACTTTAAATACGCATCCGACGACCTTGCTGTAAAGTATTCGTCAGCACCCAATTACACCAAAGTTGCCACCGAAGCCATTGCCGAAATGGTACGTCAAAAAGGCTCTGGTCTCATTCTCGACGAATCGGGAACAGCCCGAAAAGGAATTATTTTGCGCCATTTGGTACTTCCGGGAAACGTTTTCAACTCAATCAACGTATTAAAGAAAGTGGCCTACGATATTTCGCCCGATATGCACATAAGTTTAATGTCGCAATATTATCCCGAATATAAGGCCAAAGAAGATGAGAAACTTGGCAAGTACGTTACTCAAAAAGAGTATTTTAAAGTAACCGAAACAGCCGAAAGCCTCGGTCTTACCAACGGATGGGTTCAAGAACTCGGTAGCAGCGGCTTTTACCGTCCCGATTTCAGCAGCGAAGGAAACCCTTTTGAAAAAAAATAGAGCGTTTGTTGAAAAAAATTGCATAAATAATTGACATTGTCATTTTTTTGCACGATATTTGGAAAAATTAGGTAATAACCATTTAAAACCTTAAAAACTATGGCTTTTAGATTCAGAGACCTCAAAGTTGGAGGCAAAATAACTACCATATTTGTAATTGTAATAGGATTACTCCTTATTACATGCGTGCTGATGTATCTTCGTCAGCAGTCCTCTGAAGAAAACATCCACAACGTTTCCGAAGAGGTGCTTCCTCAAAACAAGCTCAGCCAAGACATCACCACCAACATTCTTTTGGCACTTGTAGAACAGCAGAGAATTTTCACCTCTAGCGATACCGAAACAAGCATACGGCTCGGCGGCAGAGAAAACTTAGACAAAGCTAACAAATCTATCGACCAGCTATACGAAAACGCCACCAACGACGAGCGCGTAATTATCGACAAGCTTAAAAAAGACCTCCAAGAATACGAGAACACAGTAACTTCAACCATTTCAAAGTTCGCAGAAAAGAATAACATCTACAACGAACTTGAAATGCTCAAAAAAGATTTCTACCGCGATCTCGAAGAAATACGCGAAGCCATAACTCTCGTCAACCCGCAGAAATCTACCGAACACGCCAAACGCATTCTTCTCATCTCCGAAACTATCCGCATGATCGAAAAAGCTAAGGGCAAGATGGAAGATCAGGCTCTCGTTTCAGGGCTCATCGGCACCGTAAAGGGCAATATGGCACAAATTGTAAGTTTTTCTGGCTCTTATGGATGCCAGCGCTACGCCAACGACGCCATCAAACTAATGCAAAAATACATCCAGCGTGCGCCCGACTATTATACCGCACTCGGCGAATACAACAACCATATCGGTTTGGTAATAGAAGCAGGAAAAAACATAACCGAAAGCGCTCAGAAAATTGGCGACATGTCGATGAACTCAACCAAAAAATCTTTCGGCCGTGTTAATGAAAACTTTAAGGCTATGTACATCACTTTTGGTGTAGCTGTGGGAACAATCATTTTCCTCTGCCTTTTCTTCTGCCTCTTGTTGTCAAAAACCATCGGACGCCGCTCTCGCAAAACCTTAGACGGAGTAAGCCACCTCACAAATGGCGACCTCACACAAACAGTAGACGTTACCACAAAAGACGAGTTTGGACAAGTGGCATACAGCGTTAACACTATGACCGCAAAACTCCGCGAAATAGTTACCGGTATTTCAGAAAATGCCGAAACTATCACTCTTAACAGTGCCGAAATAGCCCAGGCATCGCAAGAGCTGAGTCAAAACGCTGGCACTCAGGCTGCTTCGGCAGAAGAGGTTTCTTCTTCTATCGAACAGATGAGCGCAGGCATCACCCAAAACAGCGACAACGCACGCGAAACAGAACGCATAGCACAAAAGGCACTCGAAAGCATCCGCGAAAGCAGCATAGCAAGCCAGCAGAGTATGGAAGCCATGAAAGACATCGCTGGAAAAATCTCTATCATCGACGAAATCGCATTCCAAACCAACATTCTCGCGCTCAATGCCGCAGTGGAAGCCGCACGAGCTGGAGAACAAGGCAAAGGTTTCGCAGTGGTGGCTGCCGAAGTTCGCAAACTCGCAGAACGCAGCGCAAAGGCAGCTTCTGAAATCGACAAAGTGTCTAAAGAGGGCGTAACCATAAGCGAAAACGCTGAACGCCTCCTCAAAAACATCATACCCGATATTGAAAAAACTGCCGCCCTCGTACGCGAAATTGCTGCTGCAAGTACCGAGCAATCTACAGGAATCAGCCAAATCAACATCGCTGTGCAGCAGCTCAACAATATCACTCAGAAATATGCCGCATCTGCCGAGGAACTCGCCGCCACAAGCGAACAGCTCGCCTCCAAGAGCGAAGAGCTCAAACAGTCGATCGGTTTCTTCAAAACCGGCAACGAAAACAAGAAAGTGGCTCCTTCGCCTTCAAAATCGAAGCTTGTACAGTCGAAAAGCAACATCAACACCTACAAGCACACCACCAGCAAACCAAAAGTGCAGCCCTCAAAAGTTGCCTCCGCGCCTACAATCTCTAACGAGGCACAGCAGATTCAAAAGCAATACCAACAGCATACAACATCTGCTTTCAACAAAGGAACCTTCATCAACCTCAGAGACAACGCAAAGGATTCTGACTACGAAAGATTTTAAATTTTTATTTAAAAAAATATATACTTTATGACATAATTTGCAAGATTTTTGCTTAAATGTTATAACAGAGAAGTTAGTTTTCACATTGTATAAAAAAACTTTAACGCTTAAAATATGCTAAACTTAAAGAATCTATCAGTAGGCAAAAAAATAGCGACAATATTCCTCTGTATTGTCATATTGCTGTTAATAACAGTTTCACTGATGTATATTAGAGGTCGCTCATCAGAGTCGAACATAAAGAACGTAGCAGAAGAGATGCTTCCGCAAAACCGTCTGTGCCAAGAAATTACCACAAATATCCTCTTGGCCATGCGCGCACAGCAGAGCCTGTTCCTTTCGTTCAACAACGAGGCAAACATCAAACTCGGTGGCACCGAAAATCTTGAAATTGCACATCAGAGTATCACAGAGTTGCAGAAAATTGTCTCCTCAGACGAACGCGTGGTAGTTGACCGTCTTGAAGCAAGTCTCAACGACTACGAATCGTTTGCTAAGCAATCTATGGAAAAAAGCAACTCGCGAAATGCTGTATATTTTAAAATGAATGATTACCGACGAGAGATTGTAAAAGAACTAACTGCTATGCGCAAAACTCTCGCCAACACCATTCCTCAGCGCAACACCGACCTTGGCAAACGTATGCTTTTAGTGCAAGAAACTCTCGATCAATGCAACAACCTAAGAGCTTTCTTTGGTGGTGGACAAGCTGTAACCGACGCTGTTAGTACCATTAAAGCAAATCTTTTGCAAATGCAGGGTTTCGCTGGTCAATATGGTTGCGCTCGAAATATCAGCAATTGTCAACAAAGCTTGCAAAAATATTCTGAAGTTTTGCCAGGATACAACTCCGAAGCAGAAGCAGCACAACAATTTATTTCTCAAGCCAACACTGCAGGCAATAGCGTTATTGAAGACTCGCAGAAACTCGCCGACATGATGCTCGAAAACACCAAAAAATCGTTCGGCACTGTCAACGACAATATTCACGCTATGATATACACATTCTCAGTTGCAATTATACTTATTATCATAGTGTGCATAGTACTTTCAATACTGCTTTCAAAACGAATTGGCAACCGTGCCGAAAGCACTTTCCACGGCGTTCAATACCTTACCGACGGCGACCTCACCCACAAAGTTACCGTAGATTCAAACGACGAATTCGGTCAGATGGCCGACAAGGTAAACGCTATGACCGCACAAATGCACGACATTGTTTCAAAAATTACCGACAACGCCGAAACCATCAGCGTTCACAGTGCCGAAATAGCACGTGCGTCGCAGATGATGAGCGAAGGCGCAAGCACTCAGGCTTCGTCGGCTGAGGAGGTTTCTTCATCGCTGGAGCAGATGAGCGCAGGTATCAACCAAAACAGCGACAACGCCCGCGAAACAGAGCGTATCGCTCAAAAAGCACTCGAAAGCATTCTCGAAGGCGGAAAAGCAAGTCAGCAGAGTATGGCTGCTATGAAGGATATCGCAAGCAAGATTTCCATTATCGACGAAATAGCCTTCCAGACCAACATCCTCGCTCTTAACGCGGCTGTTGAGGCTGCCCGTGCAGGCGAACAAGGAAAAGGCTTCGCAGTGGTGGCTGCCGAAGTGCGCAAACTCGCCGAACGTAGTGCTGTGGCAGCTTCCGAAATCGACAAGGTTTCAAAAGAGGGTGTCGCTATCAGCGAAAACGCTGAACGCCTGCTCAACAACATCATACCCGATATGGAAAAAACAGCTGGTCTTGTTCGCGAAATCTCAGTGGCAAGTTCAGAACAGAGCACAAGTATCGGACTTATCAACCGCGCCGTACAGCAGCTCAACGATGTTACCCAAAAATACGCTGCATCTGCCGAAGAACTCGCTTCTACAAGTCAGCAGCTTGCCTCTAAGAGCGACGAGCTCAAAGAATCGATTAGTTTCTTCAAAACCGAAAACGTTTCTAAACCTCAGCAACGTATAATCAACAAACCGAAACCAATCGCTAAAAAAGCCATTGTTTCTGAGCCGGCAGCGCCTATTCAACCACTCTTTACCGACAACTTCAGCGCAAATGCAGGCAAAGGCACTATCATCAATCTCAAAGACAATGGAAGGGATTCTGATTTTGAGAAATTCTAAAAGTGTTTAGTAGTTATAAATAAAAAACCTCAATGCCGTGGCATTGAGGTTTTTTTATATCATTTCAAATCCCGATTAGTTACCGATTTTGATTTTCATCAGTTCGATGTCGCGATCAATTGTCTTGGCTTCGTTAGATTTGGGATAGCTTGATTGGATAGTGTTGTAAAAGGCGAGAGCCTCTTGATACTTACCTTGTTTTTCCATCAGCTTGCCCAGCTTGCTGAGATAGATAGGAGCCACAAAAGCATTGCCGTCGGCTGCTGCAACAGCATCCTTGTAACATTTCTGAGCCTTGTCAAGGTCACCTTTTTCAACCCAGCAGTCGCCAGCTATTCCTTTTGAAATAGGAGCGAGGTTCTTGTCTTTTGCCGAAAAGCCGTTGATGCATTCGAGAGCTTTGTCGTAATTTTGAGTGCGGAAATAGCAAATTGACGCATAGTATTTGGCAAGATTTGCTGCTTTTGTTCCAGAGTAATCGCTCATTACTTTTACAAAGCCTGGATAGTTTCCGTCACCGTTGAGAGCCAAATCAAAGGAATCACGTTCAAAATAGTTTTCTGCTTGAAACATCTGGGCGGTAGCCTTCTGCTCTTTCGGGAGTTTAACATATTTCTGATAAGCAAGATAACCCAAGATAATGGCGGCAATAATTGCAATCACCGTAAAAATCTTGTTTCTGTTCTCTTCGATGTATTGTTCTGTCTGTCCAATTTTCGACTCAACTATTTCGAGCTGGTCTTGTTGTTCGTTCTTTTCTTTATTAGCCATTGTGTTTTGTTTATAACAGTTTTTAATAATGCCGCAAAATTATTGTTTTCATTATTATAAAAAAAATATTTTGCGTAAAAAAAAATCCTCTAATCGAGGATTTTTTTTATGGTTTTGTGTGTAGTTGAGGTCAAAACTAGTTCTCGGCCTTGTCCAAAACTTTTCTTTTCTCTTTGATGCGTGCTTTCTTACCGGTAAGCTCTCTAACGTAGTAGATTCTTGCACGGCGTACAATACCGCTCTTGTTGAGCTCTACCTTTGTAATAAAAGGAGACTCTACGGGGAAGATGCGTTCTACACCAACGCTGCCCGACATTTTTCTTACGGTAAATGTTGCGCTAATTCCGCAGCCTTTTTTCTGTATCACTACGCCTCTGAACTGCTGGATGCGCTCCTTGTTGCCTTCTACATTTTTGTAATGTACGGTGATTGTATCACCGCTGTTGAACTCAGGCCATTCTCTTTTCTGGTGGTACTGCTCTTCAACTACTTTTAATAATTCCATGGTTTTATTTTTATTAACGTTATAATCTAATTATGGTATTTTTTCAGCGTGCAAAGTTAGTAATATTTTTTGTTTTCCAAACAATTGTGTGCTTATTTTCCTAATTTTTTGGCAAAATATATTTACATACCATATTTAAATGCCTATTATACAGTATTTTAAACACCACTATTTAAACCTATTTTTTTTTGAGATAACGGTCCAGCCAGGTCTGAGTTTCCCATGCTGCGTGCAGTATTGATTCTGCCGCAGTGTATGTGTGAAGCTCTTTTGGCAATATTACAAGGCGTGCTGTGCCGTTGCAGTGCATTACTGCGGCATACAGTTTCTCGCTCTGTACCGCTGGTGTGGAGGGGTTGTTGTCGTCTTCGCCGTGTATGAGCAGAAGCGGAGCTTTTATGCTGTCGGCATACATTATGGGCGACATAGCAAGATAGGTGTCGCGAGCCTGCCACAGGGTTCTACGCTCGTTTTGAAATCCCAATGGCGTGTTGGTTCGGTTGTAACATCCGCTTCTAGCTATTCCTGCGGCAAATAGGTTGGTATGGGCAAGCAAATTTACTGTAAGAAACGCACCGTAGGAATGTCCGCCTATTGCCACATTGTCTCGTTGGGCTATCTTGCGGTCTACCAAGGCGTTAACTGCCGCTTCGGCATCCAAGATTATTTGGTTTATAAAGTCATCGTTGGGTTCAGCGCCGTCTTTTCCTACCACCGGGAACGAGGCATCCAATACTGCATAACCGGCGGCAGCAAGCCAAATAGGAGTGGAGTTGTTGCCAGCAGCGGCAAATTTAAACGCAGAAGTGCTTATCTGAGCTGCCGAACTTGTTGATGTATATTCTTTTGGATACGCCCAAACTATCGCAGGAAGAGTGCCTTTGCCTTGGTAGGAGTGAGGCAGATAAAGCGTGGCTGAGAGTTTTACGCCGTCGGCGCGGGTATAGGTTATAAGTTGCGACTGTATGCGGGCTGTTTTGTAAGGACTCTCAAAGTCGCTGACTTTTTTCTGCGCCGATCGTCCGTATAAGTTTGTAGTATAATAATTTGGATATTCTTCCAACGACTCGCTCTTTAGCGCCACAACTCCAGTTTGAGGGCAAAACGCTTCGCAGCGGCTATACCGCGGGGGGGTGGATTTCCAGATTGTTTTACGTTTCTTTGTTATAAGGTCGAGCCTTACTAGTGTTGGTTGAACGCCGTTTTTGGTATACTCCTCAGATGTGAGGTAGATGTACCGGTTTTGGTAGATCAGTGCAGATTTACGTCCATAACGGTTGGGAGCTTGAAGTATTCTGAATGGCGATGTCCGCTCGTTACCGATCAATAAGGTGTCGAAAGTGCCTGACTCGGTGCTTATGCGCAGAAAATCAGTGTTTTTGGTCATGGTGTTTGTTTCGGCAACCACTATCACTGTGTCGCTTAGAGCATAAATGCCAGCAAGACGGTTTTGCAACTGAACAATCTCTTTCTTCTCTGCTCCAAGTGTGTAGAGTGTAATTTTGTCGTGATAGGGAGCCGCTGTTTTAAGGTTTCCTTTGTCTAAAGCGGTTGCCCAAATCAGAGTATGAGGTTTTTGAGCGCACCATGTAATATTGCGTGCACCGTTGTTAACCTTTGAATATGCGTGTTCGAAAAGAGGATTGTCGGCAATCACCTCTTCGCCACCGCCGCCTATCACCTTTACTGTGTTGGCAAACTGTGTGTAAGGCACATTGTAAGAATATGGCTTATTCAGGTATGTAGCCAAAACGTATTCACCGTCGGGCGACACAGAAAACGATGTGATAACACCTTTTGAACCAATCACTTCAGACTTATTGTTCTTCAAATTGAGTTTCACAATTTCGGTTTCGGCATAAAAGTCAAAGCTGTCTTCGTCGTCGCTATTTTGCAAAAGGTCTTGAAAATCAGAATAACCGTCGCTCTCACCGCTTACGCGTATCTGTGGCGAAAGTGGTTTAACAATGCGCAATAGCTGGTGCTGCTTGTTGGCAGCCCGCAAGTAAAAAACCGATTCTCCGTCGCCGCTCCAATCCACAGGAACGCCGGGAAAAATATCGTTCACGTCTGAAGCCAACTTTTTTGCCGTACCGCGCGAAAGATCGGCAAGCCAGAGGTCGGTGCTGGTTTCGGTCTTGTTGGTAAAGAGCAGCTTGGTGTTGTCGGGCGAAAGCTGGTAGCTGCGCACCATAGCATTTTGAGGGATACCTTTGAGTGGCTTACAAGAACCTGACTTTGTGTCAGTTACTGAAATATCATAGCAATAAACCCCGCTCGAAATGGTGTTTGACTTAGGTTTGAACCTCAGACCTGCAAGTTTAAGCTCATATTCGTTCAAAAAGTCGAGACTCTTACTGTTTCGCCATTTGAACGTTATCATCTTATCAATGTTAGGCGTAAACATCACCACGGGAAGCGGCTCTGCTTCTACAATAACGGCTATGCTGTCGGCAGGACTCATATATTGTCCTACACATGGTGCGGCTGTTGACACGGCTGCTATTATCGACAGAAGTTTAATAGCAAGTTTCATTTTTAAGTTGGTTTTTTTCTACGGTTATCTCAAATTTAATGCCGATATTATGGCGGAATAATATCTTTAACAACCGCCTTGTCAGCGTATTAAACGTTTGTTACTTTATAATTAGTTTAAATATTGCACAAAAATAATGATTTTTGCACTATTTTGTTGAAATTTGCACCCAGAAAAACGCAAAAAAAATTAAATGTCGAAACACACCTTATATAAATATTGTTTTCTATTTCTGCTGACAGCTTCTATTTTCTGCGGATGTCTCGTAGATACGCACGAAGGGTTCAACAACGTGCCTCCGAAAGCTTACATACCTATCAAGAAACCTATAGTGGCTACTTACCTTCATATCGGAACTCGCAAAATCGACCCATATAGCCTCGACCTCAGAGGTGTTGACATTCTTAACATGGCTTTCACTGTTATCACCAACAACCGTATAGGACTGCTTTATCCTAACCATGCCGACAATTTTATGATGGTAAGAACTCTCAAACAGGGAAATCCAAACATGCGTGTGCTCATTTCTGTGGGCGGATACGGCACTTCGCCGCAGTTTCAACAGATGGCTTCCGACCCTAAAAACAGGGCTGTATTTGTCGACGATGCTGTGAGATTCCTAAAATACTACGGTTTCGACGGTATCGATGTCGACTGGGAATTTCCCGGAATGGAGGCCGCAACACGCAGTTCCGACCGCACAAATTTCACCGCCCTGCTTACCGAACTACGTCATGCCCTTGACAGTGCTTCGCGCAACGACGGTAAAAAATATATGCTCACTATTGCCGCTGGTGCCTTTGACCAATATCTCACATATACCGAACCATCTTTGATTGCTCCTCTGGTCGACTATTTTTTTGTTATGACTTATGATTTTGTGGGACAATGGAACAGCGCAACCGGTCATCACACCAACCTATACGCTTCATCGTTCAAAAAAACTGGTTATTCTGTCGACCGCATTGTAAAAACATACATCCGATACGGAATTCCTGCCGACAAAATTGTGATTGGAGCCGCTGCATACGGCAGAAAATGGACCAACGTGGAATCATCAAAAAACGGACTTTTCAAAAATGCAAAGGGCGAGGGCAGCATAGCATATTCTAAAATTACCGAACTCGAAAAACGGCGCGACTATCAAAAGTGCTGGGACAAAAGCGCTTGCGCACCATACCTCTTCTCTAACCGAAACAAAACATTCATCACTTACGACAACCCCGAATCGGTAAGGAGAAAGGTCGACTACGTAAATCTGCACTCACTCGGTGGCATTATGTATTGGGAATATTTTTCCGACAGCCAACAAGTTATACTCCACAGCATAACCGATGAAATGAGAATTTCGCGCGGACAAACTATTTTGCCACGGTTTTTGCAGATTCAATATCAAAAAAACATAAAAAAAATTGCAAACTGAACTTATTTTGCTACATTTGTAAGGCAGTTTTTGAATAAAAATGGACTTAGATAATCGAAACGAAATAGAGGCGAAAGTACTTGTAGTTGACGACGAATATTCAAACCGTCTGCTCATTGAGAGCATTCTCAACGAGGCAGGATTCAAATCGGTGTGCGTGTCGAATGGCTACGACGCATTGGAAGCCTTGAAATGCCAAGAGTTCGCCCTTGTGATTCTCGACATTCAAATGCCAGGAATGGACGGCTTTGAACTCCTGCACAAAATTCACGAATTTAAGCAATCGCAATATTTGCCCGCCATTTTTGTTTCGGCTGTTTACTCTCTCAACGAATACCAAGAGGTGGCTATCGCCAGCGGTGCTGTTGACTTTCTCTCAAAACCTATCAACGCTAACATCCTTATCGGCAAAGTGAGAGTATTTACAGAGCTCTATATTCAAAAACGCAGAGTTGAACTGTACCGCAACAACCTTGAAGCACTTGTTAAGGAGCAATATTCTGAGCTCGTGGCTGCAAAAGAGCGTGCCGAGGATGCCGACAAGCTGAAGACCGCATTTTTAAACAACCTTTCGCACGAAATAAGAACGCCTCTCAACGCAATTGTCTGCTGCTCAGATATTATTTCAATGCCCGACACCGACCCGTCGACGTATGGAGAACTATCGGAGCAGATTAAAAAAAGCACCCGCTACTTGTTGAACCTTGTCGACAACATTATATACATCAGCAAACTAGAAAGCGGCAACACCACCATCGACACAAAACCAACCGACCTGGTGTTCCTTTTTAAGTACATTTTTGAATACAACATGGCTAATCTCGCACACGACGAGACAAAACGCAGAAATATTCAACTCATTTTTAATAACCAAATTAAAGAACATTCGTTAAAGGTTTCGAGCGATGAAAATTTTCTACGCCAAATTGTGTCGCTGCTTATCGAAAACGCTGTAAAATTCACCGAACACGGAACTGTCTCCTTGTCGGTAAATATCGAAAAAAATGACACAAAGCAAGAGCTTCTGCACATTGAGGTAAAAGACACTGGCATAGGTATTTCGCAAGAAGACCAGAAAATAATTTTTGAAAAATTCCGAAAGGCTGCCAACATGGGGCAGAAAATATACGACGGCGCAGGCATCGGTCTCGCCATTATTAAAAAACAGATTGGAATGTTGAACGGCACTATACAGTTGGAATCTGAACTAGGTGTGGGTTCTAAATTTACCGTAATTATTCCAATAACACGATGTTAGACTCTATAAAACAACAACATAACTCTATGAAAAAAATAATAAAAGTAGGAAATGTGGAGTGTGGCTCCAACCAGTTGTTCCTGATTTGCGGTCCATGCGTGATCGAAGACGACGACACTATGCTCCGCACAGCTGAACATGTTAAAAAAACAGCTGAAAAGCTCAATATGCCGGTTATCTTCAAATCTTCGTTTATGAAAGACAACCGCAGCAGCGTTGACTACTACCTCGGACCTGGATTAGAAAAGGGTCTCGAAATATTGCAACGCATTAAAAATGAGTTCGGTATGCCTGTACTTTCAGACATACATTACCCCGAGCATATTGCTCCCGCAGCCCAAGTGTTAGACGTGATACAAATTCCTGCGTACCTATGTATGCAAACAGGTCTCGTTACTCAAGCCGCCAAAACCGGAGCTGTCATCAACCTCAAACACGGTCAGTTTCTCGCACCCGAAAATATGATTAAACCCGTTAAAAAGATTGAATCATGCGGAAACTACAAGGTAATCCTCACCGAACGCGGATACACCTTCGGCTACAACGACCTCGTGGTTGACCCTCGCAGTTTCTATCATTTGAACGAATCTGGCTACCCCGTGGTATTTGACGTCACCCACTCTATACGCAAATACGGCATTCCTTCTGCCGATCCCAACGGCGGAGCTCGCCAGTATCTCGACGTTCTTGCCCGCAGCGGTGTGGCTGCCGGTGTCGACGGTATCTTTATCGAAGCGCACCCCAAACCCGAAATCGCCAAATGCGATGCCGCCAGCCAATTGCAGTTAGACAAACTCGAAGACTTCCTAAAACCACTTATCGAATTGCACAATATTGAAGTAAAATACAGAAAATAAACAAAAAATGGAATTATATCTAGATTCAGCAAATCTGCCGGAAATCGAGAACGCTTTTAAACTCGGATTCTTAACCGGCCTTACCACAACCCCCACTTTTATGCACCGCGAGGGTTACAACGATGTAGACAGCGTTATCCTCAAACTCGCTAAAATAGTGCCGATTCTTCAAATCGAAGCTCTCGGACGCACTGCTGAGGAAATCATCAGCGAGGCTCACCGTCAAAACGACCTCGGCCTCGACAAAACCAAAACTGTTTACAAAATTCCTATCTCACTCGAAGGTGCTAAGGCTTGCAACATCCTCCGCAGCGAGGGATATATGGTAAATATGCACCTCATTTACACTCTACAACAGGCTTACATAGCTATGCAGGCGGGTGCAACGTATGTGTGCCCCCTCGTTGGTCGCCTCCAAGACCAAGGTCACGACGCTATTTCGCTCGTAGAACAGTGCGTCAACGCTGTAAACCGTTACGGATACAACTCTAAGGTGATGTTCTCATCTGTACGTCATCCCGAGCACGTGCGCAACGCTCTCAACGTAGGATGCCACACTATCACCGTTCCGTGGAAGGTGTTGCAGATGATGTCGCAAAACAACTTCACCACTGTTGGCACAGAACAGTTCTTCGAGGACACCAAATTGATGACTTCGCAGGTTAAGGATGTGTTCCGCACCGAAAACGCTACCATCTCTAAAAACGCCACCATCAACGAGGCTCTCGTAAAAATGACTCTCTCAAAACTCGGCGCTATCACTATCACCGAGGACGACGGATCTATCTACGGTATTTTCACCGATGGCGACCTCCGCAGAATGGTAGAAAAAGAGGGCGACTCTGTTCTTTCGCGCAAACTCGCTACCCTGCCTTCTAAGCAACCTGTAACTATCGATAAGGATGCTTATTTGATCGACTCATCTAAACTGTTTAAACAGTATAAGATTGATACTCTCGTAGTTACAGCCGACGGCAAACCTTGCGGAATGCTCGATATCCAAGACCTCTTGTAATAATGGATATTGCTGATTTTAAGTTATTTACAGATAGGGGAGGAGTGTTTGCTCTTTCCCCGTCTGATTTTTTATCTAAGGCACAACAGATTAAATGCCTGATTTTCGATTGGGATGGAGTGTTCAACTCTGGTGTCAAGGGCGACGGGGTGTTTTCTAACTTCTCTGAGGTAGACTCAATGGGACTAAACATCTTGCGCTTCGGACGAAAAATTATCTCAAACGAAATTCTTATTGCCGGCATCATTTCTGGCGAAAACAATCCTTCAACAGAAAAATTTGTAAACCGTGAACACTTGAATTTCAAATGTTTAGGATTTAAAAACAAAACTGAAGGTTTAAGCAGGGTGCTTAATAAATATGGCATAACTCCTGAGCAAACTGCTTTTGTTTTCGACGATATTTTAGACCTCAGCGTTGCCAAGGTATGCGGTTTGCGTTTCAAAATTTCTCGCAACGCCTCGCCAATGTTCGACAAATATGTAGAACACAACCACTTAGCCGACTATATTACAGCAAACGTTGGAGCCGAATTTGCGGTTAGGGAGGTTTGCGAACTTTTGCTTGCGGCTATTGGGGTATACAACCGCGCCGTAGATTCGCGCATCGCATTCGATACCGATTACGCCAATTACATTGCAGAACGCAATTCAATTGAGCCAATCACTTTTGCACCCGATACAACTTATTGATTGTTAGAGTTTTGCATACTCTACTTTAAGCTCTTCTAAAGCCTCGCCGATATGGTCTGCAAAATACTGTACATAGTATTTGCAATCGGTATCGGCGGGACTTGTTTTGAGCTTTTCTTCTAAGGTCCGCATCTTGTCTGAAACGTCATCCACACCCATCACCTTGGTTGTAGACTTTGCCAAATGTGCTATTTTGCACAAATTATCTGTATCATTGGCTGTTAAAGCATTATCAAGCGAAACCTTTATACTGTCTATCTGTTCAAAAAAAACATCAATCAACTGTTTTTTTGTTTCGGGATCGCCTCCCGAAACATCTTCTAAATATTCCAAATTGATATGTTTATATTTGCCAGACATTATTTCGAAACAATATTGATAACTATTTTCTCGCCTTTTTCATCAATATCCGCAACAATCTCATCGCCAGGTTTTACCTCGTTGTCGATTATTACGGTAGCCATCTCGTCTTCAAGATGCTTTTGAATTGCGCGTTTCAACGGACGTGCTCCAAATTTGCTATCAAAGCCCTTGTCGGCGATAAACGCTTTTGCCTTGTCGGTGATAACAAGCTTGTAACCCATATCTTCCACACGTTTGTAAAGTCCCACAAGTTCAATATCGATAATCTTGTCGATATTTTCCTTCGTAAGATTGTGAAACATAATCACATCGTCGATACGGTTGAGGAACTCTGGCGAGAATGCTTTTTTGAGCGCCTTCTCAATAATCGACTTATTATTGGCATCGTCGCTTTCTCCAGAACCGAATCCAACTCCGTGTCCGTACTCCTGAATCTGACGAGAGCCAATGTTCGATGTCATTATTAATATAGTGTTCTTGAAATCAACCTTGCGTCCAAGACCGTCGGTGAGTCGTCCCTCGTCCAACACCTGCAAGAGAATGTTGAAGATATCGGGATGCGCCTTCTCAATCTCATCCAAAAGCACCACAGAATACGGTTTGCGACGAACTTTTTCGGTAAGCTGTCCGCCCTCTTCGTAGCCTACGTAGCCGGGAGGCGCTCCTACGATACGCGAAACCGAGAATTTTTCCATATATTCGCTCATATCTATACGGATGAGAGCGTCTTTGCTGTCGAAGAGAAACTCTGCTAATATCTTTGCCAACTGAGTTTTACCTACACCTGTAGGTCCGAGGAACACAAATGTGCCTATCGGTTTGTTGGGGTCTTTGAGTCCGGCACGGTTGCGCTGGATGGCTTTCACAATCTTTTCGATCGCCTCGTCCTGACCAATTACCTTCTTCTTCAACTCGTCGTACATGTTTTTGAGTCGCTGTCCCTCTGCCTGGGCTATTCGGGTAACGGGTACGCCGGTCATCATCGCCACCACTTGCTCCACGTTCGACTCGTCTACCACTTCGCGCTTGTTTTCAAGGTCTTTTTCCCATTTCTCTTTCTCTTGGTCAAGAAGTTTGAGAAGTTCCTGTTCGCGGTCGCGGAAACTTGCCGCAAGTTCAAAATTCTGACTCTTAACGGCTTTCACTTTCTCCTCACGTGTGCCGTCAATCTGTTTTTCAAGGTCGTCGATACGCTGGGGAACTGTAATTTTTGAAATATGCACACGCGAACCGGCTTCGTCGAGCGCGTCGATGGCTTTGTCGGGCAGATGACGGTCGCTGATATATCTGTCGGTGAGTTTCACACACGCTGCTATAGCCTCAGGGGTATAACGCACATTGTGATGATCCTCATACTTGTCTTTAATATTGTTGAGAATTTCAATCGATTCTTCCACAGTGGTAGGCTCAACGATGATTTTCTGGAAACGACGTTCCAACGCACCGTCTTTTTCTATATGCTGACGATACTCGTCGAGGGTTGTGGCGCCAATGCACTGTATTTCACCACGGGCAAGAGCAGGCTTGAGTATATTGCTAGCGTCGAGCGAACCCGATGCCGAACCAGCGCCCACGATGTTGTGTATCTCATCGATAAACAATATAATATTGGGATTTCGCGACAGCTCTCCGAGAATAGATTTCAACCTCTCCTCAAACTGTCCACGATATTTTGTACCTGCCACAATAGCAGCAAGATCGAGCGAAACCACTCGTTTGCCATAAAGAACACGCGAAACCTTCTTTTGAACAATCTTCATTGCAAGTCCCTCTGCAATAGCCGATTTGCCTACGCCAGGTTCTCCAATCAACACAGGATTGTTCTTTTTGCGTCGACTAAGAATCTGCACAAGACGTTCAATCTCCTTAGCGCGTCCCACAATCGGATCAAGCCTGTTTTCTTCAGCCGCCTTGGTAAGGTCAACGCCAAAATTGTCGATTACAGGAGTCTCTGAGTTGGTGTTACCCTGGCTGGAACGATTGTTGTCGTCATCGTCGAAATCATCATCGTCCTCGTCGTCGTCGGTAAACCCGGCCTCAAATGTAGGGTTGATCTTAAAACGCTCCCTAAGTTTCTCGTAATCAGTATTATTAGCCTTAAACATAGTTGTAACGGTGTTATCCTTATCTTTAAGAATAGTAAGCAATAGGTGCTCAGGGCCAGCCTGATCGGCGTGAAGAGACTTGGCTTCGGTAGAAACCTGGTTTAAAATCCTCTGTGCCGACTTGGCAAAAGGAATATAATCCGCCTCACCGGGCAAAAGCATCTTGTCACGTCGCAACTGCCTTTCAATAGATTTTTTTGCCTCAGCTGTATTTATTCCTACGCCTTGAATCACTTGCATAAGGTCGTAGTCGCCATCGCGCAACATACCGAGGAAAAAATGTTCTGGCAGTATCTCATTGTCGCCCAAACGTATAGCTTCTTCCTTGCTATAAAGTAATATGTCTTTTAATTTCTCCGAAAATTTTGAGTCGTCCATTTTTAACATTTTGTTTCAACTTGCAAAATTACAAAAAATCTTTGGTTTTTTGAGGGCTTAATCGCTTTTTTTATTAAAAAATATTAAACATTATCTTTTTTTTTATTAATTTGCACATTATTTAAAAAGAGAAAAAATGAAATACTACGTTTTGTTTATAGCTGCCCTAATCTTGGTTTCATGCGGAAGCGGAACGGGCAAAAGCAATGTTCAGGAGGTAACTGACCCCGCCATCGACTCTTCTGTTGTGGACACTGATTCCGAAAACGCTGGTAAAGTGCTTGCCACTGTGCCTACCTCGCACGAGATAATTGCAGTGCTGGTTGACCATCCCGACACAAGATACGACGCGTCGCTGCTCAACAGCCAGTCGTCGTATCTAAAATACAACACCACAATAAGCAAGTCGATTAATCTCGGCGCTTACGGCGTAGACATGAGCTACGCAAGTCTGTTCAACCAAAACCAAACTGTGCTGCAGTATATGGCAGTGGTGAAAACTATGGCTGAGCAGCTCGGTATTTTGAGATTTTTCGACGAGGCAACTATGCAAAAAATGGAACAGAACTTAGACAACAAAGAGGTGATGATCGACCTTATATCTACTGCCTTCTACAAATCAGACAAATACCTGCTTGAAAACGGACAGAGAGAGATTGCTGCCATGATTATTGCCGGTGCCTGGATTGAGGCTATGAACACCGCATGCTGCCTCACCAAAAGCAATTACGGCTTAAACCAAAAGCTTTCTTCACGTATCCTAAAACAATGTGAATCAATCGATTTGATGATTACATTTTTATCAGAATACACCGACGGCTCAATAGGGGAGATTGCCAATGATTTCAACCAGATTGACTCTATTATTAAACAGGCAATAATAACCCCTCTGGCTAACGACTCTTACTACTGCAACGACGAAGACTTTACAAAAATATGCGAAAAAATTTATGAGATTAGAAACCGCTACGTCTCTATGTAATGTTAAAAATTGTTTTTTTATAGTTAAACATTCAAAAATGAGTTTTGTCACAAACGCCAGTTTTATACATTTGCAAAAATTAATAATCGGAAAATGAATAAATTTTTGATTGGCTGTTTGGCTCTGATAATTACTGGCTTATGCATTTCAAATGCTTATGCGCAGGATCACGTGTTTGAAGTTCGCGGACGACTTGTCGACATTAATGGCAAGGGTATCCAGTTCGCCCACATCATTAATCTCAAAAAATCTTCAGGCAGTATTTCTGATACCGCAGGTCGTTTCAGAATACTAATGGTAGCTTCCGACACTATACGTATCTCATGCCTAGGTTACGAAGACGCAGGATTCTCCCTTTCGAGACAAAACATCGCTCCAAACGCCAATATAATCACTATCAGCGACATTGTACTTACTTCCAAAACGTACGAACTCGCCACCGTTAACATTTTCAGCGAACGTTGGAAATCGTTTGTGTACGATTACTCACACCGCGAAGATATCAACAAAGCCGACAACCGCGCTCTCGAAAAATGGTTTAAAAACATTGTCAACCCAGATATTGTTAGACAAATAACCAACGCAGCAAGCACTGGCATCACTTTTACCAATCCAAACCGACGCAGAATGAAAGCCGACAATCAAATCAAAAGGTTTGAATATCAGGAAGAACTGAGCCGTATGGCAAACGAAAGGTACAATCCGACTGTGGTGTCGCAAATCACAGGCATCTCAATCGAAGAGGCTGAAAAGTTTATCAAACATTGCAACCTCAGCCGTGAATATATTCTGCAAAAAAACGATTACGACTTATATATCATTATAAATCAATTATATAAAGAATACTTAAAACTACAACAACGATGAAAAAGTTTTTTGACTACATAGGATATATCGCATTTCGAATTCTAATTTTTTTTGTAAGGATTACACCTTTCCCAATACTCTATTTTTGGTCTGATGTAATCAGTTTCTTTATTTTCCGTGTGATTCGTTACCGCCGAAAAGTTATCAACATAAACCTCTCGATGTGTTTCCCCGAAAAAACTGAAGAAGAGAAAAAGGAAATCCGAAAGAAATTTTACCGCCATTTCACCGACCTACTTTTAGAGAGTTTCAAGGGTTACGCCCTGCCAGTAGAAAAACTTGCGGCTCGTTATCCGTATGAAAACAAGGAACTTACCGAACAATTATACAAAGAAGGTAAAAGTATGCTCGTGGCATTTTCGCATTACGGCAACTGGGAATGGGCCACACAGACTGTGGTTTACGAGCATAGTCATCACATGGCCGTTCTTTATAAGCCTATGCGCAACAGATATATCGACAACTATATCAAAACATGCCGCGAATACCGCGGAACCCATCTTTGCCCAATCGACAAAACCAAATATATGTTTGCCATGCGCGAAAAACAGCCTATGGGCTTTGTAATGCTCGGCGACCAAAACCCGTCGAATACTAAACGCGGTTTCTGGGTAGACTTCATGGGAATAGACACTTGCGTACTGCACGGAATAGAAATGTACTCAAAAATGTTCAACTTACCCATAATCTATTTGGAATCGCGCAAGGTGAAACGCGGCCATTATCAACAATACATTTCAATGCTTGTTGAAGACCCAGAAAAATGTGCGCCCGGCGAAATTTCTGCGCTTTATATGAAGAAACTTGAAGAATCGCTCAAACGTGAACCCGCTTATTGGCTTTGGTCGCACAAAAGGTGGAAACACAAACGCGACGAAAACGGAAAACCTATACGAAGCGATTTTTATAAATAACACGACTCTATGAAACCGTTTGCCATCACACAGCAGTTTTTCAAGGATATCACCGACTTGGCATATCCTTCGTCGTGTCTTGGCTGCGGAACACCACTTACCGACAGCGAAAAATCGCTATGTATCAACTGTTTAGTAAAACTCGGCGAAACAGGTATGCACAAGACAGAACCTAACGAAATCACCGAACTGTTTTTCAATAAATCGCCTATCATTCACGGATGCGCTTATTACAAATACATCAAAGGAGGCATACTCCAACGGCTTATCCACGATTTAAAATACCGGGGACATCCCGAAATAGGAGTTTTGCTCGGCACAATCGCTGCCCGGGCTATCAAAAAAAGCGAAATATTCAACGGCATCGACTTTATTATTCCCGTGCCGCTGCATCCCCGCAAACTTAAGACTCGTGGATACAACCAAAGCGAAAAAATTGCCGAAGGCTTGTCGCAAGTACTTGAAATTCCTTTAAATACGGATATTCTTTTCAAGACTTACTACAACGAAACCCAGACCAAGAAACACCGCATTCAACGATATATCAACTCACAAAACCTTTTCAGCGTAAAATACTCGCCCGAACATGAAGGCAAGCACTATCTCATTGTAGACGACGTTCTTACCACTGGCGCAACGTTAGAATCGTGTATCAACGAAATCAAAACCATACCGGGTGCTCTGGTGAGTGTGTTTACTCTGGCAAGGGCTATGTAAAAACAAAAAAAAGCGGAAATATTAATATTTCCGCCTTTTATTAATGTTTTTAAATGATATTAGATACCAAATACTTTGTAGTTTCCGTCGTTAATTTCAAAAGTGTCGCCAGCTTTGTTACGCATTTTAGCTTTGAATGTGCCAGTAGCGTAATAAATAAACGAATTGTCAAATGTAACCTCTGCATTGGTAGAGAAATAGTAGGTAGAACCACCTTCTGTCTCACCATTAGCACGGTAAATAACCATAGCTTTTGTTTCAGCCTCTACTGAGTTTTTAAGAGCAGATTCTACATCTTCGCCGCTGAGAAGGTTGATAAGAGCGTTGGTAACAGCATTTTCAGCACTTACGTTCAATTTATAAGTTCCGCTGGTTGTGCCTTTGATGGTTATTGCAAGTTGTCTGCCTTTTTCTGATGCTGCTATTGTTGTTGTGCCGTCTGATGAAGAAAACAACTTAGTTGAACCTGCTTCAGAAGGAGAATTTTTGTAAAATCCAGCCAACGAGCTTGAAAAACTTCCGCCATTCCAAGAGGCGCTTAATGTCGACAATTTGTTATCATCATCGTCGTCGTCATCTTTATTACAAGACGAGAACATTGTAGCTGCTGACAAAGCAAACAGCATGAATCCTAAAGTTAATTTTTTCATTTTCAGTTAAATTAATTGTTAGTGTTTATTATTATCTGTGTCCAATATTTGGTTTAACCAATTCTAATAACGGCAAAATTAAAATAAAGTTTTCAAATCGGCTATTTTTTGTTGCTTTTTTTTCACCACTATACGAAAAAATCAGGACAATAACGATTCGATTGTGCTTAATAGGCTTATTGCCAACATACAACCCACCAATACCTTTACCCATACAAACCTCTTGTAATAGACAAATACTACCAACGATATTATTATCATATAAATCAGTATTGCATCTATGTTGTCTATCAATATGTTCCGTATGCACGAACCGGGAAGTGACTCAATCCACGTAACACTCCAAACCATAAACGATAACGCTTTTTTCAAGACCCAGAATACAGCATACCCTAAATAATATACCGGACTAGCGATGAGCAATGCAATAGCAAGTATCATAATTACATACGCAACGGGAATAACTATGATGTTTGTAAGCAGAAAATACATCGGAAACTGTCCAAAGGTGCTTATACTCAACACTGATGTGCCTATTTGAGCTGCTATTGATACCAGCACTATACCCAAAAAGTATTTTAATATTTTATTTTTCACCGTCATTTCAATCCGTTGAAACAAAGGATTAAACGACACTATTGAGAGCACTGCCAAATACGACAGACCAAACCCCACATTGAATATCAAATAGGGGTTGATAAACAACAATATAAAACACGACAACGCAAGCGAGTTGTATGTGGTAGAATTTCGTCCGGTAGCATTGCCAATCGACATAATGGAGAACATGAGCGCAGCACGGTTTACACTTGAACTAAACCCTGTAACGGCAGCAAACAACCATATAACACTCAGCACAATAGCACATTTGATAATTTTCTCCTTGCGGGTGCGGCTCAAAAACCTCAACAGGGCATCGGTGATAAGCATAATTATGCCCGTGTGCAACCCCGACACCGCTAATACGTGCATAGCCCCGCTCGACTGGAATGCCGATTTGGTATCTTCGTCTAAATCACTCTTATAGCCAAGTGTAAGAGCCTCTAAAACAGCAAGTTGCTTATCATCAAAATCGAAACTGCGGTAAATGTTGATAAGATGCTCCCTCATTTTGCACCCATAATACCGTATGCCCTTTTTATATCCCGATTGTAATACACTGTAATTCTGCGTCTTAATATATACTTGATGATAAACACCCTGTTTCGCCATATAGCCCGCATAGTCGAAATCAGTAGGAGAGGAGCCACTATTCTTTATCCGTTGTACATTGACTTTCAGCGCAATAAGGTCGCCCATCTGTGGTGGAGGATTAAGAGAATCTTTCTGAAAATATGCCAACATTTCAAAGGACTCTTTACCAGAACTGTCTAAAACCATGAGAAGCGATTTCCAAGATTTAGGTTTCTCCTCTGGCTGTTGTGAAACTACCGCGCAAAACCTACCGCCAACAACAGCATCGGCATCAACTATCTTGGCATGGCGAATGTCGGCGGTTAACGTTCCTAAAAATGCAAAACATAAAAACACAGAGACCCCGAACAGGATTCTGTAATACGACATTCCCCTAATCTTGTAATAAGACAAATACATCAAACCGGCAAAAATACCTAGTCCGATACAGCTGACCACAATATTAGGTTCGCAAAAGTACTGAAACAAAATACCCGCCATAAAAGGGAAGAGTAATTTGATAATCAGAAACTTGTTTACATCACCCAGAAACGATCTCTTACCATATATGTCGTTGCGAGGTATAATAGCTGATAGTTAAAGTGTTTATCGATAGTTTTTTTAAACAAATAGCAAAAATCATGCAAAAAAGTAGCTCTATTTAACATAATATTCTAAAAATAGGCTAAATAGTAGATTATTAATAGGGTGGAGGTATTTTTATCAAAAAAAGATAACTGCAATAATACGGTGAAAAATCAGCATAAATGGGCAAAAATACGCACTACAGGCTATTGTAAGTTAGATTTAAAAAAAAAGTGAAACACAATGGGGGAGAGCTCTATTTAACATAACATTCAAAACAACCCTAAATTTCCCTAAAATACACTGTACAAGGGTAAGGAGGCGATTTATACATGCAAAGCATACCAGGATGTTATTTTCACACAATTATGTATAATTATTCGAAATTATCCCCAGTATTGTCTAAATAGTGCAAGGCACACATTTACGGCATATATTAACGTAAAACGGCTATATCCCACTTTTTATTTAACATAATATCAATTATCGGCAATTTTTGAAGCTGGATAGGGGGTCTGTTTGAAGTGATTATAAGGTAAAAAAAAGGCCGCATTGTTTTGCGACCTTTTTTTTAAATGGATTTATGCTGCAATCGGATTAGTTACCCAATGCTTCAATTCTTTCTTTGAGCTCTTTTGCCTTGTCGTACTCTCCCATCTGTACGTGAAGCATACGGAGGTTTGCAAGTACGTCGCGGTTGTTGGGCTGAAGTTCAAGAGCCTTCTCAAAATGCTGGATCGACTCTTTGCATGCTGCTTTCTGCTCAGCCTGTTTTGCTGCTGCTTTAGAACCGTCTTTGTCTTCTGAGGGAGCTATAAGGCTTGCCTCTTTCTTAGCCATGTCAGATTTGTCGTAAGCAACAAGTCCGAGGTTGAAATATGCGGGGAAATACTTAGCATCTTTCTTAGTGATATCTTTGTATGTATTTTCTGCTTTTGCAACCTGAGCGTCGAATTCTTTTCTCAATGCTTGTGCCTCGTCTAATTTAGCCTGTGAAGCTGCTGTGAGACGGTCGTTCTCTTTCTGGTTGGTGCGGTTTCTGAAGGCGAGTTTCTTAAGTGAGTCGGCTTCGTTGCGCAATTTCAAGTAGTTGTCTTTGGCTTTGGTGTACTGGTCAACGTAGATGCTTGCTTTTACACCAAATACGCTAAGGTTGTCGGGATATTTCTCGATAGCCTTGTTCAAGTATGTTTCAGCCTTGTCGTACTCTTTTTCTGCTGTGTAGTAGTTGATTACGTCGTAGAGAAGGCTCTCTTCCTGAGGATATTTAGCATAGGCATCCTGGATAATTTTGAGCGCCTCGTCTTTCTTGCCCTCGTCCATCTTGATGAGATAGAGCTGGTGATAACTACGGCCTACTTCGTATTTCTGTTCGATGCTCGAATTAAAGAATTTCTTAGCCTTGTCGTAATTCTTTGCCTGATAAGCCGACAAACCTCCGTAATATGCAATCATACCTTCAATTGAAGATGTGTCTTTGGGGTCTTTCGGGAAATCTGAAAGTGCGAGGGCTTTCTCAAAGTCAGCAGCAGCAGCGTCGTATTTCTGCAACAGGTATTTGTTGATACCGTTGTTGGTGTAGATCTGCTTGATGTTTTTGATACCATCGATAGTCGACTTTTTAGACTTTACAGCACCTTTGGGGTCTAAGTCGCAAGCCTTGCGGTAAGCCTCAACAGCCTTGTCGAGTGCGTTGTCGTCGGGAGTTACGATCTCTTCCCAATACTGAACCTGATTGTCCTGTACGTAGAATTTGATTGTAGGATACTCCCAAATCTCTATCCCATCGGCACCAGGTTTCTTAGATGTAGGATTACCAACGAGGATTTCCAAGTTGGAGAACATGTTTTTCTGCGACTTTGCGGCTTCCATACCAGCGTAAACGCCTTTGATATTTACAGTTGCAGCATCAGTGAATACTTTAGCACGGTTTTCCCAAGTGGCTACTTTGGCTGAGCTTTTGGGATTCTGAATGTCGGCATCACTCTTCGCAATTTTTGCTTTTGCGTCGTTGATGTTTTTCTGCAAATCAGCAGCCGACGCTCCTGAGATGTTTTGCGCAAATGATGTGCTTGCCGCCAATGCAAATGCGCTCAAAGTTAAAATTAGTCTTTTCATTTGTGTAAATATTAATATAAAATACTAGTTATTGTTCGTTGTTTTCTTCTTCCTGTTCAGAAGACTGTTCTGTTTGATTTTCAGCGTTTTCGGGAGTATCGGTTACTTCGCCTTCAACACCTTCGGCGTTTTCAAGATCCTCCTCGTCTTCACCGGGAACTACGGCTATTGAGGCTATGGAGTCTTTCTTGCCGATGTTGATGAGCCTTACGCCCTGAGTTGCACGCGACGATGTGGGTATCGTGTTCACTTTCAAGCGGATGGCTATGCCCGATTTATTGATAATCATAAGGTCGTCGTCGTCGGTAACTTTCTCGATGGCAATAAGTTTGCCGGTCTTGTCGGTAACGTTGATGGTTTTTACACCCTTGCCGCCGCGACTTGTCTGACGATATTCTTCAAGGTCGGAACGTTTGCCGTAGCCGTTTTCAGATACCACAAGGATATTCTCGCTTGTATTCTGTTCGTCGGCAATAACCATGCCTACTGCTTCGTCGCCTTCGGGAACAGTTACTCCCCTAACGCCCGACGCAGTACGTCCCATAGGTCTAACGTCTGATTCTTTGAACCTTACAGCCTTGCCTCCCTTAACACCTATAATAATGTCGTTTTCGCCGTTGGTGAGTTTCGCCTCCAAAAGCGTGTCGCCTTCGCGAACGTTAATGGCGTTGATACCGTTGGCGCGGGGACGAGAATACTCGCTCAACTGGGTCTTCTTGATTACGCCCTTCTTGGTGCAGAGCACGATGAAATTGTTGGTGATGTACTCCTCGTCGGTGAGGGTTTTAACATTGATGTATGCCTTAACGCTGTCGTCGGCTTCGATGTTAAGTACGTTCTGAATAGCGCGTCCCTTTGAATTTTTGTTACCTTCGGGTATCTCGTACACTTTGAGCCAGAAGCACTTGCCTTTTTCGGTGAAGAACAGCATAGTGTTGTGGTTGGTGGCAGAGAACATGTGGCGGATAAAATCTTCGTCGCGTGTGGTGCTGCCTTTTGAGCCTCGTCCACCACGGTTTTGAGTGCGGAATTCGGCAAGCGGAGTACGTTTGATGTATCCGAGGTTTGAAATCGTTACCACAACGTCTTCATCGGCGTAGAAATCTTCGGGGTTGAAGTTTTCCGATGCGGTGTATTCGATAGTGGTGCGGCGTTCGTCGTGATATTTTTCTTTAATTTCGAGCAACTCGTTTTTGATAACTTCCATCTGTTTGTCGCGGTTTG
>JAGCYI010000163.1 GCA_017960885.1 Bacteroidales bacterium
CCACCAAACTGAGCGATGTTTTTCTTGATCCATTTGAGCGATTCTATCTGGTCTAAGATACCGTAGTTGCCCGAAACTTTGTGGGGACTTTCGGCAGAGAGTTCGGGGTGAGTAAGGAATCCGAACACGCCAAGACGGTAGTTGATAGATACAAGTATAACGCCTTTTTCGGCCCAAGCCTGAGCGTCAAATTCGGGTTCTGAGCCCCAGCCTTCGCGGTATCCGCCGCCGTGAATCCACAGAGCCACAGGCAGTTTTGCGTCCACTTTGCCAGGAGCGGGAGTCCAAACGTTGAGGTAGAGGCAGTCTTCGCTGTAAGGTGCTTCTGCGCCGTAACCCCATTCTGTTGCGTATCCGCCAGGGTAGTGAACTGCCTGATAGCCAGGATGTCCAAAAAGGTTGCAGAGTTTAACGCCCTGCCACGGAACTACCGGCTGAGGTTCTTTCCAACGCAATTCGCCAATAGGAGGTGCTGCGTAGGGTATTCCACGAAATACGAATACATCTTTGGTTTCGGTGCCTACACCTTGAACCTGTCCGCCCTCGATAGTGAGCACGGGACTTGTCTTGTCTTTGCAACACTGTTTTTCTTCTTGTTGCTGTTGTTGGCAGCCGGCTAATACTGTGAGTGCCAATGCCGCCGTAAATAATTGTTTTTTCATTCTGTTAAATTATAAATGTGAGTTTTGAAAAAAGTCTTACAATTTTACTGTTAAATCGAGCGATTGCAAATCTTTGTCGGCAGATGATGAACCGTAGAGAATTTTGTAGCGTCCGGGTTTAACTGAGAGTTCGTCGATTTTTTCGTTGTAATACTCAAACGATTCGTCGTTGAGGGTGATGGTAGCGGTTTTGGTTTCGCCGGGATTGAGTTTTAGTTTTGCAAATCCTTTGAGCGATTTGATGGGTGCGTCTTTGTAGTCGAGAGCCTTAACGTACACTTGCACAATCTCTTCGCCGGCTTTTTTGCCAGTGTTGGTAACGGGAACGGTAACTGTTACTGTGCTGCCTTTTTTCATAGATGTTTTAGAAATTGTGCCTTTGCCGTATTTGAAAGTGGTGTACGAAAGTCCGTAACCAAAGGGATAGAGAGCCTCGCCGCGGAAATATTTGTAGGTGCGGTTTTCCATACTGTAATCGAGGAAGTCAGGAAGGTCGGAATTCTTAGCGTAGAATGTTACGGGGAGTTTGCCTGATGGGTTGAAATCGCCAAAAATAACATCAGCCAAAGCCTTTGCGCCGCCCTGACCGGGATACCAAGCCTGCAAGATGGCTGCACATTGGTCTTTGATGCTTTCAAAAGCGATGCAAGAGCCTGAGCAGTTGACATATACGATAGGTTTGCCAGTTTCGCTCATTGCTTTGATGAGGCGGCGTTGAACGTTGGGAAGTTCAATGTCGGCCTTGTCGCCGCCTTCGCCTTCCAATTGTGCTGAAATTCCGCCAATTACGATAATTGCGTCGGCATTTTTAACAGCGTCTTTTGTGTCAACAAAATCGGCGTATTTTCTTTCGCAGATGTCGGCACGGAGCATTGCAAACGGACCCATACCGCGGTGATATTCAATTTTGATGTCGTAGGTTTTGCCTTTTTCTACGTCGAATGTCTTGTATTCGGGAGCGCGGCGGAAAAATCCTCCTCTCTGTGCGCCGGGTTTTGCGTCTTCTACCACGTTGCCGTTAACAGTAAATGTGTAACCGTTGTCTGACATTATGGTGTAACTCATTTTTCCTGTAAAATCGGCTGTGTATTTGCCAGTTATGCGTACCGAAATTTTGTCGGTGGGAACGCCCTCGGCAAATCCGTATGCACCAAATGTGCTGAAATTCAATTCTTTGTAATAACCCTTTACTTTGGGTTCGCCTTCAAGGTCGTTGTTGGGATAAAACTCTACAAACACGCCTTGACCATCGTTGAAATCGCCAAGGTGATAAGTGGTGTTGTATTCGTCGGTAAGTTCGCAACCCTTTGCGTAGATGACATTTGCGTTGGGAACAGCCTTGCGGATTCCTTCAAAAAGCGAGTGCTTGTGGTTGTCGGTGGGAGTGCCGCCGTAGTTGCCGTTAAGGAGTTCCACATCGTCGGCGTTGGGACCAACTACTGCTATGGTTTTCACCGATTTAGCGAGCGGAAGAATGCCGTTGTTTTTCAACAGTACCATCGAAGCGCGGGCGGCTTGTGTGGCAAGTTGGTCAAATTCTTCGCAACTGATAACGTTTTCTTTGATAGTAGACCACGGAATCATATCGGCGGGGTCGAACATACCAAGTTCAAATCTTCCTTTGAGGGTGATTCTCAGGTGTTTGTCTAATTCTGCCTCAGAGATTAATCCCTGTTTAAGAGCGTCTACAAGGCACATAAACACCTTTCCACATTCAAGGTCGGTGCCGTTGAGTACAGCGTCAACAGATGCCGAAATGGGGTCTTTGTGGGTTTCGTGTTGACCCTTGGTGTAGAAGTTGTTGATAGCGTCGCAGTCGGTGAGCACAATGGCATCGTAGCCCCATTTTTTGCGGAGAATATCCTGCAAAAGACGGTCGCTCGAACAGCAGGGAACGCCTTCGTAACGGTTGTAGGCGCACATTACCTCGCGCACGTTGCCCTCTTTAACGAGTTTTTTGAATGCGGGAAGATATGTTTCCCAAAGGTCGCGCATAGATACTTTTGCGTCGTAAGTGTGGCGCAACGGCTCAGGACCGCTGTGTACGGCGTAGTGTTTTGCGCAAGCGTGAGTTTTGAAATATTTTTTGTCGTTGCCCTGCATACCTTTAACGGTTTCAACGCCAAGAATACCAGATAGATAGGGGTCTTCGCCGCAGGTTTCCTGACCACGTCCCCAACGAGGGTCGCGGAAGATATTTACGTTAGGGCACCAGAATGTAAGTTCGGGATTTCCAGGGTAATAGGTAACGCCCATTGGCACATTGAAAATGTCGTGGTTTGAGCGGTTCCAGTTGGCACGAGCCTCGTCAGAAACAGCCGAGAATACATCGTAAAACATCTGAGCGTCGAATGCTGCCGCCATACCGATAGGCTGGGGGAACACTGTGTAGCCGCCCTGACGAACACCGTGGCAAGCCTCGCTCCACCAGTTGTAAGATGGAATGCCGAGACGGTCGATCGAAACGGATTTGTTCATCATCAGGCCTACTTTTTCTTCGGGAGTAAGAAGCGAAATCAGGTTTTCAACCCTCTCTTCTATGGGTTTGGATGGGTCTTGAAACGGATAGTCGTATTTTGGCTTTCCGCTCATAAACACCAATGAAGCGGCTGTTAAACCCACAGCCAACATTGATAACTTTAATTGTTTTTTCATTCTGTTGTGTTTTTTATTTAATTAAAAATCAGTTCTTTGTATGGTCTTAAAGTGTCGTTAGTAAAAATATTCAACGTAGCCTTTTCCCCGTTTTTGAGCGATATTTTGACTATAAAACTTTCGTTTGGTTTAATCAATAATCCCGCTTGGAGGTTGGTTTTAACATTTGGGGGAATCTCCGCCTGATATATTTCAAGGTCGGCTTTGCCATCGTTGTAGATAGTGATTTCGCCCTTGCCGTCCTTACATTCTGCCGCCGAGGGGTATGTGCGCATAGATGGTTGAACGCTTTTGGCATCTAATTCTTTCACAAACAGAGCCTTAGTGGTGGCGTTCATCCTTGTTTTGTTGCCGTTGACATAAATATATAAGGTGTCGATAAGAGTGGCGAAATAGTCCTTATCGCTTGGTGCAGAGTAAGTTATGTTAACAGGTTCTTCGCCGTTGGGTTTTATTTCGTGGGGATAATCAACTGTAAGATATTGATTGTTAGATGTTTCTATCTTTATTTCAATGTTTTTGGAAGCTGCGTTAGCCAAATAGAAAGTTTTGGTGATGCTTTCGCCCTTGTAGACATATCCAAACGGGATATTCATTCTTGAAGCGTACACCATATCGGCTATGGAATAATAGAAACGTTCTTGTATAGAGCGGTTTGCGGGTATCACGTTGGCGGAGATTTCCAAGACACCCATCAATTGGTTTTTGCTGTTGAATAGTTCCACACTGCGGAAAGTTTCGCCAAAATTGCCTGATGGTGCGAAAGTTATCTCCACTTCGCCCGTACCACCCGGAGGCACTTGGTTTTTAGAAAAATTGGCAGTGATGCATTTGCACGACGGATTAGCAAACGTCAGCGACACCGCCTCGTTTCCATCGTTTCTAAACATAAATATATGATAAACAGAACCTTCCTCCTCGTATACCGTGCCGAAATTAAATTGGTAAGTATCGAAGGTGATGTCGCTGTTTTGGGCATTGGCTACCGACAACAGAAACGAAAAAATCAATGCAATAATAGTTTTGTTCAAAATCTTTGTTCTCAACTGTCTGATAATAAATATGTTATTATTTAAATAATTCAGTTGCTAATAAACAAATAATTTTGAAAAAAAACAAATTAAAAATAAAAATAGCCGTAAAATAAAAAAGCCCAAAGCGAAAACTTCGGGCGTTTAGCGGAAAGAGAGGGATTCGAACCCCCGGTAGAGTCACCCCTACGTCGCATTTCGAGTGCGATACATTCGACCA
>JAGCYI010000164.1 GCA_017960885.1 Bacteroidales bacterium
GCACGTAATATTTTCCTATAAGGTGGTCGCCCTTCATGCCCGACGATTCGGGAGTTTCGCCGTTGCCCCATTTCTGCCAAGCAAGCATAGACTTGCAAATATGTATGCCACGGTCGTTTACGAGGTTTACCTTTACCACATCGTTGCCACCTGCTTTGAGAATGCGCGAGATGGAATCACCAAGAAAATTGTTGCGGAGGTGTCCAAGGTGAAGAGGTTTGTTGGTGTTGGGCGAAGAAAATTCTAATAAAATTTTAGGAGATTTGTCGGTGATGGGCGTTATTCCAAAATCTTCTACCGAATTGATATGAAGCAAAAGTTTTGTGATAGTATCTTGTTTTAGAGAGACATTCAAAAAGCCTTTTACCACATTAAATTTGCGGGCGTGATCCCAATTTTTTACCAAGTATTCGCCTAATTCGTTGGCGGTGTCCTCGGGTTTCTTTCCCGAAAGTTTCAACAGCGGAAAAACCACCACAGTAAGGTCGCCCTCAAACTCTTTTTTTGTTTTTTGAACCTGCACCATCGCGGGTGCGGCTTCTTTGTTATAAATATCGGCAACTGCCTTAATTACAATTTCTTGTAGATTTTGTTCTATATTCATTATTGAAAAAATTATTATTCTATAAACTTGTCATCCACATCATCTGACGTCCGCTAAACTCAGCCTTTTTGGGGCAGAGTAGTTCGGTGTCGTAGAATTTTTCCACATCAACAACCTTGGTTTCCGATGCCACCACTTCGAGCGGCGAGGTGGTGTATTTTCCGCTGCGCAGGGCTGTCATTACACCGAAATTCTTGTTGAGAATCGACTCCATAGCCACGTTGGCAAAGCCGATGGGCACGATAGAGTCAGAAAAGTCGGGACATCCTGTGCGCACAAGGTATCCGAGGTTTTGGAAAATGGTGTCGATGCGTTTGCCGCCGTTGTATTTTGCCGAGGCTTTGCGCAGACGGTAAGCAAGTTCCTCGCCGCAGCCGTGTGTAAGATGTCCTGTGGCGTCGGGCTGAGGCTCAAATCCGTTGAACTTGGCACCTTCGGAAACCACCACGGTAGAAAAATGGTCGGGACTTTTGGCGCGGTCTTCAACAAGGAGTTCTGCCAATTGATTTACGCTGAATTTGTATTCGGGTATCACACAGCGAGTTGCCACTCCTACTACGGCAGGAAGCATTGCTGTAAATCCGGCGTAACGTCCAAAAACTTCTATCACCAAAAATCTCTCGTGGCTGCCTGCCGACACGCTCAAAGTGTTGATAAGGTCGATGGTGCGGGTGATGCAGGTGCTGAATCCGAGACAATAGTCGGTGCCGGGCACGTCGCCGTCCATTGTTTTGGGTATACCCACAATCTTAACTCCCTCGTTGTGAAGGCGTAAGGCATATTTTAAAGTATCATCACCGCCAATTACCACAAGGCAGTCGATACCGAGATATTCGATATTTTTGATAACCTCGGGGGTGAGGTCGTTGGTAGGCTCGTTGTAAAGGTCTTTGAGATGCTCAGGCACATCGTCGGCTTTTAGTTCCGACGGTTTTGTGCGCGAAGAGTGCAGAAATGTCTCCACGTGCATACTTGTGGCGTTGAGCACACTCTGCGAAAACTCTTCAAAACAATCGCGGTTGTCTACATTTCGGCTTCTCACCATCTCAACGAGACCCGCCCATCCGCGTTTAATACCAAGTACTTTGTAGTTTTGGGCAATAGCGCTGCCCACGATACGGCGAATGGCAGGATTTAGACCCGGAACGTCGCCGCCGCCGGTGAGAATGCCAATAGTGCCGTGATTTTTAAAGACTTTCATTTTCCAAATAATAATTCAAACCTACTCAACGGGATTCCTAAAAAATCCCCATAAATTTCGAGTTATAAAAGTAGAAATAATTTTCGGATTACAACGGATAAGAACAAAAACTTAAACTTTATTTAAGAAATGAGGGGGAAAATCAAAAAAAATCCCCACAAATCAGCAATGATGAGCGGGGATTGGAATATTTTTTTTTGAGTCAAATAATACTAATTATTGCGCCGCACGGACAAGGCGGACAGAATGACCGTTGGGTCGTGCACTGTCGTACACTCTCATATCGTCAAAGTTCAGGCTGAGCGCACGGTCTGTGTGGGTGTCGTCAGCCGACGACGACCAGTAGCGGCTCCAAAAGCTCCAAACGCCGGAGTACCACGTACCAACGCGGCGACCAGCAGCAGGGAGAAACACAGCACCTGCTGATTCCATCTTCTGCCAATCATCTGCTAAATATTGATGATTAAACGAAAGCCCCTTGGGGAACTCCCAATCGTCGGGAAGCAAAACCAACCCCTCAACACCTGCAACTTCTGCCATAAAACATTTTGCAGACGCATCTGCACGTATTCGAATGATATATGTCCATTCGTCTGATGAGAGAGTCCGCCATACGTTTCCACCATCTATCTTGGAGCCCCAATCAATAAAGGTGGCATAATCGTCGGCGTTCTCACTTACAAGAGTAGGATTGTTGCCTGTACCCCAGCCGAATAGATCGATATAGCCGTCATAACCATCAGAGATGTTTTCATTGTCATAACCTTTGCAGTCATATTGCAATGAAGCAAATAGCCATTTCTTGTTTTTGCAATGATACTGCAAATTGCCGGAGGAAAAAAATACTTGCTTGGTTTCTGACACAGAAAAAGCCTTGGCGACATACAAATTTAGAGGCTTAACTGTCACCTCGCAACGGGCAATCTTATCACCTGCTTTGGCTGTAATCCAGGACACACCTCCTTTTAAGGCAGAAACAATGCCATCGCTCACCGTTGCTACTGAGGCATCACCTGTTGTCCACAACACGGTCTTGTCGGTGGCATTGTCTGGAAGTACCGTGGCTGTAAGGGTAAATGTATCTCCTTCCTCAATCGTTATAGATGTATAGTCGAGGTTCAAACCTGTAACAGCGATTATTGGTTCGTCTTCCTTATCGCTGCCGCACGAAGGCACGGCAAACAATGATAATGATAACAATGAATAAAAGAGAAGTTTTTTCATATTGTTTGTTGTTTATTTGTTAATAAAAATCCCCTGCGGAATATCCTTTAAGGACAATCCACAGGGGAACGATAATTATCAAGTGTAAAATAAATTACGAGAAGGGCGTTTTACCCCCCCGTATAAAAATTTATAATACTATTATAATATATTATCATAAATTATAAGTTTTCAATTTCTTCGGGAGTGAGACCTGTGAGTTGCACAATGGTCTCAATGGGTAAGTTTAAAGCCTTAGCGTTGCGGGCGGTTTCAAGCATAGCCTCTGATCGTCCTTTTTCCTCACCCATAGTGAACCCTTCCTCTTGCGCATATTTTAAAATATTCACGCTGTCGCGGTATACTTTCAAGTCGTGGTCGTATTTACGGCGTTGCAGTTTAGAGAGATTTGCCACTTCGGCAATCTCGCCAAGTTTTGCGAAAATTGAGTTTTTCGCCGCCCACGGTATGCGCTCCAAAATTTCCATATTCTTAAATATATAAATCCAACGTTCAAAATCTGTCTTACAATCGTTCTCTTCCTTGGTGAAGCAAGGAAGTTGCAGGTATATAAGTTTCACCTTCTCTGATACCGGCTTGTGTGTCTTGATGTTGAGCAACTGCACATCGGTACGGAATTCGGTGAGACTTTCCACCTTGAAGTTCATAAATGCAACGAAATAAACCGCGTCAAAGTTGTAGTCCCAATCACCTTTTTGACCTTGACGAGAAACTGCCTGCGAGGTATAGAAGATGCTACGCTCAATGAAATACTTTTGCGATTTGTTCTGCATCTCAACAATTATCTTTCTGCCGTCGTCGGTGTCGCAGTAGATGTCGTAGATAAGTCCACGGTCGTCTTTGAATATCCGCTGACGTTCCTTGTCTAAGAATTTCAGGTCTACCACCTTGTCCTTTCCTGCCAAAAGATTGTTCAGAAAGTCAATCAGCAATGGCTTGCTCAGTTCCTGTCCAAAGAGGATTTTAAAGCCGGTGTCGGTAAACGGGTTTATAAATCGTCCCATAATTTA
>JAGCYI010000165.1 GCA_017960885.1 Bacteroidales bacterium
GTGCCGCTCTTGATAAGTCCGTCAACCACTGTGGGAATCAGAAATTCGGCTTTGGGTTTCGAGATATTATCTTTCAAGAATGTTGCAAAATCGCGTTGCAAATATCCGAAAAACGATGGCATAAAGCCCCAGAAATTCATCGAAACAGGCGATGATTCAGCAATTTCGGTTTTAGATTCGCCTTCGATAAAAACTATTTTGCCATTTTCGCGAATAATTTTGGTGCGTTCTACCACGTCGGAAAGGTTTCCGTTGGCATCGGTGGTGCATACTCCGCGCGAAACTGTGCCGTAATCTGAAAGTGTGTTGGTAACAGGATAGCCCACCATACAATATTTGTCTTGATCGGTATCTTTCAATGTTGCAAAATACTCACAGATAGTTTGATAAGCCTCTTTGCCATAAAAATCGTCGGCGTTGATAACGGCAAACGGCTCTTTGATGGCGTTGCGGGCGGCGAGTATTGCGTGACCTGTTCCCCACGGCTTTTCACGGTCGGCGGGAAGGGTGAATCCTTCGGGCAGGTCGTCCTTATCTTGGAAAACATATTCGGCTGTCAAATGCTTGCGCACGTTGGGAAGCACGAGTTCGCAGAAATCTTTTTCAATATCGCGGCGGATAACAAAAACCACCTTGCCGAAACCTGCGCGTGCGGCGTCGAAAGCCGAATACTGCAGGATAGTCTGTCCAGAAGGGCCGAGCTTGTCAATCTGTTTCAAACCGCCGTAGCGGCTGCCCATTCCGGCTGCTAATACTAAAAGTGTTGGTTTCATCTATTCTAGTCTTAAAATTTATATGATGCAAAGATACATTTTTTATGCGCTAATACGTATTTTTTTGCGGCAAAGATTTTAAAAAAAATGATTTTTAATAATTTTGCACCGATTATATCAACATTAAAAAGAAAAAAAAATAATATAATGAGCAGTAGCAGACACCCGAAAGGACTTTACCTTTTGTTTGTAACCGAAATGGCAGAGCGATTCAGCTATTACGGTATGAGAGCATTGTTTGTGCTCTACCTTGTTGCAGCCTTCTTCACCAACGAGAGGGCTTCTGAAATTTACGGTTCTTACACCGGACTGGTTTATCTTACACCCCTTTTGGGCGGATACATAGCCGACCGCTATTGGGGCAACCGCCGCTCCATCATCTTTGGCGGATTAATCATGGCTGTGGGACAATTCATGATGTTTGCCTCGGCTTGCTTTGTAAATCAGTCGATTATGACCAAAAACGGTCCTATCGACCCAAATATCGACAACGGTCTTTCGCTCTTTCTGATGTTCACCGGCTTGGTTTGCCTCATCTTCGGAAACGGCTTTTTCAAACCCAACATCTCCACCATGGTGGGCGACCTCTACGAAAAAACCGACAGCCGCAAAGACTCAGCTTTCACCATCTTCTACATGGGTATCAACGTGGGAGCGTTTATCGCGCCGCTTATCTGCGGTTCGGTTGGCGAAGGCGACTGGACCAACCCCGGCAACTTCAAATGGGGATTCTTCTGCGCCGGCGTGGCAATGATAGTCTCGATACTTGTTTTCTGGTTTTTCAAAGACAAATACCTTAAAACTCCCGACGGATTGCAAATAGGACTTCCGCCCGCACAGAGCGAACTCCGTCACGCCAAAGACGAACTTGCTCACCAAGAGGCAGTTGCGCACCATCAAGACAAAGAAGAAGTTAAAAACTCACCGTTCCGTCTTTGGGGATGCATTCTCGGTGCAGCGGTAATGTTTGTGCTATTCTCCTTAGGTTCAGAAAGTTTCAACGACTATATATCAGCCGCCATCTACGCTATCTCGTTGGCTCTGCCGATATTCATCATCACCGACCGCGGACTCACCAAAGACGAAAAAAGCCGCATCGGAGTTATCTACATCATAGCAGTGTTTGTGATATTCTTCTGGAGCGCGTTTGAGCAGGCTGGTTCGTCGCTCACATTGTTTGCCGACCAGCAGACCGACCGCACCATTGGCGACTGGACAATGCCCACCACTTGGTTTCAATCTATCAACCCGATTGTAGTGGTATGTTTCGCACCTCTTATGGCTATGCTCTGGCAGTTTTTGGCAAAGAAGAAACTCGAACCGTTCTCACCTGCAAAACAGGCTATCGGCCTTTTGCTACTCTCTGTGGGCTACATAGTTATAGCATTTGGAACCAAAGGCGTGGAAGGCAATATGAAAGTTTCGATGTGGTGGCTGTTTGCACTCTACTTCTTGCACACCATTGGCGAGTTAAGCCTCTCACCCATTGGACTTTCAATGGTAAACAAACTATCTCCGGCACGTTTGGCGTCGCTGCTGATGGGCGTATGGTTTATGAGCAACGCCGCATCAAACATTATGGCTGGAAAATTAGCGACATTGCTTCCTGGCGCAAATGGCGAGGCTAAGTCGTTCCTCGGATTTGAAATTTCTAACCTTACAGAATTCTTCACACTCTTTGCAGTGATGGCAGGCGCGGCTTCTATTTTGTTGTTCGCCCTCTGTCCTCTGTTGAAAAAGATGATGAAAGGTGTTCAATAACAAATAATTATGCGTAGTATGCCATTCTTTATCTTGTTTTTTGTAGCGCTCTTTTTTGGAGCAATCATTTATATCTATATGCGTATGCGTTGCGCCATGCCACCGCACAACACCGTATGGGGCGTGGCTGCGCGTATATTATATATAGTGTTGTGCGCATGTTTCTTTGTGGGATTCGCACTTCAACGAAACCACATGGTGCTTTCGCAGCCGTTTACCCTCACGGGCAACTGGATGCTCGCTGCAGCATTATACCTGTTTCTGATATTCTTTGTGATAGACTTGGCAAGAATTGTAAACTCATTTACCTTCAAGGCAGAATGGCTTACATTTAGATACCGTCCCGGCGACACCAAGGCAGAATTTTTTGCCACCGTCGTGGGAATAGTATGCGCATTGATACTCATTATAGGATATTTCAACGCCCACAACCCCACACGCCGGGAAATCACCCTGAAAACCGAAAAGAACATCGAGCGTGGTTTCAAATTCATATTAATCAGTGATGTACACCTGGGAATGGTAAACAGCGACAAGTTTTTCAACACACTTGCCAACCGTATCAACGCCGAAGACGCTGATTTTGTGGTAATTGCAGGCGACTTTTTTGACGGCGACCCGCAGCCGGTGCTTTACAGTCACGCCGACTCGATACTCCGCACAATTAAAACACGCTACGGAATCTACGCTGTAAACGGCAATCACGAATGGATTGGCAATGCCAATATTGCCGACGAATTTCTTGTAAACAACGGCGTTACGGTGCTGCGCGATTCATCGGCACGTTTGCCCCTCGGAGTTACAATTGTGGGTCGCGAAGACCGCTCAGCACGAATTGACTTCAAATTAGGCGGTCGCAAGCAATTGGCAAAAATTGTAGAAAACCTCAACCGCAACGACTACTCCATCGTTATCGACCATCAGCCATACCATCTTGAAGAAGCCGAGCAAAATAACATCGACCTTCAGCTTTCGGGACACACCCACCACGGACAGCTCTGGCCATTGAACTTCCTCACATCGCACATCTACGAATGTTCGTTTGGACAGCACCGCCGCGGCAACACGCAATACTACGTTTCAGCCGGCTACGGCACCTGGGGACCTCCCATCCGTACCACATGCCGCCCCGAGATGGTGGTGATTAATGTGGAGAAATAAAATTCCCTCTCCACGTATCTTTTTTATCATTTTTACGTTTAATATTATGAATTAAAACCTAAACCTATGCCTGTTCAAAAAAGAATATTATTATATACAAATTGTAACGTTTGCATTATAGACGAAACAAAAAAACATAAACACCTTAGTTTTTACAGTTCGCCACCGTGAATATTCCTACAAAGAGATTCTTTTATATTCTCAAAATGTAAACAATTAAATACCAACAAATAATTCTGAAAAAACTATCAACAAAATGAAAAAAACAATATTACTAATATTATTTGCCGTGCTAATGGCGGCACAAGGCAAAGCATGGATAGCTTACAACGACTACGCACTTTCGTTACAAATAGTGTATAACGTAGGAAATCCAAACGCGAGTGTAGTTATAATAAAAGGCAATAACACAAAAACCGAGGTAACAATTCCTGAAACTTATACTATAGACGGAAATACATATAACATCACAGAAATTACTAACGATGATGGGGAACCAGCTGCAGAAAAAGTAAAAACTCTCATCATTCCGGCATCAGTAAAGAAAGTTGGAGTTGTATCATACGACTGCCCAAACCTCGAAAATGTTATTATACTTGGTGATGAGCTCGACATAACAAAATATGCATTCGACGGATGCAAAAACCTAAAATACAACGTATACGACAATGGTTTTTACATAGGAGACAATTCAAATCCTTACAAATGCCTTATCAAATCCAAAGACAACGGTATAATAAAAGTTAAAAAGGTTATAGAGGGACAAGAAATTGAGGTTGAAGTCAACAATATTCAAGATATTGAGATACACAAAGACTGCAAAATTATTGCGGAATTTGCAATAGCAAGTGATAATATACAAACATTAATACTTCCCCAATCAGTAGCTTGTTTAGGCAAATATGCATTACCTACATGGTGCGATACACTCATAGTGGAACGATACGGAAATAAACCTGACTTAACAGACGCAGGTTCACCTATTGCAAAAATAATTAAAAGAGGTGAAGATTTTCAACACGTTATTTCGTATCACACTTTCAAAGATTCCAAAGTTTTCAACTACATACCACCCAAAAACTTTATCACTGGCACCAATATTGTCTTTACTACAAAAAATAAAACATACGTTAATAAAGGGGCAACAATTACAACCCCCAAAGGCTATGATTTCGAATCATTGAATACCAGTTTGTCAAATATTGAAAGCGATGACAATATTGTAGTATCTAAACTTTTATCACACAGCGACATATCCATATCTTTAGCCCAAAAAACCTACTCATATACAGGCGACTTTATAGAACCCGAAGTTATAATAAAAGACAAAGGCAAAGTGCTAAGGTACGACAAAGACTACGTTATAATTCAGTATTCAAATAATCGCATAGTCACCACTGACGCACGAATATTAATTAGGGGAAACGTTAGATACGGTTACACTGGTGATACAACAATAACCTTCACCATAAACAAAGCGACCCCGACAATACAGCCGCCAATTCCGATTGAAGGGCTGGTTTATAATGGATATAACCAAGATCTATTCACATACGGCTCTACTAATATAGGTTCACTAAAATATAGTTTAGACGGGGAAAACTGGAATTCAACTATTCAACCAAAATTATTATCTGGAGAATATACTGTATATTACACCCTATCAAATGACCCCAACATCAACATTCCAGAAGTGCAGTCTATCAAATGCACCATCGCCAAAGCAACACCAAAAATCACTCCGCCCACACCTATTGAAGGACTTGTTTATAATGGAGATAATCAAAAACTATTCACAAAAGGCTCTACTGATATCGGTACGATGGTATATAGTTTTAGTTTAGACAGTGAAATCTGGGTTACTGAATATTTGGCATCGATAGAAGCATGCGAATACATAATATATTACAAACTAAAAAACGACCCCAACATCAACATTCCAGAAGTGCAGTCTATCAAATGTACCATCGCCACTGCTAACGGGAACAATAACAACAACGGAAACCCCTCTACCCCTGTCAGCGAGATTTCTTCTAACAATGGCAGCGCAAAAGTCTGGTCATACAACCACACTTTGTATATCGAATCTGCTGCCGACACCAAATACAAAATCTTAGACCTCAACGGCCGTACAATAGCAACTTCAACAACAAAATCAACCAAGGAAGAAATCCAACTCAACCACAACGGAATAGTGATAGTACTTATCGATGGCAAAGCCTTCAAAGTATCTGTCAACTAAACCTTAACAAACGCGAACTTTCAAAACGTCTGAGATGCATTTACGCATTCCAGGCGTTTTTTTTACCATAAAAAAAACAAAAAAAATCCCAAAAACGAATACACCTTGGATTATTTTTTGTATATTTGAAGAGGTAAAAAAGAAAGAATTGAACTCAACCTTATAATTAAATATATGAACTCTAAAACGGTACAATCTGGTATTTTGCGAGTGGCATTGTTAGGAGCGATAATTATGATTATTGCACTAATTCTTTATTATATTTTTCAATACCGGCAATTAAACGCGGTACGCGAATATTCCAAGAAAGACAAGGAGATGCTTATCGACCGCATTCTAAGCGTCACCTACCACCAATACACCAACATTGTACACGACAACTCGGCATGGGACGAATGTTACCAAGCCATGTGCGAAGGCAACAAAAAATGGCTCAACGACAACATCGGATACATGCTCGACGGCTATAGTTCGGCGTGCGTGGCAATGTTCGACACTCTCGGCGTTATCAAATACATCAACTTTGCCGAAGGAATGGAGAATATCAACTTCTTCCCATTTGCAGGTCCCGACATGGGCAACCTTTTCAACGAAGAGCTTTTCCCGCATTTTTATGCGCAATTCGATGGCAAGACATTCGTATACTTTGGCACATGCTTAGTTTCTGCCGCCAAAATCAACAGCCGAAACGAAAAACCGCGCGGATATATGTTTATGGTGAAAGAGATTGCTGAAGAGGATGTTAAAGGCATGAGCATTGCACTCGGAGGCATGTTAATGACTATTGCCAAAGACGACAACGAATATGCCGCCAAGATAGAAGAACTTAATCCTATGGCAGTTACCAACCGCGAGATGCTCGACTACAAGAAAAAACATGTAGCTTATATGTGCTTTGCATACGAGGATATGCTTTCTAAGCAGTTGAATCAGTTTGTGCCAATATTCTTGCTCATTTCGCTAATATGTCTCGGTATCTTCTTCTCCATTATGCTATACGTGAAGGTGAAGGTTACAAAGCCGCTCTCGCAGATTGACCAGTCGTTCAAATCAGAAAAAACCGACAGCATCATACCTCTGAAAGCCGAAACCAACGAGTTCGGTATAATTTCAAGAATGATGGAAGACTTCTTTGAACAGAAAGACAGCCTCAAAAAACTCAATTTGGAACTCGCTACACAGAAATCCGAGATTATGATGCAGAACGAGGCACTGCAGCAGCAGAAAGAGGAAATCCTGGTTCAAAGCGAAAATGTGAGCATGCTCAACGAACAGCTCCGCACCATCAACGACGACCTTGCGGCACAAAAACTGCTTTTGGAGATGCGAAACCACGAAATCACTGCCGCCAACAACCAGCTGACATCCGGCATCAACTATGCAAGCCGTCTGCAAACAGCTATGGTTCAAGCCGTTGCGCCCAATTACAACATTTTCAAAAACTACTTTGTAATCTACCACCCAAAAGATATCGTAGGCGGCGACTTCTATTTCGCCAAAAAAGTTAAAAACCAGATTATTGCCGCCATGGGCGACTGCACAGGTCACGGTGTTCCGGGCGCAATACTCGCAAGCATGGGTCTTTCGTTCTTAAACGAACTTATCAACGACTATAAAGAAACAGAAATAATGCCCGGCGACATACTCGATGCGCTGCGCACAAAAGTAACGTCGGCTCTCGGCATCGACCAAGACGGTCAGCTGCGCAACGACGGTATGGACATCGCCCTGCTGATATACAACTGCAACACACTCGAAGGTCACTACGCAGGTGCTCAACGTCCGATGGTTTTGCTACGCAACAACGAGATCCAAACCATCAAAGGCGATTCGATGCCTATCGGACACTTTATTTTAGACAAGCAATTTTCTAACGTTGGCGTACAGCTGCAAGAAAACGACAAGATTTATCTCTATTCCGACGGCTGCACCGACCAAAACGGCGGCGAATTTAACCGCAAGATAATGTCAAAAACCTTCAAAGACAAGATCCTCGAATTCTCAAACCTTCCGTTCGAAAACCAAAAAACAGCCCTTGAAAAATTCATCTTCGACTGGAAAGGCAACAAGATGCAGACCGACGACATCACACTACTGGCATTCGAAATTTAATCAAGACTAAACACCACAAAAAATAACGCCGCCCGAAATCATTTTTCGGGCGGCGCTGTTTTGTATACGATTTAAATCTCTTAGTCGATCAAGTTGGCCTCTATCTGCTGAGCCTCGGTAACGTGAATCTGCTGACCATCGTTGAAGCAAACGATGAAAGATTGTTTGAGATTCATACCCATCTCGGCTTGTTGAGCCTCCTCGTAGCTGCGGTAGCAACCAATCCAGTATTTGTAGAAACCGTCGCTCTGACGCTCGTCGATTTTGAGATTGCCCTTATAAAGACGCTGGAGTTTTCTTGCGCTCCATTTACGCTTGTCGGCGCAAATCTGGATACGGTAAGCAAGACCTTCGTCGGGATTGTTAGATGTTACCCTGCGCTGACGTCCGGCATTCTGGAGGTTGGCAATGCGGCGCTGAGCCTCGCTAACATATTTGCCGTTGGGATACTTGCTGATGTATCTGTTGTAAGCGTCGATAGTGTTGGTGCTAACAGTAGAGTTCCAAAAAGCCTGCTCGGCAGCTGCCTCCTGGTTTTTGCGTTCTTCTTGAGTTTGAAGAAGTTTGAGAGCATTGTAGCAGTTGTCGCCGGCACTCTGGAATTTCGACTTGCACGAAGCCATGTCGGCCTTCAATGTGCTGTAAGTCTTGGTTTCGAGGTTTTTGGTGGTGAGCTTGCCGTAAGGGTTAAGTTTTGCAGAACCATCCTGAAGGTCGTTTTCTGCATCGCTCAGATAAGACTCAGCCTGGCTCTTGTCGTTCTGATAAATAAACTCGGCATTGTCGATAACCTCTTTGTATATTTCGTAAAGCGAAGTATACGATTTTTCATAAAGCTTTGCGGCTTTGATTCTCAGAGATTTGGCCTCAGCCGATTTTTTCTCGCCCTTTTTAAGTTTGCCTTTTTTAGAGCTGTTGAGAAACTTAGAGTTTGTTTTGTCGGAAGCCTCAGCTTGTGATACGTATTTTTCACCCTTTGCAATATCGTCTTGCAGTTTTACCAACGAAGCGTTCTGCTCGTCGTTGATAAAATTAGTAAGGATGTCGAACATATCCGAATCCTGTGCACGAAGAGCAGTCGGAAACATAAGCACAACTGCCAATAATGCTGATGGTATCAAAAGTTTTTTCATACTGTTTTATTTAAATAGATTAATAGTAAATTATTTGTCTGCATTTAACAACTTATAATTTACAAAATTATTGCCAAAAAAGCAAAAAATGTAAATTAAAATATGCAAACAAAATTATCAGATTTTGTCCAACGCCTGCGAAATATCGTTAATAATATCGTCGCAGTTTTCGATACCAATAGAAAGACGGATCAAATCGGGCTGAACACCTGCGGCAATAAGCTGCTCGTCGGTAAGCTGACGGTGTGTATGGCTTGCGGGATGAAGCACGCACGAGCGGGCGTCTGCCACGTGGGTAACTATGGCAATAAATTTAAGGCTGTCCATAAATTTAATCGACTCCTCGCGTCCGCCCTTGATACCGAAGCACATTACGCCGCAAGAGCGTCCGCCATCAAACTGCTTTTGTGCAAGCTGGTAGTAAGGACTGCTTTTCAAGCCGCTGTAAGTAATCCAGGCGATTTTGGGATGTTTCTCCAAAAACTCGGCAACCTTCTGCGCGTTTTCGCAATGACGGGGTATACGCAAGTGGAGAGTCTCCAATCCGATATTAAGCAAAAATGCGTTCATAGGACTCTGAATTGAGCCTAAATCTCTCATCAACTGAGCGGTAGCCTTGGTGATAAAAGCCTTTTTGCCAAAAGCCTTGGTGTAGGCGAGACCGTGGTACGACTCATCGGGCTGAGTAAGTCCGGCAAATTTTTCGGGATACTTGTCCCAGTCGAAATTGCCGCTGTCTACTATACAACCGCCAACGGCGAGAGCGTGACCATCCATATATTTTGTGGTGGAGTGGATAACGATGTCGGCGCCCCATTCAAACGGACGGCAGTTGATAGGAGTGGCAAAAGTGTTGTCAACGATCAACGGCACACCGTGCTTGTGGGCGATACGTGAAAATTTCTCAAAATCAAGCACATGGCAAGTGGGATTAGAGATAGTTTCGGCAAAGAGGCATTTGGTGTTGGGACGGAAAGCCTTAGAGATTTCCTCCTCAGACGCGTCGGAATCAACCATGGTACATTCGATACCAAGCTTCTTCATCGTCACCAAAAAGAGGTTGTAAGTGCCGCCGTAAATATTCTTGCTGCTCACAAAGTGGTCGCCAGCCTCACAGATGTTGAAAATAGAATAAAAGCTTGCCGCCTGACCCGACGAAGTGAGCATAGCAGCCACACCGCCTTCAAGGTCGGCGATTTTTGCAGCCACAGCGTCGTTGGTGGGGTTTTGCAAACGTGTGTAGAAATAACCCTCTGCCTTCAGGTCGAACAAATCTGCCATAGCAGCGGTATTCTCATATTTGAATGTAGTGCTCTGAAATATAGGCAGAACGCGGGGATCTCCGCTCTTAGGCTGCCATCCTGACTGTACGCATACAGTATCCAATGATTTTTTTTCTGACATTATGGTTTTTATTTAAAGAATTTTGACACAAATTTAAAAAAAATTTTTATATTTCGCCAATTTGCAAGAAATTTGCATAATGAAAATAATAGAGTAATAAATTAAAGACACACGATATGACTAAGAAAATTATGATGATTGCAACACTAATATGTTGCGTAACAATCTGTTTAGGACAGAAAAACGGATTAGACAAAATCGACTTTAACAAATCGGCTGCCGCCAATATCAACAACATCAAGTCAGTTGAATCTGGTATGAAATTCGTTGGCCAAAGCGCATATAAAACGGCTACCAAAAACATATCAGCTGGAGGCTACTACATTTCGATATTCGAAACCACCAACGGCATCTACAATGCCTTCCTCAAAGACCTCAAAGACAACGGATTAGACGACATTTACAACACATGCAAAGTAGACGGCGAAGGCTGGATGCGCATCAGCGAGGCATTTGAGTCTACCGCCAAAACATACCACACCGATGCAAAATGGAACGAGTATCCCGTGGTAAACATCTCAAAAGAAGCAGCAGAAACTTTCTGTCTATGGCTCACAAAACTTTACGCTGCATACGGCGCAGCAAAATACAACAACGCCGAATTCCGTCTGCCTGCCGAAAACGAGTGGATAGTGGCTGCTGCCGGTGGTGTTGAAAACGCAATCTACCCATGGGAAGGCAAATTCCTACGCAACAAAAAGGGTGAATGGAACTCTAACTTCCGCATTGCCGGCGAAGAGAACATCCGCCTCAACAAAGACGGCAACATTGAGATTCTCGACAACAACGTGCTTTATCAAACAGCGCTAGTTCCTGTAAGAACTTTTGCTCCCAACAAGTACGGTATTTTCCAGATGGCTGGCAACGCTGCCGAAATGACCTCTGAAGGCAAAGTTAAAGGTGGTTCTTGGCACAGCTACGGCTATTATATGCAGATTGCCGCCGACGACGAACCCGAAATCGACAAGCTTCCTAACGCTTTTACTGGATTCAGAATAGTGATGACAGTACGTTAAAAGGTTTTAAAATAAAGAAACACTTACAATAACGCCGCTAAAAACGGCGTTTTTTTTGGCAAAACCACACCTTATTTATATATATATGAATATGAAAATTAAAGCAATATTGGCGGCGGCAGCTATGATTTGCGCACAAAGCGTTATGGCTCAGCAAGATGCCGTAAAATGGCTCACATTTGCCGAAGCTGAAAAACTCGACAGCGCCGAACATCGCCCATTCCTTATCGACGTGTACACCGATTGGTGCGGATGGTGCAAGCGTATGAGCGCGGTTACATTCAACAACCAAGGAATTGCACGATACATCAACAACAACTTCTACCCAATCAGGTTCGACGCCGAAACTTCCGACACCGTATTGTTTAGAAACAAAGAATACAAAAACAACGGAAAAGTTAACGAATTGGCAATTAAGCTTTTGGAAGGGCGGCTCTCCTACCCTACCATCGTATACATCGACCGCGACACCAATTCAATGCCCATTCCTGGATATATGGAACCCAAAGACATTGAACCGCTTTTAGTATATTTTGCCGAAAACGTAAGCAGAAACTCCGACCCTGAAAGCTTCAGAAAAGACTTTATGCTGTCATATCCCAACATATACGCCGAAGAAATTAAAAAAAATGAAGCTACAGACAAACCCGACACTTCGGGCAAAATTGAGTGGATGAGCATTGAGGATGCTTTCAAGAAAGCAGAAACCAATCCCAAGCCAATACTTCTGAACCTATGGTTAGACTTCTATCCCCAAGGCGTAAACTATTCAATATCAGGCAATATCATCAACACTGTGATGAAAAACAGCGACGTGTGCAACTATATCAACAAAAATTATTATCCTGTAAAATTTTACGCAGCCTCGCAAGATACGATACATATTCTTGGACAAACATTTGTTGGCTCGGGTACAGGAATGCCGCACCAACTTACGGGAGCATTAATGAACAACAATTACACATTCCCATCGATATTCTTTTTCAACAAAGAACGCCAGTTCATTGCCCGCATCAACGAATATTTCAACTCCAAAACATATAAAATAATATTACAATTTTACGCCGAAGAAGCCTATAAAAAGGAAAACTTCATAGATTTTTACAAACGCAACAACAAAAATGGACGATAAAAAACCGCTCTTAGGTCTCACTCTGAACCAAATAACTGAAATAACCGCTCAAATTGGCGCTCCCAAATTTGTTGCTAAACAGATAGTAGACTGGCTATACAAAAAAAACGTCTCCGACATCGACCAGATGACCAACCTTTCGAAAAAAGTACGCGAACAATTGTCCGCCGAATATTGTGTTGGCATGTATCCACCTGAAAAAGAGACAGTTTCTACCGACGGAACAAAAAAATACCTTTTCCGTGTTTGTGGCGACCGATTTATAGAAGCCGCCTACATACCCGATCGCGACCGTGCCACCCTGTGCGTATCGGTGCAGGCAGGTTGCAAAATGGGTTGCGCATTCTGCAACACAGGATTACAGGGCTTTGGAGGGAACCTGTCTCCACAAGAGATTTTAAACCAAATAGTTAGCCTGCCAGAATATAGCACTCTTACAAATCTTGTGTTTATGGGCATGGGCGAACCGTTAGACAACCTCGAAAACGTATTAAACGCCATCGAAATACTCACCGCCGAATATGGATTTGCAATGAGTCCCCGTAGAATCACACTCTCCACAGTGGGCATTGTAAAGTATTTACCTGACTTTATCGAAAAAACCGAAGTACACCTTGCCGTTAGCCTCCACAATCCGTTTGCCGACCAACGAGCAGAAATAATGCCCATAGAGAAAGCCAACCCGCTGAGCAAAGTATTAGACATAGTGAAAAAATACGACTTCCGCCATCAGCGCAGATTCTCAGCCGAATACATAATGATAAAAGGCGTAAACGACACCCCCGCGCATGCACGTCAGTTGGTGAAAATACTCGACCGCATACCCGCGCGTGTAAACCTCATACGCTACCATGCCCACCCTGGAAGCAGTTTTGAGCCGTCGCCCGAAATCCGTATCCGCGAATTTCAAGAGATACTCAACGCCAAAAATATCACCACTACCATTCGCGCATCAAGAGGCGAAGATATTTTTGCCGCTTGTGGATTGTTGAGTACCAAAGAGTTAGCTAAATAATTAACATTTGTTTACAAAATGAACAAAATGAATGAACACAAATTTTAGGAAAACAGCATAAATTTGTGATGTAAAAAAAAGAGAAATACTTCAATACTTAAACGATAAATAAACAGCGATATAAAAAACACATCAAGTAAGCAGAAAAAACATAAGATAATTCAAGAAAAAAAAGAACTTTAGCTCAAAGAACATCATTTTAAACACACTCATATTCATATTTTTATTGTTTTAGTTTTTTACGCAGCCTTAGTCAAAATTATTAACCGCTTAAATCCGATATCCCCCTATCGGATTTTTTTTTGCACATACATCACTTTTGCATTTCAGTTGCAAAACCGTCGCCATAAATTTGCGGCATAATAAACCATAAAACATAATTATTATGCACGAAATCATTCACATAATCAACGAAATGTCGCCATACCTGCTGTTGGGATTCTTATTGGCAGGTTTGATGCACGCTTTTATTCCGCAGAGTTATTACTCAAAGTACCTTGCCAAACCAAATTTCCGTTCGGTGCTCAACGCCACGCTATTCGGCATTCCATTGCCGCTATGCTCGTGCGGTGTAATTCCCACCGCTATGTCGCTAAGAAAAGAAGGTGCATCAAAAGGTGCGGCAACGTCGTTTCTTATCGCCACTCCGCAAACTGGCGTAGATTCGATAATCGCCACATCAAGTCTTATGGGTGTGGCTTATGCAATTATTCGACCGATTGCTGCTCTTATTACAGCCCTATTCGGCGGAACACTCGTTAATGTACTCGACAAGGATAGCAATGGAAACACCACCGAGCAACCTGCCGACAACCACGAGCATCACAACTGTTGCCATCATCACGAGCAAGAACATCACGCCACTTTTCTCCAAAAAATCAAGACAGCATTGCAATACGGCTACGTAGAAATGATGGAAGATATTGGCAAATGGCTGATTATAGGTCTTATAGTAGCAGGACTGATAACAGTATTTGTACCGGCAGAGGCATTCAAGGTGTTTGAAGGCAACACAGCATTGTCGATGCTGTTGGTTTTGGCAATTGCTATACCTATGTATGTGTGCGCCACAGGAAGCATTCCTATCGCAGTTGCGCTCATTATGAAAGGTCTTACACCCGGAGCAGGACTTGTGCTGCTGATGGCTGGTCCCGCTTGCAATATGGCGTCGATGCTTGTGGTAAAAAAGGTTATGGGCACCAAGACCCTCGTTATCTATCTGGCGTCGATAATCATAGGCTCAATTGCCTTCGGTGCAGCAATCGACTTTATGCAGTTCAACGGCATAATAGATTTTACCGCAAACCTCGTAAACTCCGCACACAGCGAAGAGGGAAGTTCGTGGATAGCATGGATTTCAACAGGCATACTGATAGCACTATTGATAAACGCGCTTGTAATCAACCGTCTGAAAGGCAAGACACATTGCCACTGCCACGAGCACGAAGAAGAGCACGGCTGCCACTGCCACGAGCACGAGGAAGAGCACGGCTGCCACTGCCACGAGCACTAAAACTTGAACACGTTGGCGTTTTGACGGAACATTTCGGCCTGACCGTTGAGTTCCTCAGCGCTAACGGCAAGTTCCTCGCTGGCTGCGGCGTTGCCCTGAATCGACTGGTTAAGTTCCTTAATTGAAAAATCTATCGAACCCATAGCAGATTTCTGATCCTCGGCGGATACTTCCACCTTTTCAATCAAAGAGGCGCACTCGTTGATGTCGGGCAGAATATTGTTGATAAGTTTGGTAGATTTTGCTGTTGCCTGAACGCTGGTCTGCGCACCCGTAATAATGTCGTTGGCAGATTTTTTACTCTTTTCGGCAAGTTTACGGATTTCGGAAGCCACCACAGCGAAACCTTTGCCGTGTTCGCCCGCACGAGCAGCCTCCACAGCGGCATTCAACGCCAAAATATTGGTCTGGAAAGCAATATCGTTGATAATGTCGATTTTCTCTGAAATGTCTTTAACAGCGTTAAAACTATCATCCTGAGCCTTTTTGATGGTGTTGATGTCGTTCATCACCTTGCGGGTGATTTTACCAGCCTTCAATGTAAGCTCAACGTTTCTATTTATCTCGTCAGAAATATTGGTCATAGACTGCACAATACTGTCGGCATTAGCAGCCTGCTGGTTAGCGTTTTGCGAAAGAGTCTGCGTTGTACGGTTGATTTCCGAACTTGATGTTTGCAGATTGTTGGCACCGTCGTAAATATTGAGCAAAATACCTTTAAGGTTGTCGGCCATCACATAAACCGACTTAAGGATACCGCGCGATTTATCAACGCTTTGCGAATCAGAATCGGTCATATCGCCGCTTGCAATACGGTCTACAATCACCTTTACAAATTTAGGTTCACCGCCAACATCGTTAATAATATGGTTCAAAAGGCGGTTGGTGGCTATCATTAGCAGTACAATAATCACAATTACGGCACACACCATAGGAATAATAATAGAGGGTGCCGACTGAAATTTATCAGATACAGGATAGATAAACTGCAAATAAGAATAAATAGGTGCATTGTAAAGATAAATCATCTCGTAATCGGTATCAAGATAATTAAAGTTAATCTTGTACAGATTGCCATCCTTATGCTTAGTCATTTCGGCATATACGTCGTCGGGCATTTTAGACCATTCCTTGCGTTTGTCGTCGGGAACAACATAGACAAAATTAGGATCTTTGGTCCACAACGAAAAACCGTTTGACAAGAAAGTAGCCGAAGAAAAAGCGTTTTCGTCTTGTGCAATAGTGCTTTGATCCTGACCAGAAAACATTACTCCTTCCATACGACCGTTTATCATAAGCGGCTTAAAAGCGCCCACGTAATCCACGCCCTCAATTTGGGTGAGGTCGTAAAATACGCCGTTGTTTTCAACAATTTTTATTACGTTGGGGTCGTTGAGCACCGAACCCACAATATATTTCCCGTTCTTTTTAATAGTGGTGGCAATAATAACATATCCACTCGAAGTTTTCTGGTAGATAGAAAAATGGTTTGGAGCAGCGGCGGCGGCAAGGGTAACCAAAAGCTCGTTGTTTTGATTCACCACGTTGTTGCCAAATTTCCAAATTTTGGTTTGAATATTGCCCAAAGGCTGTATCTGGTCGGTGACAGTAAGCCCGCCTCTAACCTTAAAATGAATTTCAACAGTATTCAACAGTTGTTCGTTGATCTTGGAAAATGCATAGTTGTAGGCATTTTGTTTTTCGGTAAAGCCCTTAAGATCAGAGCGTACATTCTGCTCGATACTGTTACCGAGCATATTTTTCATAATAAAGCCGAGAGTGATGGTTACAACTAAAATAGCTACAACACCAAACACAATCAGCAACAAATTCATTTTACCTTTTGCTGTCATAGGAGATTAAGTATTAATATAACAACCAAATATACGCAAAAAACATACAATAGTAACAAAATAATATGTTAATTTATTATTAAGCAACATTATTTGCCATATTCTTGCTTAAGATAATCGAGATGACGCATAAAATCGCCGCCAAATTTTTCGCGGCATTCCTCACGCAGTATGTCTTTCTTGTTGTAATAGGTCATATAACCCGTAAAAAAAGTATTGTTGACATTGCTGTTGGATGTAGCCTTAATCATAGCAGCATCGAGAGCAGCAAAGTGGAGTGTGTCGATAGATTCAAAAACAGATTTGATAGCCGCCTGCTTCAAAGCATTTTTGGCGGAGGTGTCAAGAGTCTTGAAATCGGCTGAATTGTACAAAGAATCCAATTTCTTAGCGCCGTGAAGATAGTGCATGGCGAGTTTTTCATTGTCTTCTATCAAATAGGTGTAACGCAGCAGAATAGCTGAGGAATCACCATATTTGTTTGCCAGATAAAGTTTTGCACCATTTTCGCCCACATAGTCGGCAATGTTTTCGTTAAGTTCGCTGTTGTCTTTTACAAACACTGTGCTGTGAGTGAGTTCGTGAATGATTAGTTCGGCAAGGTAAGCCTCGTTGCGACGGAGCATACTCGACAGTATCGGGTCTTTAAACCATCCCATGGTGCTCCATCCGCCCGGATTTACAATGCGAGTGTCGTAGCCCTCATTTTGAAGACGTTTTGCCTCTTTTTCAGCGTCTTTGAGGTCAAAAAAGCCCTTGTAAGGCAGTTTGCCCACCACTGGAAATTTCCAAAGATATTTTTTCATAGCGTACTTTTCGCAAGCTTGCACCACGTATGCCGTGGGCTGACCTTTGAGGTCGAACACGGCATTGTAGTTTTCAGAATCTTTGAGATGAATGCTATCGATTGCAAACTTACGTATCTCTTTGATATAAAGCAGTTTTTGTTTAAGCGAATCGGGATAAGAAGGATCGTTGAGCAAAGTGTCGATAGGCACGGCATTTCGCACCATTCTAAGTTGCCCAAGACCTTGTGTAATGCCATAACCAATTAGTTTGCAATTAGTAAGCAAAACCGCCATAAGCAAAATTCCCAAAACGGAAAAAATCTTTGCTTTCAAACTCATCGCCTTTATTTTGGATAGAAACGACATAATTTGATTCTACACAATTAAGTATTTAATAAACAAAACCAATTTTATTAGTTAAATCATTATTGCACAGCCACTTTGAACGATTCGCCATTGATTACAACCACAAACACACCAGATTTATCGATAGAGATTTCATCTTTGGTAGATTTTGTGGTGGCAGATTTGATAGTTCTGCCATTTAAATCAATAATGGTATATTTTGTATCTGGGACGGATTCAATAAAGATGGAATGGAGAGATGACCAAACTTTAATGCTAGATTGAGTGGCGGAAATTGAAGATACAGGGGTTGGTTGATTTGCTTTAACGGTAACTTTCAACTCGGTTTCAAATCCGTTGTATTCTACTTTCAAAATCTGTTCGCCAATTTTAGTTTTATCGTAGCCGGTGATGGTGGCTTCTGAGAGAAGTATTTTTTCAGATCTATTTCCATTATCGTAATTCATAACTAAATAGCCGTCAACAGCAGAAAAATTTTCGCCTTCGGTGTACTCTGTTTTTGGCAATTTAGAAATTTCTATTGACACTACCAAACTATATGCAGGTTGATACAGTTGGGTAAAGTAGCCGGGATTTTCTTCACCTTCGTCTATCTTGGCGTAGGTGGCATCGTATACATCCAAGTTTTTTGGTGAAGTACCTTTGCCACCGTAAAGATTGTTGCACTCGTAAAACATATCATTCGACTTGGTAACAGATGCCGTTGACCAATCTTTATCCACATAAATAGACCTAAGGTTATTGCAATCACCAAACATATATTGCATTTTGGTTACGTTGGCAGTATTGAAGTTAGAAATGATGATTGATTTAAGACTATTGCAGCCATAAAACATAAAACTCATATCCTCAACCTTTTCTGTGTTGAACCCTCGAACATCGATTGATGTTAGTTTATCGCAGAAATGGAACATCGAATTCATATATACCACATCCGACGTATTGAGGTTCTCTTTCATTCCAACTATCTCGGTGAGTTGGTCAAATCCCTCGAACCAATAAGAAGTTTTATATGGTTTAAATGATTTAAAAGATTCATCGAACACTACCTTAGTAATAGTAGAATAAATAGCCGATGTCCAATTCTTGTCGTTTTCCTCAGTCCTCAAAGGAAGTGTACCATTAGGTTTGTATGCACCAAAATAAAATGTGGCTGTTCCGTCTTTAACTATTGCATAAGCTGGATCATAGACGACTGAGCCTTTTTTAGTGAGATAACCAGGATCATCCTTTCCTCCATCGACCTTGGCGTAAGTAGCATCATTATAAGTACCTGGACCTGTTCCTTTTTCGCCAAAAAGCAAATCATTAAGAGCAAACATACTTTCAGATTTTGTTACAGCGTCTGTTGACCAATCATCTCCTACCAATATGTATTTTAGATGATAACAACTTTGGAACATCATTGCCATATCCTCAACGCTCTTGGTATTAAAGCCCGAAAGATCCAGATATGATAGACTACGACAAGAACTGAACATCTCATGCATAATTGTCACCTTTGATGTATTAAAACCGCTTTGTGAAAAATCAATACTTGTTAAATTATAACAACCTGCAAACATTTGACTCATATTTATTACATTTGATGTCCGAAAAGATAGCAAATTGAGTGTTTTCAGATTGTGACAATATGCGAACATTTCAAACATATATTGAACATTTGCAGTGTTAAATCCACTCAAATCAAGATTTTGAAGACTTACACATGCCTTAAACATTCCCCCCATATTTGTAACATTCTCAGTATTGAGGTTATCTTTCATTCCGGATATTTCTGTGAGATTGCGAAAGTAATAAAACCAATACGCGCAACTCGTTGGCTTATATTCTTTGAAAGAATCATCAAAATCTACCTTAATTACTGACCCACGAACGTCTTCTGTCCAATCTACAATGTCAATATTCGTCTGAATCGGCAACGCCCCTTCGGGCTTGTTGGTGCCGTAATAGAAAGTAGCAGTGCCGTCTTTGTCGACTACCACGTATGGTTCTTTCACACCTTGCGCAAATGTGGTAAATGATAGCAGTATAAGAATTAATGAAGTAAATAGTTTCTTTTTCATAGTGTTATAAGTAAAATTGTGAGACATAATAATCTAAAATTTCTCTTAGATTACACTGCAAATATAAACAAAATCTATCAGTTTTGCAAAAAAGCAAACAATTAATATTACCTTTGTGCTCAAAATAAAACACATGAACCACACCGAACTTAAAGATTTTTATAGCCGCAGGCTGAATACATATTCCGCAAATTACGAAACATACCGCAAAAAAGAGCGAAACACAAATATACTCAGAGGATTATCATTTGTTGGCGGAACGGCATTGTCCATCATTTCTGCTAATTATTCAATGGTAATAATGACCGCGGTGATAATTGCAACAATAATCATTTTCTTATTTTTTGTAAAGAAAAACGCTGAATATCAATACCAAAAGAGAATCAACAAAAACCTCCGCGATATAAACGCCAGCGAACTCAAAGCCTTAGACAACGACAACTCCGACTTCAACGGCGGCGATGAATTTATCAACCCCTCCCACCCTTTCACATACGATTTAGACATTTTTGGCAACAAGTCAATTTTCCAAAAAGTAAACCGCACAATAACCAAAGGCGGCTACCTCCGACTTGCCAATGGATTTATCAATTCCACCAAAAATATCAACCAAATACTTGAAACTCAACGCAATACTACTCTATTTGAAAACAATGTTGATGCACGTCAACAATTCATTGCCGAGGGTAGAATGTACGATGAAGATATTACAGAAAAATCCATCGAAAACATATCACAAGCAGAATACTACTTTACCAATTCTCCTATTTGGGGAATTATAGCCATAGTAATGATTATTAGCACATTATCGGCAATAATACTTTCCTCGCTCGATATAATTAGTGTATACATTCCGTCGGCTCTGTTCTTAACGCAACTTGCAATTTTTTCGTTTAACAGCAAGAAAACCAATGCTTTGAGCAACAAGATTGAAAAAACCGCCAAGGCATTCAAAAAATACTACACGCTGTTTGACATCATTGAAAATATCGAAAACGCTCCCGAAAAATATGCCGACGAAATCAAATCAAAAACCATCTCTAAGGCATTGGGCGAACTTGCCAATATTTCGCTCCGCTACGAACAAAGGCACAACCTGATGATTGCATTCTTCGGTCAGGGAATTTTTAGTTACGACCTGATAATCAATACAAAATTTGAAAAATGGGAGCGCAAATACTGTGGCGAAATCAAACGTTGGTTTGATATTATTGCCGAATACGATTTTCTGTTCAGCCTTGCCAACCTAAAATTCAACAATCCATCGTGGTGTTTCCCGAAACCTACTGAAAAACAGTTTGTTCTCAACGCCCAAAACGCTGGTCACCCATTAATACAAGATGAAAAATGCGTTAGAAACAACATCGCTTTCTCCGACCGCAACTACCTTGTAATACTCACAGGAGCAAACATGGCAGGCAAAAGCACATATCTGCGAACAATAGGCACAAACCTTATACTCAGCCAATTAGGTGCAGTTGTATGTGCCGAAAGTTTTGAGTTTTCGCCAGTAGAAATACTCACAAGCATACGCACAAGCGACAGCGTTCAAGAGAGCGAATCTTACTTTTTTGCCGAACTGAAGCGTCTGCAAAAAATCATAGAAAAACTCGAAAGCGGCGCCACGCTTTTTGTTATCGTTGACGAAATGCTGCGCGGCACCAACAGCAAAGACAAGCACGACGGCAGTCAGAAATTTATCGAAAAACTCCTCAAATACAACTGCTACGGAGTGTTTGCCACCCACGACATCGACATTGGCACAATGAAAGCCACATATCCGCAAAACATCGACACCAAATGTTTTGAAATCTCGTTCCAGGGCGACGAACTTCTATTCGACTACACCCTCAAAGACGGCATCTCCAAAAATCTCAACGCAAGCTACTTAATGAAAAAGATGGGAATAATAGAGATTTAACTATACTGCCAAATCAAATTGCAAAAAAAACGGGTATTTTGAAGACATCTTCAAAATACCCGCCTATTATAAAGTGCTATTTATTATTTGAAAAAAGTATTATTTACGGACGACCGCCGAATCCACCACCAGGACCTCCAAAACCACCAGGACGGCCAGGGCCACCGAATCCACCGGGACGACCAGGTCCGAAACCACCAGGTCCGAAACCACCAGGTCCATTCTGATTGCGAGCATCTTTGCCGCCAAACAAGTTGAGGCGATAGATGATATGGAGCATAATATATGAGTTGATAGTGTTGTACTGAGTATCGCTACGCTGCATTGCGGTAACACTGCGGCTGTAGGTGCTTAACTGCTGCAAAATGTCGTAAAACTGAACAGTAACAGTAAGCGATTTGCCCTTGAGGAAACCATGCGAAATTTGTGCGTTCCACACAAGTTCGTCGGTATTCATAGAGTTGTCGTTGTATCCACGACGGCTCTGATTGTGCAAGTCGGTAGATAAACTTGTACCCCACGGAGCATAAATGCTGAGAGAACCACCGTATGCAAACTGTTTGGTATCAAGGTTGCTCTGGGGCTGAAGCTCGTTGCGCGAACGTGTGTAGTTGATACTACCGTCGGCGGCTAACTCAAACCATCCTTTGCGCCAACTTGCCTGCAAACGTTCCATAAAGGTGTTTGACTGCGTGTTAGATTTTTTGGCCTCGCGGTTAACATCAACGTAGCCCACATAATTGTTGAAATTGTACATGGTAAAGGTGTTGATGTTCCAAATACCAGCCGAATCGAGGGCGGTGTTGAACATAAAGCCTGAGTTGATACCCCAGTTGCCGTTAACGTTTTCTGGACGCGAAATCTGCTTACCTGTTCTTTCGTCGTATGTTATCTTGTTAGCAATCGAATTCTTAGTGGTGTTCATATTAACGAAAGTCATAATGGTGCGCATGTGTTCGCGGATATATGTGTTGTAGTTGAGGCGGAGGTTGTTGGTAAACGAAGGTTTCAAACCGGGGTTACCTTGGGTTACGCTCATTGGTCTGCTGTCGTCGGTGATGTCGAGGAGGTCGCTCATCGAGGGCTGCGTAGTGTTGCCACGGTATGTAATTTCCAAACGTGTGAGGTCGTTGGGGTTGTAGCGGTATTCAAATGTAGGAGTTATGTTAAACACTGTACGTGTGGTGTCAACATATTTGCCTTGGAAGTTTTGTACAAACTTGGTTTTCTGAGGCTGCATCATGCCGCCCACATTCAACTGATAATTGTCGCGAACCATTCGGAAACCGAGATTGATATCGTGAATGTAGTTTTTGTATTCAGAATAACGGCTCTGCGCTTGGTTGAGATAAGCATCGCTGAGGGGGTTGTTGATACGCAAAAGATAATTGTCCCATTCGCGGTATTGATTATCTACGCCAACAAACGGATTAGCATCAAACTTACTCTTGCTGTAATCGTATGTAGAACGGTTGCTTTCGTTGTATTGATAGCGGTATTGGTAGCTAAATTGCAGATATGTGCGTTTTGCAATGGGTTCGCTATACGAAAGTTGTACCGAAGCGTTCCAGTTGTTGCTCGGGGTAAGATTGTATTTGTTGGTAAAATATGTGGAATCTTCGCCCGAAGCCAATTTTATTTGATAATAAATAATGTCGCTGGTGGTAATGGTCTTGTTTTCGGTGTCGGTGTATCCGCCGCTACTGCTGAGGGTTATGTTTCTACCCTCGTCGTTGAGTTTGCGGTTTAGCTGCAAAGTGCCGTTGTACCTGGTGTTGTTGCTGTAATTGAGGTTGCCATCAACTTGATAGTTAACAACCAATGTATCAGACACCAATTGAGATAGATCGGCAGCAGCCAAAGGATCAAACACATAGAGGAAAGGGTCAACGTCGTACATTGCCGAAAGGCCTCTCGACCGGCCATCGTTATCGGAAATCGAAGCTGAGGGACGGAACATAATATTAGTCATTTCGTCGGGTTGCCATTCTAAACGACCTTGGAAGTTCCAACTGTCGCCACGCGAATATTGTTGGGTGTTGGAGTTAGAAAAAGCACCTTTTTTTACAATAAATCTTTCTACCGATTGTTGGCTCAGGATATCGCCATCGCTGTGATTCCAACGAACGCTACCATCTATTCTAAGTTTGTTTTTCTCTTCAAAGTTGTAGTTGAGACCAATCATCTTAGTGGCGTTCAAACCATTGTTGCCCATGCGGAAACGTCCGCCGCCGCCACCGCCGAAACCTCGGTCGCTCACGTTGTTGGCATTGGTCATCAACATAATGCGGCTTCTGTTAGCGAAATATGCTCCCATACCACGCCAAGAGTAGCGGTTTTCGGTACCCAAACCAAGGTCAAGGTTGGTAAACATACCTTTGTTCATACCGGGTTTGATACCAAAATCGAGCACTGTTTCTTCGTTGCCGTCTTCAATACCAGTGATTCGAGCCATGTCGCTCTGCTGGTCGTACGCCTTAACGCGGTTTACAATTGAGGTTGGAAGGTTTTTCATAGCGGTTTTGGTGTCGCCGGTCATAAATTCCTTGCCATCAACAAGTATTTTTGTTACTTGCTTGCCGTTGATAGTGATTTTACCTTCATCATCAACCTCGGCACCAGGAAGTTTTTTTACAAGTTCTTCAATAGCAGAGCCTTCTGGAGTACGATAAGCATCCACATTGTAGATAAATGTGTCTTTTTTTACAGTAACCTTGGCAGCATAAGCCGAAACAGTAGCCTGATCGAGCAAAACTGAAGAAGGATGCAGTGTAAGTTTGCCAAGGTTGACATTCTTGCCATTATGGATGCTAACGTGCTTAACCACAGGGTCAAAACCAACGCTGGAGACTTTAATAACAAAATCGCCATCCGAAGGAGCTTCCAATTTAAATACTCCAGCATCGTTGCTGATGGTTCCCGTAATCATTGAACTATCGGTTCTAAGCAACCGAACAGTGGCATTGAAGGCTGGTTCCTTGGTGTCGCCATCAATCAAAGTACCACTAATTTCTCGCTCTTGCGAAAATGCTGTGACCGTCATCGAGACAAATGCGATCATCAGCAAAATAAATCGTTTCATTCTATTTAACTATTTTCATTAAAGATAATCTATGATAGTACTCACTTTGACACCGAAAAACGAAAATAGTTTAATTCCTGCAAAGAAAAAAAACAAAGAGGGACGTTTTAATACATATTAAACTTTCCTAATCCTCTCCTATTGGCATTTAAATATACCGAGAAGGCTATTTCAGCCAGATGTTTTGGCGCATTAAAACCATAATCCGAGCTATAGCACTTGTAACCAGCCGAGAAGCCAACAGAAGTAAAACGTTGGTACAAACCGAAGGCTGGAGTAAACAGCAACCTCTTATCTTTAACCTTCGGAGTCAAATCCTTAGTATTTGCCATACAGTACGAACCATAGCAGCCCACATATCCACCAAAATCGGGCAGCCGCTGATGACGGAAAGACATACGCTTTTCGATGCCTGCCTCCGCAATGGATAATCTAGTGCGTGATGTAGCAAAGTCGTCGTACTCTTTGGCAAGTATAGAGGTTCTGGTACGGTGACGGTAAAAAAAGGCAGCGGAAAGTCCAATATTGAAATGTGATTCATGGAACCCTACACGTAAGCCCATACGATAATCATGATTGCAGAACTCATGACAATACGACGCTGAAACAGAACCGAGTATAAGTTTTTGTGACTTAACACCGTTGCCCTCAAAGTATCGCTGGTTTGAAATATTGCCAGACATTAGGCTTAGAGTGGCGGTGTTTTGTCCTGAATGACTCACCGCATTAACATCCGCGCCATTGTCGCAAAGCAGTTTCGACATTTTTTCATCGGCATAAATAGCGCTATAAACAATAGGAGCTCCAAGCCGGCAAACTTCATTAACATCCGCGCCATGACGAATCAGCCAAGCCGCCATAAGAGTATCATTACGCTGCACAGCAATACAAAGCGGTGATATACCAGAAGGTTGGTTATTGATATTTCCACCATGTTGCAAAAGCAGTTCTGACATGAGGGTATCGCAGTAAAATGCCGCAATTTGAAGGGGAGATTTGTTTCTACACACCTTGTTGGGATGCGCTCCATGAAACAAAAGCACATCGGCGCACTCCAAGTAGCCATCCCTCACAGCATAATGAATCGGGGTAAGGAAATTCGCATTGTCTAAAAGATTTGGATTGCCGCCAAACTGCAACATAATGTCGAGCAGCCGGGGATTGTTATGAATAACAGCGTTGGTAACCGGAGGGATAACACCGTTGACATGAGCCTTAGCATTGGGATTAGCACCATACTGCAGAAGAAGTTCGCACAAAGAATCATTATCAAATTCAGCAGCGTACATTAGCGGTGTAACACCTCTTCCATCGGTACAGTTGACGTTGTCGTATTGTTGCAAATAAAATTTAACCAAATCACAACTACCTATTTTACAGGCAAGCATAAGGTTGCTTTTGTTTTGAGCGGATAATTGCAATGGTACCCACAAAGCGAGTGTCAGTAAAAATATGCGTAGAAATGCCATATTCAAAGATTTAGAATTATATTACCAGTTTCAAATCTAAGACAAACAGCACTATATCATCCCCCAAAATAGTCTAATTTTTTTTCCTATAAAAGTTAAAATAGAAAGTGACATTAATTTCCGCAGTATGAACTGGAGCAGAAATAGCATCAGGATAGCCATAGTAACGATAACCGCTGCTGAAACCTACTCCAGAAAATCTCTGGTAAATACCTATCGACGGGCTGTGCATTGTACAAGATGTAGGTTTCTTATCGATAGCGCCATCGTAGCGGCCTCCGCAATAGGCAAACTGGTAGCCCACATACGCGCCAATATCGGGACGGCGTTGATTAACAAACGACACACGCTTTTCCAAACCCAATTGAAGCATAGTACGCTTTTCGCGCAATTGCCAATACGATTTTTCACCGCGCTTAACAAAGGCAGGTTTGTACGACGGGCGAAACGAAATACCAGCGTAAACCATTGTATTTAAATGCGATTCATGAAAACCTAAACGGAAACTCATACGATACTCATGGCGACAAAACTCTTGCGCAAACGAAAATGTAACAGCCGATGGAATAAAGAGTTTTGAATTTTTCACACCTTGGGATTCAAAAAACTTTCTACTATCGTTTTTGCCATACTGCATAGCCAAAGTGGCAAGATTATTACCGTGAGAATCTGTGACGTCGATTTTTGCACCATGATTGATAAGCAGTTGCGACATTTTATTGTCGGAATAAATAACTGAATATACTAAAGGTGCACCTTTTTGTGACGGTAGATTAGCATCTGCTCCATATCGAAGAAGAAAATCGGCTGTTTTATAGTCGTTTTTAGAAATAGCCAGAGCAAGAGGCGTGATATCGTCGGGCTTAGCATTAACATTTGCTCCCTTATCGATAAGCAACTGAGCCATAAGAGTATCGCCAAAAGATACAGCCATTTGCAAAGGATTGCGAGGATAAACACCCAAATAGTGATTGTCGCTAATATTGGAAGTTAGATTAGGATTTGCACCATGAAAAAGCAACACATCGGCACATTCGATATAGCCATAGGTAACAGCGTAATGCAATAGTGAATAATGATTTACAGAATCTACAAGATTGGGATTAGCATGGTATTGCAGCATCAAATCCAACAAGCGTGGATCGTTTTTGATAACACAATTGGTAATGGCTGGAACTGCATTGTTGTAACGCGCATCGAGGTTTGGATTTGCGCCAAAGTCAAGCAAAAGTCGACAAATAGAGTCGTTGCCAAGATCGGAGGCATACATAAGTGCAGTAAAGCCTTCCGAATCATACGTATCGGGATTAATTCCTGTAGCCAATAATTCGTTTAACAAAGAATAGTTGCCTCTTTTAGTGGCATCTATCAAACGTTGATCCGACTCCTGCGCTGTGGCAGTTATTGTCAATATTATAAAAATCAATATGAAAGTAATTTTATGACTCATATTATTTTCAACACTTAAGATTACACTTATCTATTTTTTATGATAAAACAAAATCATCTCTATCGGCAAGATAACGGCGCTCGGTTTTAAATTTATCAAGTGGTTCTTTATCTATCGCCACTTTTACCCACGATTTAGAACCGCGAATTTGTTTTATTTCAACGTTGCAGTCGGGTGATTCTATCTTGCTGAACCCCTGAGCGTTGACATTTACCACGTAGCATTGATTTTCTATTGCTCGTGCCTTGCATAGTGCCGCACGGTCGGCAAGACGCTGCACTGGCCATTGCGACACGCACAAAAGCACATCGTAATTGTCGGTGTTTCTGCACCATACAGAAAAACGCAAATCGTAACAGATTATAGGACGGATTTTGAAACCTAAATAATTGAATGTTACCACCTTTGTTCCGGAAGTAACATATTTTTTCTCAAACGGTCCAAACAAGTGACGCTTGTCGTAAAAGACCTTGGTACCGTCAGGAAGGGCAGCGCAGAAACGGTTGAAAATCTTGCCGTTGTCCTCAATGTAAAAACTTCCACAAACGGCGGTCTGGTATTTAACCGACCATTCTGAAAAAAGGTCAATAATCCTTGCACCTTGAAACTCGGTTTTTGGAGTAACGTTGCAACCGGTGTCGAAAACTTCGGGCAATATCCATAGACGAATACCTTTGTTGCGCGAAATAACCGACTGAATCATAGCAACATCAGCCACACCATCCTTAACATATTTGTTTTCAAAAAATCCTATTTCCATATCATTTCAGATAGTTAGTTTTCGTTTTTAAATCCTGCCAAAGCAAGCCTTAATTCGTCGTAGGTATATTTGTCGTTTAAACCTCGACGCAATTCCGACAATCCCCTAAGTTTGGGATTTTCAGCTATAAAGAGGCAAATATCTTCATATTTCTGTTTGTCGATAACCTTTGCGGGATCTATCAATCCTTCTTCCACATATTTGGTTAAATGTCCCATAATTGTAGACTTGGCCAGACCACGTTCCGAAGCTATTTGCTCAGGAGTGTTGCCGTTTTTAAAGAGTGCAAGGGTTTTCTCTTCCGACGAAAGCGCATCGAACAGCGACTTATTAAACAGATCCTCATCAACAGGGAAACCATTTTCGGAACGATATTTATATACAATTCCAAAAATAGCCTTTCCATAAGCCTTGCCCTTGCTTCCGCCCATTCCTTTGATTTTGATAAGTTCCTTATATTCGGCGGGAACAGCATCGGAAATGGCAAGCAATGTGCGGTACGAAACAATGTCACCGGGTTCCAAACCTGTTTCGGTGGCAATGTTTGAACGCCATTCGGTAAGTGCCTTATAGAGCGCGGGATTTTTACTGCCGGTTTTCACTGTTTTTTCTTTGCCAAACAACATCTGTTTTGGAGATACCGTATCCAAAGCCAATTTTGCCTTGGTTTCAAGATAGAGCTTTATAGAAAAATCCTCTTTGAACCTTGAGATACAACCATACTTAATATAGTATAGTTTCTTATAATTGTCGGCAGCCTCCTCTATGCGTTTTGCCTTGGTTTTGTCGTCGCAGTTGAAGGCAAAATCTGTGGCAAGTGGCTTCAAAAACTCGTTCATTTTTTCTTGATAATAGCCGCAACCCTTGGTAATACGCTCCAACAGAGGTTCTTGCGATTCTGGATTATCAGTTTCGCCGTATTTGTGGGATATTACAGAATTGAATTTCTCTGCCACGGTCATCATCTGGACAAAAATATTTGAATCAACACCCTCTAAAAGCGATTTGTCGCCAATAAACGAACTACCAGCCTCTGCTACAGCACGTTGCAAAACCTGAACAGCGGCGTGAATCTTAGAGAAATCAAACAAATCTGACACAAGGTTGAAGAAATATTTTTTGCGGTCGTCGGCAAGCTGCACATCCGTAGGTATGTTGTTTTCAACTTCTTGGGCAAACATTCTGATAGTGGGGTCGCTGATAACGTCGGCGGCTTGCAAAGGCTGCAAAAGTATAAGTCCATCCAACGTGCGGCAACGGCTGAGTGCCACATAAACCTGACCGTGCGCAAAACTGTTTCTAGCATTGAGCAGAAGGCGGTCGAAGGTAAGTCCCTGGCTCTTGTGTATGGTTACAGCCCATGCGGTTTTTAATGGTATTTGAGTAAAAGTGCCCACTGTCTCCTCTTTTATCTCCTTGGTTACAGGGTCGATAGAATATTTGCTGTTTTCCCATTTCATTGGCTTTACAAAAATGCCTTCGGGATGGTCGCTGCATTTAACCACTACGCCATCTGATTCAAACGACTTGATACGGCCTATCTTGCCGTTAAAAAATTTCCGCTCGTCGCCAGTGTCGTTTTTGAGGAACATCACCACGCTGCCTACTTTGAGGGTGAGCTTCTTCTCCACAGGGAACGACGTTTCGGGAAAATCTCCTATCACATCCGCATCAAAAGTCTGTTTCTCGGTGTCGAGTTCGAGCATGTGAAGCGAATTTATCCTTTCGGCTTGGGCGTTGGTGGTAACGAGAGTTACAATATCATCGTCTTTATCTGGTTGATAATTTGGTACATAACGAGAATTCAAACGTTGCAGAGTGTTTTGGTCGGCAATACCGCTGCGGATAGCGTTGAGAATGCTGATATATTCATTGTCGGTCTGGCGGAAAATCTGATTGAGTTCGATGCTCACATACGAGGTCTTTTGCCAAGCCTTGCTGCCAAAGAAATAATATGTGTTGTAGTGCGGGCGCAAAATCTCCTCATCCTCAGGACGTACCACAGGCGAAAGCTGCTGCATGTCACCTATCAACAACAGCTGCACCCCGCCAAACGGCTGTCGCGAACGCCTAATACGGCAAAGCACCTTGTCGACCGAGTCCAAAAGGTCGGCACGCACCATACTAATCTCGTCGATTACAAGCAGTTCCAACGATGAGATAATGTCGATCTTCATCTTAGAAAACCGGTGCTCGTTTTCGGTTTGACTGTCGGGTGTCTGCGGACCTAACGGCAGTTGGAAAAACGAGTGAAGGGTAACACCTCCCGCATTCACGGCAGCCACTCCCGTAGGCGAGGTAACAATCATCCTCTTAGGCGACAACGACTGCAATCTACGGAGAAAAGTGGTTTTACCCGTGCCCGCCTTGCCTGTAAGAAAGACATTGCGGCCGGTGAAACATATATAATCTAATGCTAACTGTAATCTCTCGTTAGTTACAAAATCCATATCAATCAATAGGTTAATCTAACAAACGGCTGGCAAGGTCAGCAAGCTGGCTGCGTTCGCCGTGAGTCAGGTTGATGTGTACAAAGGGTGCTTGTCCCTTCATCTTGTCGGCAAGATACGAAAGACCGTTGGAGCGCATATCCAAGAAAGGACTGTCGATCTGCTCCACGTCGCCGGTGAATACCATCTTGGTGCCTTCGCCTGCGCGGGTGATTATGGTCTTGATTTCGTGGGGAGTAAGGTTTTGCGATTCGTCTACGATGAAAAACGAATTGGCAAGACTGCGTCCACGAATATATGCAAGCGGAGTAATCAAAAGTTTCTCCTCCTTAATCATTGCGTCGAAATTTTGACTTGCTTTGCTGTTGACACCAAGAGAGTGCTTGATAACATTCAGATTGTCGAACAACGGCTGCATATAGGGCGAAATTTTCTGTTTTTCGTTGCCGGGTAGGAATCCGAGATCTTTGCCGCCGAGAGCCACCACTGGGCGCGACAAATATATTTGTCCGTAACTCTTGCTCTGTTCCAATGCCGATGCCAATGCCATAAGGGTTTTGCCCGTGCCTGCTTTTCCTGTGATGGTAATCAACTGAATATCAGGACGCATAAGCGCATCCATAGCAAAACTTTGTTCGGCATTGCGTGGTGTGATACCCGATGCACGGAATTTCTTAACTTTCTCTATTACACCGAGATTCTGGTTGTAGAAGCAAAGCACGTTCGACTTTTCATCGCCCACAATAAAATATTCGTTGGCATAAAAGTCGTTTTCCAGACCGCTCTTGTCTAAGGTAATCACGCTTTCGCGATATAGGCGGCCTACAAAATCGTCGGAAGTGTTTGGAATTGTGCGCATTCCGTCAAAAAGTCGTGCGGTGTTGCTCACCTTGCCGGTCTTATAATCCTGCGCCTCCATTTTCAGGGCACGTGCCTTCATGCGCAGGTTAATGTCTTGAGAAACAAGTATAACGTGCTTGTCGGGGAACTGTTCTTTTTCCCACAGAGCCACTGCAAGTATCTTATGGTCAGGAATTTGCTCCGAAAAAGCCATCTGCATAGCCTTGTTGAAAGGTTTGCCATTAATAATATAAAGTGTGCCGCGGTCTTTGCCAAGCGGAATGCCCTCTTCAAGGTCGATATTTATCTCGGTCAAACGGTCGAGCTCGCGCATAAACTCACGAGCCTGCAGATTGATGGTTTCGTTGCCTTTTTTAAACTTGTCGAGTTCCTCCAACACCACAATAGGAATCACAATATCGTTTTCCTCAAAGTTAAAAATGCTGTGGTAGTCGTGAAGAATGACGTTGGTGTCAAGCACGAATGTCTTTTTATTTGATTGTTTCATAATAAACGCATTTTAAGTGGTACAAAATAATTATTATCCAAATGTACAAAAAAAAAACCAATAACGTAGCCGATTTGATTGAAAAAACTACTCTCCTCTGTTAAGAATATTCACCTTGGTAAGAAAATCAGGCTTATAGTTGCGTGAAAGCGGAATTTTCACGTCCTTGGTGCGTGTTTTTAGTACAACATATTCGTTTTCGATCACACTCACATGGTTTATATTAACCACAAAACTACGGTGAGTCTTTAAGAAAAAGCCCGTAGGCAGCTTAGAAGATATATCCTTGAGGGTGGAAGTAATCTCGTAAGTGGTATCGTAGGTGTTGATTGTAATATTATTTCTATTCACTTCCAACCAAAACACATCGTTCCAGTTGAATTTAAGATAACGGTTGTCAACAGTTTTGATAAAGAATGTCAACGGAGTTTCGGTTTGCGTTACATTTTCAACCATATGACGAACCTTGGTAACCGCCTTCAAGAAGTTTACGGGATTGATAGGTTTGAGAATATACGCCGCCACATTGTTGTCAAGGGCATCGATGGCGTATTTGTCCTTGCTCGAAATCACTACAAATTTGATTTTCGAAGCCTCGTTGCCAATGGTAGAAATCAGGTCAATACCCGACATTCCAGGCATCTCTACGTCAACAAACACCAAGTCGATATTATCGGCATTGGCGAGAATGTATCCCGCAGCAACATCGGGTCGCGAAAAATATTCCAAAAGATTCAAATATCCAGTGTCGGCTATCAGTTTGCGCATATAAACGCCTACAGCCTCATCGTCGTCTATTACCAAACAGTTCATAATGCTATTTTTTTAGTCACAAAGAAACAAAATTTTACGGAAAATCCCAAAAAAATCGTGCACAAAATAATATACAACAATAATATTAGGCATAGATTATGCAGGAAAAATGTTATATTTTAAATAAGATGATATTACATAACAAACTAATAAACAACAATTTAGTAAAAATAATAAATGCGATAGCGTTTGTTGTAGCTTTGCTTATACCCTCCTCTTTGACAGCGCAAAACTCCAACGAGAAAAAAATCGACAGCCTTGATATCATTCTCCAAACCCGATATGCCGAAAACGCATCCGACAAAGAGATTTGCAACCTACTTACCAAGCTCTACAATCTCAGCTGCATTTCGCAACCGTATCTCGCTCTCGAATATGCCGGTCAGGCTCTTCAAATAGCATCTGAAACTGACGATACTCCCTCTATGGCTGCTTGGCAAGAGAGGATTGCCGACATATATTTTGATCAGAAGGTATACTACATGGCAATGAAAAACTATCTTGCCGCATACACCTTATATAAAGAGCTAGACACCAAACGCGAAATGGCATACGCACTTCTCAACATTGGCAAAACTTATTTTATCCAAAACGTCGAGGATGTTGCGATGTCGTATTACACACAGGCAGAAACCATATTTGAGGAGATCGACGACCGGGAAGGATTGGCCCGCGCTAAAAACAACGTAGGCAGCGTAAACCTTGCACTCTACCAATACGAAAAGGCTGAGGAGTATTTTGCCGATGCGCTCAAAATTAGTCTCGAAACCAAAGAACCTCAACTAATTGCAGAATCATACCAGTTTCTCGCCATGCTTTACGACCAAAACGAAGAGTACGAGGAAGAAGAAAAGATGCTCGAGCAGGCGATTTCTATGTTCCGAATTGCCGGTAGCAAAAAAGACATTGCCAACACATATTTTTCTATGGGCGAGATGCACAATCACAACGAAAATTATCCCAAGGCCTGGGATTACTACCAGAAGGCATACAATCTTTTTGAGGAGCTCGACCTCTACCACGAAATTGCTACTGTATTAAACCGCAAGGGCAGAATAGAATTTATGGAAGGCAGATTTTTCTTAGCCCAAGAAATGGCAAACACTGCTCTTTCAATGTCGGAAATGAACGAATGGCAAACTCCTAAGGCAGAAGCGCTTCTGTTGCTGTCGGATATCAACAGCGCACTTGGCAAAACCGATTCGGCATACTCCCTTTTGCTGCGCTTTACTCGCGTGCAAGACTCTGTGTTTGCTGCCAAACAAGACGAAAGCTTTTCTGAGTTGCAAACAAGCATCGCAACAAAGGAAAAAGAGAAGGAACTTGCACTTGCCGAGGAAAAAATCAACCGCAACAAACTTATTATCACCATATTTGTAATTATGGGCGTAATGGGTATGGGATTTATGGTCTACATCATCAACAACAGCCGTAAAACCAAAATTGTAAACAAGCAGCTTCAAAGTCAGAACGACGAAATCAACCATCAGAAAGCGGAAATCGAGCGTCAGAATATCGACATCAAGTCGTCGATAAACTACGCTGCACGCATTCAGAGTTCGATGCTGCCAGGCACCGACTTTATCAAAAAGCACTTTACCGACGGCTTTGTCTACTTCCACCCGAGAGAGGCAGTCAGCGGCGACTTTTACTGGTTCTCGGAGGTGAAAATCGAGCGTCCGCCCACATTGTTCCGTCGCAAAGACCTCACCGACGAAGAAGATGCAAAACTTATCATTGCCGTAATCGACTGCACGGGTCACGGCGTTCCTGGTGCGTTTATGAGCATGCTTGGCGATGCGTTGTTGAACCAAATAGTTAATTTCCAGAAAATTACACAGCCCGACATAATACTCAACGAACTCAACAAACTTGTGATAGCCACGCTCCAGCAAGATACCTCGCAAAACAACGACGGTATGGATGCCGCTATCTGCACCATCGACAAGAACACCCAGCAGATGCAGTTCGCCGGTGCAAAATCGCCGCTCATCTACATTCAAGACAACAAGTTGAACAAGGTAAACGGCGACCTCAAAGCCATTGGAGGAATACAAAAAGGCAACGAAAAGAGTTTTACATGTCATACAATCGATATCAGCAAGCCAACCACATTCTACATCTATTCCGACGGCTATCAAGACCAGTTTGGCGGCTCCGACGGACGCAAGTTTATGGCAAAAAGATTCCGCGACACTTTGGCTGCTAACTGTGAACTCCCATTTGAAAAACAAAGCGAAATACTGCTCAATCAGTTTACCGAATGGAAACAAAACTACATTCAAATGGACGACACAACCATAATCGGCATCAAATTGTAGGCGTCTCCTTATCTCATTTGAGGCATAATGCGTTAATCTTGAAAAAAAGTATGCACTTTTTCGTCATTATAACATGCTAATTATAAGCATATTAAAAAATAATCAATAAAAAATTAAAAAATATTTGAAAATTATTTTGAAATATCAGAATAATTTTTTGAAATTTGTATTATGCACACGGAGGCAAAATATTGGTCAACCTCTGGCATTTATACAAGAAGATTAGAGAAAAAAGAAACGCGATATGGCAAAAAGAACAGACGATTTAGCAGAATATCTGCACAAGTTTTTCGGCTTCGACCGATTCAAAGGCGAACAAGAAGTTGTAGTAAAAAATGTGCTTGCAGGCAACGACACCTTTGTGCTTATGCCCACAGGCGGCGGCAAGTCGCTATGCTACCAACTGCCCTCGCTCATGCTCGAAGGTACGGCGATTGTGATTTCGCCCCTCATTGCCTTGATGAAAAATCAGGTAGACTCGATGCGTAGCATCAGCACCAACGAAAGCATAGCACACTTTCTCAATAGTTCGCTTTCAAAGCAGCAGATTGCACAGGTTAAGGCCGATATTCTTGAAGGCAAAACCAAACTGCTATACGTAGCACCCGAAAGCCTCACCAAGGAGGAAAATATCGAATTTCTACGTGGAGTTAAAATATCGTTCTACGCCATCGACGAGGCTCACTGTATTTCTGAATGGGGACACGATTTCCGTCCGGAATACCGCCGCATACGTCCCATCATCGAGGAGATCGGACGAAGCCCGATTATCGCTCTCACTGCCACTGCCACTCCAAAGGTGCAGCACGATATTCAAAAAAACCTTGGAATCCTCGACGCCAACGTGTTTAAATCTTCGTTTTTCCGCGCCAACCTCTACTACGAAGTGCGCCCGAAAATCGACATCGACCGTCAGATTATCAAATTTATCAAAAACAATAAAGGCAAAAGCGGTATCATCTACTGCCTCAGCCGCAAAAAAGTAGAAGAACTTGCTCAAACGCTGTGCGTTAACGACATCAAAGCCCTACCCTATCACGCAGGTATGGACTCTGCCACACGTAGTGCCAACCAAGACAAGTTCCTTATGGAAGAGGCCGACGTAATTGTGGCTACAATAGCCTTTGGCATGGGTATCGACAAGCCCGACGTTCGTTTCGTTATCCATTACGATATGCCAAAAAGTCTCGAAGGCTACTATCAAGAGACAGGTCGTGCAGGACGCGACGGTGGCGAAGGTCAGTGTATTGCATTCTACTCGTTTAAGGATATTCAAAAATTAGAGAAGTTTATGCAAGGCAAACCGCTGAGCGAACAAGAAATTGGACGTCAGTTGCTTGCCGAAACTGTGGCATACGCCGAAACATCTATGTGCCGCAGCAAAATGCTGCTCAACTATTTTGGCGAAATTCTTCCCGAACCCTGCGGCAACTGCGACAACTGCCGTCACCCGCAAAAAACTTTCGAAGGCAAAGAGTCTATTCTATTGGCTCTCAAAGTTATACTCACAATAAAAGAAAAATTCAAAACCGAACACGTGGCAAAAGTGCTTGCTGGTGTTGCCGATTCGCAGGTTAAAACCTACAAACACCACAAGTTGCAGTGCTTTGGCTGCGGCGAAGACCTCGGCGACGAAAACTATTGGAACGCCGTGCTCCGTCAGTCGCTCGTGTACGGTTTCTTACAGAAAGATATTGAAAACTACGGACTTCTGAAACTTACCGCCAAAGGTCACGAGTTCTTAAAGAGTCCGTTCGACATAAAACTCGTACGCAATCACGACTACGAAAACGAAGACGAAGATCCCGACGACAACGCACCCCGCGGCATGAACGGCGGAGCATCCGACCCCGAACTTTTCAAACTGTTGAAAGACCTCCGCAAAAAGGTGTCGAAACAGAAAGGCGTACCACCGTTTGTTATCTTCCAAGATTCGTCGCTCGAAGATATGGCGGTGCAATATCCTATCACATTAGAAGAACTCACCCAAATAGTGGGCGTAGGATACGGCAAAGCACAGAAATTCGGCAAAGAGTTTGTGGAATTAATCAAGAGATACGTTCAGGAAAAAGAGATTGAGCGTCCCCAAGATATGGTGGTTAAGTCGGTGGTTTCAAAGTCGGGACTCAAAGTATACATCATCCAGAGTATCGACCGCCAAATCGACCTCGAAGACATCTGCGAGGCCAAACAGTTGGAAATGGACGAACTGCTCGGCGAAATTGAGTCGATCATGAACTCCGGCACCAAACTCAACCTCAACTACTACGTAGACCGCATCATCGACGAGGAACGTCAACAAGAGGTTTACGACTATTTCGACCACGCCGAAACCGAATCAATCGACGAGGCGCTCAAAGCACTTGGCGAAGACGAATACAGCGAGGAAGAACTTAGATTAATGCGTATAATGTACATCTCAGAAAAAGGACACTAAAAATATAACAGATACAGCAATGGAACAACTTAAAGCAGGATACTTTACCAACGGCATCAACTCGCTTAAAACCAACGAGGCTGTCTCCGCAAAAGTGGACGCCCTTACCAAAGGACTGTGCTACTTTGATTTAGAGAGCAGTTTCGGAATCACAAAGGTTCCGGTAGACCCCGCCATCGCTGTAATATATAATATGGTGTCGCGTGGTACGCCCGCTTACGCGTCGCAGTTTATGGAGGGAATACTCTCCACCACCATTGGCAAGACCCTCAAACGTATCGACTCCGACGGCAACATCACCCACGAAATTCAAAAAGACGAAGTTAAAGACGCGGTTTTCAAGGCGTTGCACATTATCGACCCGCGTATCACCGATTCTATTCCGCTACATGGCGAAGATAAAGACGTACTACGTAACGACTTCATCTACAATACGGCTAAAACCCTGTGCGGCAATTATATAACTCAGATTGTAGAAAAAGGACGCTCGTTTGAGAATATGTTTAAATTCAGCAGCCACAACCGCCGCCTGATGCAAACCCTCAAAAACGACCCCGCCTACGAATTTCTCAACGAAACTGCCGACCTGAGTTTCTCCGCACCATACGCCGACAATTCAAACGAGTGCATCGTGTTTAATTTCGATGCCTCCACCGACAATGTCGACCACACCAACTATCTGGCAGAGGAAAAAATTACCGAAATACTAAAAAACATCAACACCGACGGCCGTTTAATATTCAAACGCGACGAAAACGCCGATTGCAACGCAGCCGCCAAAGAACATCTTTCGGTATTTATTCAAAACAGTTATTTCGATATTCTCCGTCAAAATTACGAAACTCCGCTCTACAAAACCGAAGACGGTATCGAGGCTTTGCAAATTGCACTCACACCGCCCGCCGCAGCCCGTATCCAAAAAACCGTGCTCGAAGCCATCAACGCCGGAGCGCTTAGTCTCGACGCTAAATCGTGGAATATCTGCGTAATAGAGCGCGACGTGCCCTGCGCATTTATCGCTTTTGAGGATTTGCGCCAGCATTTCAACAACCTCTTCGCTCTCGAAAACAACGGTCGTAAGTTCCCCACTGTAAAACTCAGCATATTCTACACACCAGAATTTGCCGAAACATCGCAGACTCTCTTGTACCAAGGTCAGCGCGACGAGATTTCTGAGTTCGACCCCACAGTGCAATACGATATGCTTATCGATGTGGCTATGTTGCAGCGTTTTGGAGATGAAGTTATCAAACCCGAAACAGCCGCCAAGCATTACGCCATTATCCGCTCCGCAAAATATCCCACTGCCGACACTAAATTGCTGTTCGACAGTTCGATACTCTACAACGTCAACATGCAGAAAGTGGACGCCGACACATCCGACGACCCCGACGAAAGCGAGGACGGCGAAAACTACGACGAACAGGAAGACGCTCTGCGTTTCTTCCTCAAAAACATATTCCTCAAAAAGGATTTCACGCCCGTGCAGATTGACTCTATCAGTCAGTTGCTCAACGGCAAAAACATTCTCCACGTGTCGCCTCCCGGTAGCGGCAAAACTCTCATCGCCCTGTTTTCGGCATTTATGAAACCGGGTTACAGCATTTTCCTCCCGCCCACAATCGCAGTGATGAAAATGCAGTTTGCTATGCTGCGCTCGTGCAATATCGACATAGATTTTTACATCAACCCAACACTCCAAAACACCTACGACCGCACACTCGCTGTGCAATCGGTTACCAACGGAGAGTCTATTATGACGTTTATTTCGCCGTCGCTAATGCACGACCCCTATATGAGAAACGTCTTCAAGCGAATCGACTCAAACAACATTCCGCTCTACTTCATCTTTGTAGACGAAGCGCAGTTGATTTCTACTCAGACACCAGAGTTCCGTCCTTATTATCAGGATATTAAGAATACAATTGCCCGCAATTTCAAATTTGAGAACATCTGTCAGGTGCGTATCGGAGCGTTTACTTCGAGCCAAGAATACAACGTAAAAAACGAAATTGTAGAAAAACTAGGCACGGATGTAACCCTCGCTTACAGCCAAAAACTGTCGGAGATGCCCAAAATCACCGTCCACGAAATATCCGACGACACACCTTCGGGCAACGGTGCCGACCAATATTACCGAAAAATAAAACAAAAACTTGCCGAAAAACTTATTTCATCAAATAAAAACGGCTCTACAATAGTGTACGGAGCACAAATACCGTTAGACCAAACCGACGACGACACCAGCACAATTTTCTACCACGGCGACACCGACGAAAAAACCGCTCCCGTAACCAATTCGGCAGCAGTAGATAGCAGCAAATCGTGCAAACAATTCTGCAACTCGCAAAAAGGCGTAATGGCAGCGGTACGTTCGGCTGGTATTGGTATTCACGCTCAAAACCTCACCAACGCAATACATTTTGAGCCGCCCTATTCGCTCGACGAGTTTTACCGCATGAATGGCCGTGCCAAACGTGGCATGGTAAAGAAAGCCGACGTAATGCTCAACACCATTCAAAAAGAGTTTGCCGGCACCGAATCGGTACGCGACGAAAAAGGCAACATCAAAACCGTTGAAAACATCATCGACACCAACTACGACGCATCGTACAACCTCCAACGCCTTGCAAAACTCTATCCGGGTGAGGACAAAGAGAAAGACGTAATGCACGAGATACTCAACGGCATAATGCAGCCACAGAAATCGGGCAGAGAAAACATTGTAGAGGCTGTTTACAACGAGTTCGGAATCGAAATCGAAACCGAAACCGAACCTATGTCAGAGCCTTACCAACTATACATCTACACCAACAACCGCGAAAAGAGTCTCGGCTATATCAACTTCAAAACCAACGAGTTGGTAATGCCAGAATCTACATACGACGCACCTTTGGCAGAACGCATACAGTCGTACATATCTGACATCATCACAGGCAACACCGACAATCCGCTCGATTATCTCGCCGTGATGGAAGATATTCAAGAGGCAGAAGAGTGCGACGGAGTGCAAACCATTGCCGACACGCTCAAAACAGGCGACACCGGAAGCCTCACTATTCCGTTTTTCAATAGCGCATTTAAAGAGGCCGCCGACATACTCAACACCAAAATCGACAACAGCATACCTGCACGTACCCTGTTGAGAATTTATAGTCAGACATCTTCACTCGATGAATTTGAAAAACTTGTGGCAAGCGAATACGAAGTTAATCCCAAGACATTGGATGACAAGTCGAAAATCAAATTCGCCGCACTCTACCGCAAATTCCGCAACAAACGCGACACCATGCGGGCTGTCACACTCCTGAAAGAGATCGACCTTATCGACGACTACCTTGTAAATCCAGCATCGGGCGATATTGTAGTAACTATCACTAAGCATGACGTCGATTTCTATAAGATGAAACTTCTGCCTGTGCTGTCGCGAAACCTCACCCGCGATAAGGCGCTCAACTATATCGGCTCTATCGAAAACGAGAAATACCTTGTGATAGAGAAATACACCGACGTGCTTATCGCATTCTTTTACAACGAGATATACCCGCTCTACCAAAAGATGATACTCGACTGCAACACATTCTTCAAAACCATTTTGGAAAAACAGAAGAGCAGTTCGATAACACAGGATATGATTGCCGCCAACCTCAACAACTACTTTGTATCGCGCTACAACTGCAAGTTTGTGTACAGCAACATATCCGAAAACATCCAGAATATCAACAATGTGCTTGAAATTCTCGAACAGACGGGAAGCAACATCAGCGAAATGCAGCACCTGCAAGAATCGCTCTCGCAGTCGAAACCCGAAAATCGCACACCTGCAAACAAAATTATCTGCGGCTACTGCGAACTCTTTACCGCCAAACCCGACGATGCAGTGGAGCGTTTCAACGCCTACGAACTTATCTGTGAGGGACTTAACGAATACCGTTTTAATCCCGAAAACACTGTGGATAAATTTGAAACCGACACCGACGCAGTTACAGAACGCATAACCGCCGAAAACTTCGACCTCAAAGACGAGATGGAAACCGTGATGAAATTGAAACTGCAAACCCAATGGCTAAAACGGTTCAACTCACAAATACTTAAAATATCGTAATTTAGAAAAAAAACTGTACCATATATGAAAGAACTGATCAACAACGAATTAGCACAACTGCAAAAAGACCTTGAAAACTTGCAGTCGGCTGCAAAACAAATATCTAACGCCGGAGAGGCCTCGGCAAACGTGATTGAGGAGGCGAAAAATATCCAAAACGATTTTTCAAAAAACCTTGAAAAACTCACAACCCTCTACACGCAGTATTTAGACCAAGCCGACAAGTCGTCGAACGAGCGCAACACCGAGATTATCAACCACTTTAAAAAGACAATTTCGGAGCAGACCGTTATTCTCGACAAATACGGCGCACTTGTGAGCACCATCAAC
>JAGCYI010000166.1 GCA_017960885.1 Bacteroidales bacterium
AAGATTGTTGACAGCCTCTAAAACGCCTTCTTTTGTCCAATCCCTGTCTAAATTTTCGTCAATTTCTTTGCAAACCGCGCTCACAAGCACAGGATACCCCGAAGTGTATTTGTAAATCTCCTGAGAAATTTCATTGATGTCAAAACCGATATGGTTTTCGCTCTCGTAATCGGCAAGCATTGTGCTGATTTCCTGCGGGTTGAAAGTCATATCAAGTTTGTAATCGGCGGCAACGTTCCACGGCGAATTGTATTTGTGTTCCTCCTCGGGACGGATTTTCACTTTCATACTCTTGATGTCGTAAACGCCGGCAAGAACCACCGACCAAAAAGTGGAATTGTCGCCCTGTTTGTCCCTGTCAATGTATTTTTTGCGCAACATTGCAAGAAAATTCAAAAACAGTTCGTTGTCAAGACTTTTATCAACTTCGTCAATCAATACAACAACTTTTTTATTCCCTTGTTGACAAAATTCAGTTATCTTGTCTGATAAGTTTTTGATACTCGGTGTTTCAATTTTCTGGGCGTCTTCCCAAAACTTTGCATTTTGTTCATTCTTGGTTAAATCGTCCGATGTGAACGCATTTTCCATATATCTGCAAAAGAAATGGTAAAAGGTAGAAGCATTTTCCCAATCGCTATCTTCGGTGTCCTCAAAACTCAGGGACACAACCAAGTATTCGCCGTTGAGATGTGTGTAAATCCACTTCAACGACGTTGACTTGCCAAACTGCCGCGCACGATTGATGGTGAAGTAGTTGCCATTGTTAATGAGGCGTTCAAAAACCTTCATCTTGTTGGTGGTGTCCACCATATAGTGCCGCTTTGGGTCGCAGGTTACCGCTGTATTAAATTGTCGTGCCATAACAATCAGTAATTGAATTTATGGCAAAGATACAAATTATAATCAGAATGGCAAAATCAAAAAAAGTTTACCAAAAACCCTTTGGTAATAGTAATACTCACCCAAATTATCAAGGCAATGAAGTAAAAAACAGGACAATAATTTACAAGTTTTCGATTTCGGAGAATGTGAGTTGTGGGTATTTGGTAATGATGTTTTGGAGTAATCCTGCTCAACGCTCTTACCTAACGTGCAGAATACAAGGCGGGCAAAGAACGCCAAGTATTCCAAGTGGCTTGCAACGAATTTGCCGCAGCATATTCAAGTTTCAAAAGTTATGTCAACGACGAGGTTGCCACACAAAACAACCTTGCCATCTTTGGCAAACTGTTCGTTAAGAAGTTGGCTGTTATTGTCAACGAAATGAACCGCCTCTCTATGGCTCGCAAAAACAACGAACCTATACCTAATGCTGCACCGGCAGCATAATGTAGGTTGTTTTTTACATTGTAAGCAGTATATTTAAGTGGGTGGCAACAAGGTTGCCACCTTTTTTATTTTGTTTTCTTGGTAAGGTATCCGGGGTTTGATTCGCCGCCGTCGATGTGGGCGTATTCTACATCAGTGTGTTTCTCGTTGAATTTTGTGCCTTTTTCGCCTACAAGGTTGGGACAATTCTTAAACATATCTTCGGAATCTGTTTCATTGCTGATATTCCAACCGTTACCCACATAGATTGTTTTAAGGTTTTCACAATCCAAAAACATTCCAGACATATCAGTAACATTTTCTGTCTTGAATCCGCTTACATCAAGGCTTGTCAGGTTTTTACAATCATAAAACATTTCACTCATCCCAGTAACCTTTTCAGTGTTGAATCCGCTGACATCAAGGTTTGTAATAAAAAAAATAGAAGCAAACATACATGTCATATCTGTTACGTTCTCAGTATTAAAACCACTGACATCTATACTTAAAAGGCTAAAACAAGATGAAAACATCTGCCGCATATATTTGACATTCTTTGTGTTGAACCCACTGACGTCGAGGTTTACAAGTTTTTCACAACCTACAAACATACCACTCATATCTTTAACATTATCAGTATTGAAACCGCTCACATCAAGATTCGTAAGGTTTTCACAACCAGAAAACATATTTCTCATACTCGTCACATTTTTTGTTTTGAAACCACTGACGTCAAGATTAGAAATGAACCAACACCCTGCAAACATACATTCCATACTTTTCACATTCTCAGTATTGAAACCACTGACATCAAGGTTTGTAAGGCTTTCACAACCCGAAAACATATCAGTCATATCAGTAACATTTCCTGTATTGAAACCGCTCACATCAAGGCTTGTAAGGTTTTCACAACCGTAAAACATACTACTCATATCAGTAACCTCTGAGGTGTTAAGATTTTCTTTGATACCTATTACGGAAGTAAGATTTTCACACTTATCAAACCACTGACTACAATTTTTAGGTCTGTATTCTTTAAATGACTTGTCAAATACCACGGTTTTAATTTGGTATCTAACAAATGTCCATTCTTTAATGAAAGAAACACGGTATGGTGTCAAATTTTCCACATCATAAGCCCCCTCCGGCTTTTTATCGTCATAATAAAAAGTCAGAGTGCTGTCTTTGAATACTGCGTATGCCACATAATTAGTTTTTTGTGAACAGGCAATAATACTCAACATCAGCAAGAGTATCAACAGAATGTTTGTCTTTTTCATCTCTTGATATTTTTATGGTTTGATGTGGCAAAGGTAATTATTTTGTACTACCATTTTTTTTGTGAGTGATAAAAAAATCAGCTTATTTATGCCAATAAATGTAGTTTTTTTACAGCTGATTGTTGAATTTTGGAATTATTCCTTATATTTGACACTTGAAAATCTTATTTACTACGATTACTAATTTTTTTAACTTATTATGGCTTCATTAAAAGAAAAAATCGGCTATGCGCTAGGCGACGCAGCCGCAGGTGGCATCACTTGGAAGGTGATGTCGATAGCATTTCCGCTATATTTCACCAACGTATTCGGACTTTCGCTCGCCGACGCGGCTGTCTTGATGCTCCTTGCAAGGCTTTTTGACGTAGTTACCGACCCGCTGATGGGCAGTCTCTCTGACCGCACGCAGTCAAAATGGGGTACGTACCGTCCGTGGCTTATTATTGGTGCAATTCCGTTCGGACTTATTTTCGCCCTGCTGCTCTACACTCCCGACTTTGGCGAGGCAGGCAAACGCGTGTACGCTTACACCTTATATCTGTTGATGATGGCGGTTTACACTGCCGTTAACGTTCCCTACGGTTCGTTGCTCGGCGTTATGACTAACGACGACAATGAGAAAAACCAATTTTCATCGTTCCGTATGGTGGGCGCCTATGCGATGGGATTCATCACGCTGCTATCTTTCCCGTATATACAGAATTGGATAGGCGGCAGCGAATATGTAACACTCAACGACCAACTCTCCGAGCTTAAAAAAATAGCCGCACCTTCCGACGCTGAAAAAACTCAGATTCAGACCCTGAGCCAGCAGCTCGTGCCGATGATGCAACACCAATATGCCGTTATTGGCGCACTCTTTGGCGCACTTGCCGCCACAATGACACTCATTTGCGGACTCCTCACCAAGGAACGCCTCAAACCCAAACGTGCCGAAAAATTCTCTTTCAAGCAGTTTGCCGACTTGGTGAAAAACAAGCCGTGGATCTACCTCACCTCTATTGGCGTATGCACCAACTTCTTCAACGGTTTCCGCTATGCCGTGGCGGGCTACATGTTCACCTACTGCCTCAACGGCGACGTTACCCTCGGCGCATTCATTATCAACTACACCGTCTTTATGGCGTTTGGCGAGGTTGTGTGTATGATATTTGGCGGAGTGTCACCGAAATTCACCGAATGGGCAGGCAGCAAGAAAAAGGCCTTCTCCATTGCGGCTATCATCTGCACGGCAACATCAATCCTGTTCTTCTTCATTCCGATGGATCCGGGCTTTATGTGGCTGATGGTAACAGTTGTAATACTCACTTCTGTCGGCGTGGGACTTTACTCGCCCCTGCTTTGGTCGATGTACGCCGACGTTGCCGACTACGCCACCGAGAAAAACGGAACATCTTCAACAGGACTTATCTTCTCCTCGGGCACAATGGCTCAAAAACTTGGCGGCGCAGTGTCGGGCTCGTTGATTGCTTTGCTCCTCGGCGTGGCTGGCGCTACTATGATTGAGGACGAAATGGGCAACTCCACTATCGACCCCGCATCCGTTACCGATTCGGTTAAGAATATGATTTGGATGCTATTCTCAATCTTCCCCGCTATAATGTCGGGATTGATGATATTGCTGTTGAAACTATATCCGATTAAGAAATAATGTCTAATAATCAAAATATTAATCAAGATGAAGAAACTATTAGCACTTATCTGCGCAGCCGCCATAACTACAGGCGCTTACGCTCAAGACGATGACGACGAGTTTGAATTTGAAACCGAGTCCGCTATTTCGTTCAACGGCGGCACCGACATTGCCAGCGGATACCTCTGGCGTGGAATTTCGCTCGTTGAAGGTGCAAACTTCCAACCGTATTTCAACTTCAACGCAGGTCCTTTTACTTTGGGCTTTTGGTATATCAACACTTTTGACGGCGATTACAAGGAGTTTGACATGTACACTTCTATTACCGCCGGACAGGTAACGTTCACTGTTACCGACTATTACACTATCTGCTCCTACGGCGTACCGTCGGCTCTGATGCCTAAGTTTAGCGAGTATCACGCCCACGAAACCGGACACACTCTCGAATTTTCTACCGATTGGGAAAGCGAGTTTGGATTAGACGCATCGTTCAACATCCTCTTTTACGGTGCCGACAAGCGCGACTGGGAAGCTGACCCCGACGACGCGATGAAAAACGCCTACTCCACTTACTTTGAATTGGGCTACACCGCCACTGTAAAGGAAATCGACTTCCGACCGTTTGTAGGAGCCACATTTGGCAAAACCACATGGTACGGCGACTGCTCTGGAGAACACGGCGCCAACGTTGTAAACGTAGGCGTTAAAGCTTCGCACGATATAAAGATTACCGACAATTTCTCTCTGCCGGTATACGCAGTGTTTGGCTACAATCCGCAAAGCGACAATGTGGCTGCATTCGCTGGATTTCAAATTGGTTTTTAAGGATTTATATACATTTTGTATGGGGAAGAATTTGGGCTACAGCTCAATCTTCCCCATTTTTGGCATCAGACCTATTATCTTTGCCTGACGTTTTAGAATATAATTTGAAGGTCTGTTGACATGATATATCAGCGGATTAGGCAGGCATGCCGCTATAAGAGCGCACTGCTGAGGTGTAAGGTCTTTGGCACGCCTATTAAAAAAGGTCTTTGCCGCCGCTTCTGCGCCATATATGCCATCGCCCATCTCTATAACGTTGAGATAGACCTCCATAATGCGTTTTTTGCCCCAGATATTCTCTATGAGGAATGTAAGATATGCCTCGTAAGCTTTTCTAATATACGACTTTACAGGAAAAAGAAAAACATTTTTGGCTGTCTGCTGGCTTATGGTGCTACCCCCTCTAAACCGTTTGCCCTTCTGAATATCGTCCCAGGCCTTTTGCATCATGTCGAAACTAAACCCGCTGTGCGTTTGAAACAGGTTGTCTTCCGACGATATCACAGCCCTTGTGAGAGCAGGCGAAATCTCTTCGTATGGCACCCACTCCTTTACCGCAGAGTGTTTGTTGGCAACTCCTATGTTCTCAATCTTACGCTGAAGCATCAGAGGAGTGTAGTATACTGGCACAAATTTGTAAAGAACAACGAAATAGATAGGCCACACAATCAAAGCAGCTGATAGTATAAATAAAATACGTATCAGATAGAACGAGAATCCACGCTTGCGGATTTTATTTCTTTTTTTCGTCTTTCCTTGCGCCATCGGCCAACACCTTAATATAATATGTCTTATTATCTTTGTTGGTAAGTTTGGTATCTCTTAGCCACGGATTCAAAAGCTTGAATATCTTATAGTTAACCGTGTATGTTTTTGCAAATGTGTACATGTCGGTAATTGCGCTGTCTACCGCTATGGTATTGGTTGCGATCTCTTTGTAGAGGTCTTTCTGACGGTAGCAGAACCCAAAGTCGGCGGGTTTTGAAAGCAGCAGTTTGTATGCGAGAATGCGGTACACATATCTACCTGTCTCAGAATTGTGTTTCAGGTCGTAATAGTTGTTTTCGCCCTGACGGGTTACTAAGCGCTGCAATCCGTACTGACCGCAGTTGTAAGATGCGGCAGCCATAGTCCACGAGCCAAATTTAGCGTAAGCCTGTTTTAAGAAATAACATGCGGCGTAGGTCGATTTTTCAAAATCGTAACGCTCGTCAACCTCGTCGTTGATTTCCAGTCCGCACTCCTTGCCAGTAGATTCCAGTATCTGCCAGAAACCCACAGCCTTCATGGGCGACACCACATTGTCCATGCCGCTCTCAACCACGCAGAGATATAAAAAGTCTTCGGGAACGCCCTGCTCTTTGAGTATCTTGCGCATGGCTGGGAAATATCTGTTGGCACGTTTCAAGTATAAAAATGTCTCCGAGTGCCAGTACATTGTCTTAAGGAGCTCCCTTTCGAGCGATTCACGCACGTCGAAATTGTCGAGAGGAACGGGTTCGCCGCAGAAATCCATTTTGTCTGGTATCACAGGACAGTATACATTGTATTTGGTCTGCATTTCGGTTTGATAGAGTCCGTCGCCGTCGTCATCAACCGAGCATATAAACATTTTAAATGCAAGAAAACTGATTATCAACACAGTAACCACGTAAAAGGTGGACAAGATATATTTAGGTGCGGTAGAATTGCTCATTTTTAATTATTATATTTTACACAAAAAATAATGTACACTTTGCTAATGTAGATTTATCTGCAAAAATAATATAAATATACATAACAACACAAATATTTTTGGTTTTTATTTTTATGATTTATTATTTATTTTTGACCCACAAAAAAAATTTTATGAAACCGAAACTGCTATTGCCAATACTAGCCCTCGCTGCCTCTTGCAATACTGCCGACGAGAGTTACGAAATAGATTTGCACTGCGCCGAATGTGGTAGTGCCAAGGTTTCGCTATGCCGATATGTTGATGGTACCATTTCAGACCTTTCTACTACTACTTTTGAACACGGTCACGCAGTGTTTAAAGGCAAAATCAACGAGCCAGAACTTATGTTTATCTATGTGGAAGACGCCTTAGACTATCTGCCAGTGTTTGTAGAAAACTCCTCAATAGATATCGACTATGTGTATGCACGGCCGTCGAGAAGCGTGGTAACGGGCTCGCAATGCCACAAGACATTCAGCGACTTTCTGCAATCATATTCGGCTTACAGCGACAAGGGCACGGGAATTGATAAAATGATAGAAAATGCCGAGGACAATTGCGACACGCTTATGCTCCAACGCCTTACCGACAATTTAAAGATTTTGGAACACGAAAAGGTGGAGTTTCAGCGCCAATATGTGGTTCAAAACAACACTTCGCCAGTGTCGGCTTATATCCTCTGCACCGATTTAATGTACAAACTATCGAGCGACGAGTTGGATACGCTAATTAACCAGTTTCCTAACGAAATGAAAGGCAGCATATATCTAAAACAAGTTTCAGAATATCGCAAAACAATGCCACAAGACACCGCCGCCTTATAATTTTGAAAGATATGAAGAGATTTTTAATAGCATTAACAACAATACTTACAGCACACCTTGCCGTAGCGCAAACCGCCAGCTACCGCAACAACTACAAGCACTACGAGGGCAAAATGGGCAAAACCGACGTGGTGATGGAGGCTTTTTATTTCGACAACGACGTTTCTGGCATCGTATACCCCAAAAAATCATCGGAATGCCTTCACGTTCAAGGCTCTGCCGAAAACGGTGTACTTAACCTTTCCACTGCCGACAATCGAAAAATTACTATTACCGACCTAAAAGAAGACTACTCTCAATGCATGCGGTTCAACGAAGTATACGCCGAACTTTACGATTCAATACCATTCGCACCTACCGACGAAGATAACACAGTAGCTACCAATACTATAGCCTACACATATCTGCAACCTGCGGCATACAAAGGCATCGAAACCAACAGCGACACCAAGGCTCTGTTTGCAAAAATGTTCAATGCGGCTCCCCAACAAAGCGTTGAGGGCTACTTTTTTTATCCTGAGCCCTACCCTACTATGAAACTCAAAAACGACTTTCAAGCCGCTAAAAACAGTTTCAGAAAATTTGTAGACAACGAATTGCAAACTGAAGACAAGATAACAGCGCAAGAACTTACTATGCAAGAAACTAACTATCAATATGTAACATACAACGCCAACGGTCTTGTCTGCATTATCAACCACTGCTACTCCTACGCAGGTGGAGCCCACGGCATGTACGCACACATTCCTGTTATTTTCGACCTTGAACAAAACCGAGTTCTCACAAAAGAGGATATTTTCAAACCAGGCACCGATGCCGCCATTATAAAGCTGATTATCAAATACTTTATTGCTCACGGCGACGCCGACGACAAGCCTTCCGACGAAAGCGAGGGCATTTTCAAAGACGACGTGTTTGTAGGAAACAACATAGGTATCGAAAACGGCAATATCATTTTTTATTACCAGCCTTACGACATAAACTCCTATGTGGCAGGCGCTTACTCTGCCGTTATTAAAATTTCTGAACTATTACCATATATCACAGATAACTCACCAATTAAACGAATGTTAAAATGAAAAAACTAATTTGCACTTTTATCATCTTATCCGTTGGATTTGCTACTACCAAGGCTCAAAACAACGCAGAATCTATTTACATCGACTATCGTACAGAACTTTTGGGTACTACCAAAGACAATGTCAACGAAATAATTGTAAAAACTGCACAATATTTTTTAGAATCGCCATACGTCGCACACACTCTCGACTCAAACAGTGTGGAGCAGCTTGTGGTAAACTTAGACCGTTTCGACTGCCTTACTTTTGTAGAAACCGTGCTTGCCCTAAGTCTCGACTATATGACCGACAATCCATCTTACACCAATTTTACAAGCACATTGCAAAAAATTCGTTACCGCAACGGCAATATTTGCGGCTACACTTCACGATTGCACTACACCTCTGATTGGATTTACGACAACACACAAAAAGGATTGGTTACCGACCGCACCAAAGATTTAGGCGGTATCCCCTTCCGTCCTATTGTAAACTACATGAGCACCCATCCTCAAAACTACGAGCAGCTGAAAAACAACCATGCAGCCGTTGACTCTATGCGCACTATCGAAAAGCAAATCAACCTCCGCAAGGCCGTGAACTTTATTCCAAAAGTGCGTGTGTCTTCAGTGGCTAAGAATATAAATTCGGGTGATATTATAATGATAACCTCATCGATAGCGGGTTTAGACTATGCTCATGTGGGCTTTGCTATCAAAGACAACGGTGTTTTAAAATTTATTCACGCATCGTCAGACCAGCACAAGATTGCAATCACATCCGGCACTCTGGCGCAGTATCTGCTTAATGTAAAGAGTTTTACAGGCATTTCAGTGTTGAGGGCAAAGCAGTTATAGCTCTCTTAGAAAAATCTCTGCCGTAAACATATTGATACTTGCCGCCGACCCGTAGCACGCTCTCGAATACTGCACGGCAAACCGCCTCAGCCTCACATCCGCCCCGAACGAAAATCCAGCGGCCCGGCTGGCGTTGCTCATTCGCAAATCGTTGTGACGCTGTACGTTGAATCCAGCTTTTGCCGATACTGTAGATTTTGGAAAAAGTTCCAACCCCAGCACAATATGGTCTGCAATGTTGGTGGCGTTGTCCTCGTCTAAACGGCTCTGCAATTCGGTAACGGTGGCAGAAAACCTCAGCGGAGCATGTTGCAATATCTTGCTCGCTCCCACTTGAATGCACAACGGAAGCGGCTCTCGGTTTGAACCTGTATACGGTGAACACTGAAAGCCCACGTTGTTGGCTGTGGCAGCGATTGTTACGCCAATTTCGTCGAAATTGTAAACCAATCCGAAATCAAAAGCAATTCCCCACGAACGGTAACGCTCGAGATGCGAAAATATAGTCTTGGTGGTGATGCTCGCCCGTAAATCTTTTGTAATCTGACGTATAGCGGCGCAATATATGGCGCAGTCCTTAGCCGAGAATGTTCCGCCAAGTATGCCCGCCTCGTCGGCGTAGTCAAACGAGCCATAGTTCATAAAGAGCACACCGCCAGCCACCGACCAAAGGTTGTTGATTTTGGCGGCATAGGCAGCCGAACCAAAATTGATGTCGGCGATATAGTCGGCGTAGTTCAATGCTGCATAGCGGTCGTAGGTGCTGTCGATCATAGCGGCGTTGGCAAACAGATAGTTGGCACCGAGATTTCCTGAAGAAATAGCCGCGCCGCCCAATGCCGCAGAATTGCCGCTCACTGGCAATTTAAGGAATGTGTACACTCTCTCTCCACCGTTTTGCGCTATGGCTGCAAAAGCTGTGGCAACTACAAAAAATATGGAAAGTAAAAATTTCATGCTGCAAATTTCATATTTTTAAGTTTAAAAAAGACAATCATTTCAAAAAAAAAGTCTAATTTCGTGCCTAATAGATTTACAACAAAAATAACGGCTTTAACGTTTTCAATCGTATTGATTTTATAATTATGAAAGTATCACACATTTTTTATCTATTAACAGCAGCTCTGCTTTGCTCTTGCGGTGGCGAAAAACAGAACCAGGCTGCGCTTAACAATGATTCCATACCGCAGACCGAAAGCACTATTTACCTAAACCAGAGTGAGCTTCCACCGGTCAACGACCTCGCACGCTTTCTCGCTGGCAAACCCGTCGACCAGTTTGCAGCCATCCAAAGTACCGACTATTATAAAGATTACGCCAAAAAGGCATCGCAGCAGTGGAGCGACCTTAAAGCCAAGACTCTCAACCCCATAAAGCAGTGGTGTAATACCAACATACCTGAGTTTCACCAAGATACCACGTGTCTGTTCTATCCTTTCGGCGGTCCCGACTTGGTGTTCGCCTTCACTTTTTTCCCCGACGAAACCGACTATGTGCTTCTCGGTCTTGAAAATCCAGGCTCGGTAACCATGCCCGACCTCCTTTCCGAACAGGAGACCCACGAATATCTTGATTCTCTGCTGTATTCTTACCGCTACATCAATAAGTACGGCTTTTTTGTGGCGAGCCACATGCACGACGATTTCAAAAACCTAACCCTCAACGGCACTATACACCTTATATTATATACGCTTGCCATGGAAAACTGCATTATCACATCGTATAAAGACGTGTATATCAACGACCTTGGTCAAATTACCGAAAACGACAGCAACCGCAAGAAACATCCCTACGGCTATAAGATAACGTTTACCAAAGACGGCGACCCGAAGACCCGCTCCATCACCTATCTGCGTATGGAGGCGAGCGACCCAGCCATGTCGGGAACGTTTGAGTTCGCATACTTTATCCACTCTTATCCCGAAAAGATATGCTACTTAAAATCAGCATCTTACCTGCTACAGAACAATGAGTTTACCATTATGCGGAAAATTCTTTTAGACCAGTGCGACCGTATTTTGCAAGACGAATCGGGACTTGCCTACGCCCGTATGATAAAGGATTACGACGTAAACATTTTCGGCACTTACACACGTCCCATGAATGTGTTCTCGTATTACAAGCAGGAGGATTTGAAACAGGCTCTCGCCGCCCGCAACTCCAAGCCGCTGCCCTTTAAGATTGGTTACGCTTCGCAAATCAACGAATCGGTGCTGATGGCTTGCACCAGAAAAGGAAAATATGACTACAACAATCCAAAACCGCCTGAAGACAACCATATAGCTGTTACCAAAGATACTATCTACAAGGTGCAGTTCAAGGTTAGCTGGAACATGATTCCCAACAACGACCCCATGTTAGACGGTATTCCCGATGTGGATTACTACACCGACAACAGCGTGTACAAATACACCGCCGGTGCTAAAAAATCTGAGGCAGAATGCAAGGACATTCTGCAAATAGTTAAAAACAAAGGCTTTACCGACGCCTTTATTGTAAAATTTGCTAACGGACAGAGAATAAGATAATTAAATTATGAAAAAGAGAGTATTGTTTATCGACCGCGACGGCACTATCATAGTGGAGCCGCCTGTTGACTATCAAGTAGACCGTCTCGACAAATTCAAGTTTGTAGACGGTGCAATTATTTCGCTATACAACATCCGCAGATATACTGATTTTGAGTTTGTTATGGCTACCAATCAGGACGGGCTCGGCACCGACTCCTTCCCCGAGGACGATTTCTGGCCGCTGCAAAACCTTATGCTCGACACTCTCAAATCGTCGGGTGTGGAGTTTTCCGACATACTTATCGACCGCAGTTTTGAACATGAGAACCTGCCCACTCGCAAGCCTGGAACGGTGATGATGAAAAAATATCTCGAAAGCGAAGATTACGACCTTTCGCAGAGCTTCGTCATCGGCGACCGCCCCACAGATGTGATGCTCGCCAAAAATCTTGGCTGCAAGGCTGTATTCTTCGGCAACGAACTGCCCTCAGAATTAGAGCCTTACTGCGCTCTCCATGCCAAAACATGGACCGAGGCGGAGCGTTTCCTCATTAGCAGCAACAATATCATAGAGGTAACACGCAACACCGCCGAAACCAAGATAAGCCTCAGGCTCTATCCCGCAAATCCCGAAATCAAGCACGTGGACACGGGCGTGAAATTCTTCGACCACATGCTCTCTCAGCTGCCTGTGCACGGATGTTTCGGCTTAGACCTCACCTGCGACGGCGACATTGAGGTGGACGAACATCACACCATCGAAGATGTGGCTCTGGCTCTCGGCACGGCTGTGAATATGCTCTGGCAACGCAGAAAGCTCATCAACCGCTACGCCTTTGTGCTTCCCATGGACGACTGTCTGGCGCAAGTGTCATTAGACCTCGGAGGTCGCCCCTGGATGATTTTCAAAGCCGATTTCACACGTGAAAAAATTGGCGATTTTCCCACCGAGATGATCACGCATTTCTTCAAGTCGTTTTGCGACAATGCCAAATGCAACCTCAATATCAAAGCCGAGGGCGAAAACGAGCACCACAAGCTCGAAGGCATTTTCAAGGCGTTTGCCAAATGCTTGAAACAGGCTATAAGTTACGACTTTACCTTGCAGACAATTCCAAGTTCTAAAGGAATGCTATAAACTTAAAAAGTGGCACAATGATTAACGGCAAGAAAATAGGCGTGGTGCTTCCTGCATACAACGCCGCCAAGACCCTGAAACCGACCCTCGACGAAATCCCCTACGACATTGTAGACGAGGTGATACTCACCGACGACTGCAGTCAGGACGATACTGCCGAGGTGGCGGCTCAGCTTGGTATCAAGCATATTATCCGTCATGAAAAAAACCGAGGCTACGGCGGCAACCAGAAAACCTGCTACAAAAAGGCTCTGGAACTGGGCTGCGACATCGTGGTGATGCTTCATCCCGACTATCAGTACACGCCAAAACTTATCCACAGCATGTGCTACACCATCGCCAACGGTGTTTATCCTGTGGTGATAGCCTCCAGAATCCTGGGCAAAGGCGCTCGCAAAGGAGGAATGCCCCTCTACAAATACATTTCAAACAGGTTTCTGACATTCTTCCAAAACCTTATGATGAACCAGAAACTCAGCGAATATCACACCGGCTACCGCGCTTTTGCCCGCGAGGTAATCGAAAAACTAAACCTCGAAGCCGACAGCGACGATTTTGTATTCGACAACCAGATGATTGCCCAGATTTTTTACGCCGGATACGAGATTGCTGAAATCACCTGTCCGACAAAGTACTTTCAAGAGGCGTCGTCGATAAATTTCAAACGAAGTGTTAAATATGGGTTCGGAGTTATTTTTACCTCAATAAATTACTTCTTAGCCAAAACAAGAATTAAAATTCACCGTATATTTAAATCGGATTCAAATAATTAGGGCAATGTAGATTAACCAAACAGGCTAATGACTATTAACACTTTATACCGTAACGTTTTACATGCGGCTCTGCCACTATTGCCGCTGTTGCTGATTTCGCCGCTTGCAAAAGCGCAAACCAACGACACTACTTATGTTACGGCTATGAGTCCAAACGTCAACATGCTGTCAATAGCGCCCCAAACTATAGTGTCGTCGATTTCTGTTACTGGCAACAAAAAAACAAAGGAGGCGATTATCCTACGCGAAATCACCTTTGGCGAAGGCGACACCATAGCTACCGAATCGCTCACACAAGAGTTTGAACGCAGCCATACCAACCTGCTCAAAACATCGCTTTTCAACTACGTTACCATCACTCCCACCGAAATAGAACCCGGCTTTATAGCCGTAAACATCAATGTGGAAGAGCGTTGGTACCTTTGGCCTGCGTTTAGCATCACCCCTCACAACGGCAACCTCAACCAATGGCTACGCGAACCCGAACTTAACAAGGTAGACGTATGCTTCGGCGCTAAAAAATACAACTTCCGTGGTCGCAGAGAAGTGCTCGCTTTCAATTTCCGACGGGGATTCAACAATATTTCGCAAATCAGCTACTCAAACATTGCTGTCGACAAAAAATACCGTCACCTGCTTGCTGCACACCTTACGCTCAAAACACAAAAAGACGTGCTCGTGCGCACCACCGACGGCGAGGGAGAATACAATCACTTCGACAATAACGCTTTTAAAGAAATTAAGCCAGAACTCGTATATCAATTCAGACAAAATATCAACGCCTCGCATTTTTTTAAAGTGTCTTACAACGATGTGACGATTTGCGACTCGCTGGCAATGCTCAATCCCGACTATCTCGGCGACGGGGCAAGGCACATTCGCAACATCACCACCACATACTCGTTCCGGCTCGACAACCGCAGCTCGTCTTACTACCCGTTGACTGGTTCTTTTTATGAAGTTACTTTCAAACGCACAGGTTATCTTTCGCAATCGCCGACAGTAATTGGAGCAGAGGCTGATGTTCGGCATTACTTTCTGGTTACCAACCGATTATATTTCGCTGCGCAGGTGTTTGTTTCTACCTACTCAAACAACACACCTTTTTATATGCGTCCAAACATCGGTTCCAAGCCTAACATTTTGGAGGGCTACGAGCACAACCTCATCTTTGGCGACGCGCTATCCTTCATTAAAACATCGTACAAGTTTGAGCTTATCCCCACCCATATTATCCACCTAAAACGCATCAACGCACCAAAGTTCAACAAGATACACCTTGCCGCATATATCAACCTCTTTGCCGACTGTGCCTACGTAGAAGACCACGCCCACACAGATTCGCTCAATAATCCATACACCAACACATTCCTCGGCTCTCTTGGCTTAGGACTCGACCTCGTAACATACTACGACAAGGTGCTCTCTCTTTTTGCCACACGCAATATCCAAAATCAATACTATTTCGGCATAGGCATCAAGTCGTTTTTCTAACAATTCAGCCTAAAAAAAATACTAAACCGGCATTTTTAGGCGTTAAATATATTTAATAATGTAATAAACCTTGCCAAATGAAGATAGCAATATTCGGACGCGAGTTCAAAGACGACTTCAACGAATCGATATACAAGATATTCGAGACACTCAACCGCAACCAGGCTGAAATATACATTCATGAGGAGTATCTCAAATTTATAAATCAGGATCTATATTTCTTTCCTAAAATATCGGGCACATTTTCCAGCAGCAACACAATGCCCGCCGGGCTCGACCTGCTCATCAGCGTAGGCGGCGACGGCACTATGCTCGAAAGCGTTTCTTACGCCGTAGGAGCCGACATTCCTGTAGTGGGAATCAACAGCGGACGGTTAGGATTCCTTGCCACCGTGTCGAAAAAAACTCTCGACAAGGCTTTCGAAGACATCTTCGCCCGGAACTATCAAATAGAAACGCGCACGCTATTGGAACTCAACAGCGAAAACAACCGTTTTGGCGACCTCAACTTCGCACTCAACGAACTCACCATCATGCGTGTGAACTCAAGCTCCATGATCAGCATCAACGTTTATCTCAACGAAGAGTTTTTAAACACCTACTGGTCGGATGGCCTGATTGTTGCAACTCCTACAGGCAGTACCGCCTATTCGCTCAGCGCAGGCGGACCTATAATCACTCCCGGCAGCGGCAATTTTGTTATTACGCCCGTCTCGCCGCACAACCTCTCAGTGCGTCCAATTGTTATTTCCGACGACAGCGTGCTTAGGTTAAAAGCCGATGGCAGAGGCAGAAACTTCCTGGCTTCGTTAGACTTTAAGCAAGCCACTTTCTCGTTCGACGAAGAACTTGTGCTACGCCGCTCCGACAAAAAACTTAAACTAATCAAGTTTAGCGAAAGCACTTTCTTCAACACCCTGCGAAACAAACTTCTATGGGGAATGGATAAAAGAAACTAAAAATTAATACAATAACAAAAAACTTTTTAATATCTTTGCGCCGGATATATCAATAATAAGCAAAAATACGTTATAACTCAGAGACAAAATATTGCAAAATATACAGAACTATGAAAAAAGTTACTGCCACAATACTTCTTTTAATAGTCGCTTTTTCTGCCGCATACCCGCAATCCACGGCTTGGAAACGCGACCGCAACAGCGTGTTCGGCGGAATAGGCTACAATTTCTTTATGGGTGAGCTCGGTGGAGGAAAAAAAGATGCGGCTCACTTTTTCGGTATTCGCGACGTTGACCTCGCCAGCACAAGACCTGCGATGCAAGTAGGATACCGATACAGAATTCTCGAACCGCTCTCGGCTAGGGCCAGCTTTACATATTGCAGAATCTACGGCGACGACGCCGAATCTGCCAACATTTACCGAAAAGCACGCAACCTTAACTTCCGCAGCGACTTATTTCAATTTGGAGCAACAATCGACTACTATTTTGTTAAGGAAAAAGCAATTTCGCGTTTTGGCGCATTCCAGAGCGTTTCGCAATGGAGACAACGCATCTCGGCTTATGTATTCACAGGCATAGGAGCAGTACACTTCAAGCCAAAAGGCAAACTCGATGGCTCGTGGTACGAATTACAGCCCCTGTGCACCGAAGGTCAGGGATCTGGCGTGGTTCTTAAAGTTACCGACGACAACGGAAACACTATTAATGTAAAAACCGAATCGAAACCTTACAAACTCTGGGCTGCCACCGTACCTATCGGCTTAGGCGTAAAATACCGCCTCAACCCCAAAATGGCGCTCAGCCTCGAAATCGCAAACCACTATACCACAACCGATTATATCGACGACATCTCGTCAGACTATTATTTCAACTACGAGCAAGAAGGTGCAAAACCACCGAGCGACCTCACCATGAAATTCGCCGACCGACACTTCGACGTTGACAACAACGGAGAATTAGTGGAAGCTTCAGCACCTTACAAATCGGGACAGATGCGACGTGGCAACTCGGGCTACAACGACGCATATCTTATCACAATGATATGCTTCCACTACAAGCTCACCGAAAACCTCCTGCCACAGCGCAAGCCAAAATATTACTAATGCTAAACGCTTAGAAATTAACCGCTTGGCTGGCAGCGAAAATTCGCCAGCAGATATTTTTCAAAAAAAAATATCAAAAACGCATAATATTTTTTGTAGAATAAAAACATTATGCTTAACTTTGCAAAAAATTAAAGAAGAGGGGACTCAGTGTCCCCTCTTTTATTCACAATAACGAAATGATATCAGAACAGAGCATACTATCGATATTGGAGCAGGAAAAAGAGTTTGAAAAATTCTTTTTTGTAAGCGTAAAAGTGTCAGGTGACAACAAAATTACCATCACCGCCGACACCGACGAAGGCATCACCATCGACCAGTGCGGCGAAATATCGTCGAAACTCGAAGAGATGCTCGACCGCGACCAAGAGGATTTTGAGCTTGAAGTTACAAGTCCAGGTCTCACCGAGCCGCTCAAAGTGCCCCGTCAGTACACAAAAAATATCGGGAAATGCGTAGATATCGTTCTCGCCGACGGTAAGAAAATCGACGGAGAGCTGCTGTCGGCAAACGACGACGGCATCACCATAAAGCAGACCATCACCGAAAAAGTGAACGGAAAGCGCACCAAAAGCGAAGTTACCAACACGATTAACTTTGCTGCTATTAAGACAACAAAATTGAAAATAAAATTTTAAAATATAGGCAGTTAAAAAAAATGGAAATCAACAACCTCATAGAGACATTTGCCGAATTTAAAGAGCAGAAAAGCATAGACCGCGCCACCATGATGCGCGTTATCGAAGAAGTGTTCAGAAACATCCTTGCCAAAATGTATGGCACCGATGAAAACTTCGACATAATAATAAACATCGACAAAGGTGACCTCGAAATATGGAGAAACCGCGTTGTGGTAGAAGACTCCGACCTGCAAGATCCAAATCTCGAGATTTCGCTCACTGAAGCTAAAAAAATCGACAGCGACTACGAAATCGACGAGGAAGTTACCGACGAAGTGCCTTTCCGCGACTTCGGCCGCCGAAACATTCTCACACTCAGACAAAACCTCACTTCAAAAATATTAGAACTCGAAAAAGAAAAACTTTACGAAAAATATAAAAACCGCATAGGTGAAATCGTTGCTGGCGAAGTTTACCAGGTTTGGAAACGCGAAATCCTTATCCTCGACGACGAAGGCAACGAGCTTACTCTCCCCAAAACAGAACAGATTCCCACCGATTTCTTCCGCAAAGGCGACAACCTCCGTGCTGTTATCAGCCAGGTAGAAATGCGCAACGGCTCGCCGTTCATCCTGCTTTCTAGAACCGACCCGGCTTTCCTCGAAAGATTGTTTGAACTCGAAGTGCCCGAAATCAACGACGGCCTTATCACAATCAAGAAGATTGTACGTATCCCTGGCGAACGCGCAAAAGTGGCTGTAGAAAGCTACGACGACCGCATCGACCCTGTAGGAGCATGCGTAGGTATGAAAGGCTCAAGAATCCATGGAATCGTTCGCGAACTTAGAAACGAGAATATCGACGTGGTTAACTTCTCGGCCAACACTCAGCTATACATTCAGCGTGCCCTCAACCCCGCCAAGATCAACAACATAAAGATCAACGAAGCCGACAAGAAGGCTGAAGTATATCTCGATCCCGAAGAAGTGTCGAAAGCCATCGGCAAAATGGGCGCAAACATCAAGCTCGCCACTCAGCTCACCGGCTACGACATCGAAGTTTACCGCGATATCGACGAGGGAGAAGAAGACGTTGACCTCGAAGAATTCAACGACGAAATCGAAATGTGGATTATCGACACGCTCAAGTCTATCGGCTGCGACACAGCTAAAGACGTACTGAAAATCTCCAAAGACGAACTCGTAAAACGTACCGACCTTGAAGAGGAGACTATTGAGGAAGTTCTGAATATACTTAAAGCAGAATTCGAATAAGCCATGGATTCGCTTAAAATATGCCGGAAACTTAGATTTAACAGCAGTTAATTACAATTCAAACAATGCAGGACAACAAGGACATAAGACTAAACAAAATCGCGAAAGAGCTTAACGTAGGTATCAACACCATCGTAGAGTTCCTTCACAAAAAAGGACAGAAAATCGACGCCAACCCTAACACTAAGATTGACGGCGCTCAGTACGATATGCTCATGAAAGAGTTCAGTTCCGACATGCTCGCCAAAAAACAAGTGGAAAAGCAGGTGGAAATCGACAAGAAAAGAAAAGAGACAATAACTGCCGAAAAAGAAACCATCAAAAATCAGAACAACAACCAGGCTGATAAACAAGAATTTAAGATTTTGGGAAAAATAGACCTAAATCAAAACAATAAAGCTAAAACAACAAACACACAACAGCAACAGCAACAAAAAACTGCTGACGACAACAAACAGAAACTGCCAGTGCAACAAGACAACAACAAGCCCGACACTCAGAACGGACAGCAACGTAACGAAAACAAAATCAAGAACAACAACAACAACAAGCCGAAGAACCCCGCCCAACAAAAAGACGAGAGGTCTATTAAGGTTGTGGGAAAGGTAGACTTAGACTCGCTTAACCGCCCGTCTGAAAAGAAAAACCCTGAAAAACGCCCTGAGCAACAACCCCAAGAACGCAGAGAACGCTCTGCCGACAGGCTTTCTAACGACGCTGTACCTAAGGACGACGAACTTTTCGTGCCCAAGGTGCACAAAATCACTGGCCCTACTATTGTTGGCAAAATTGAGCTTCACGACGAGCCCAAACCCTCGCAAGGAAGACGTCAGAATAAGAAAAAACGCCGCAGAATCGGCAAAGAACCCGTCGACATCCAGCAAAAAGACGAACAACGCGAAAATTCAAAAGGCGATTCTAAAAACCGTCCGCCCCGCAACGGCAAAAAAGGCGAACAAAAAGAGCGTGGCGAACGCGGCGAACGCAACGAACAGAAAAACAACGGAGATCCCCGCAGAGGTCGCGACAAGAAACACCGCACCGAAGAGATTAAAAAGGAGATCACCGCCGAAGATATCAAGAAGCAAATCAAAGAGACGCGTGCCCTCATGGAAAACCAGGGCGGCAAGAGCGCCACTTCAAAATACAACCGCTTAAAGCGTAAAATTATTCACGAGCGTATCGACGAAGAGAACAAACGCGCCGAAGACGAAAAGAAGATTCTCGAAATCACTGAGTTTATCACCGCCAACGACCTCTCTTCGCTGATGGATGTGCCTGTAAACCAACTTTTATCGATTTGTTTCGACTTGGGCACTCCCGTTTCAATCAACTCTCGTCTCGATGCCGAAATGATTAAGATTCTCGCCGAAGAATTTGGTTTTGAGGTTAAATTCCTCAACATCGGCGACGAGTCAGACCTTGAAAAGAAACTCGATCCCAACGAGATGGAGGAACGTCCTCCTATCGTTACCATCATGGGTCACGTTGACCACGGTAAGACCGCGCTCCTCGACTATATCCGCAAAACTAACGTTATCGCGGGCGAGGCAGGTGGTATTACACAGCATATCGGAGCGTACAACGTTTCGCTCCCCGACGGAAAGCGAATCACTTTCCTCGATACTCCTGGTCACGAGGCGTTCACCGCTATGCGTGCCCGCGGTACCAAAATCACCGACATTGTGGTGATTGTGATTGCCGCCGATTCGCAGGTGATGCCCACTACCGAGGAGGCTATCAGCCACGCAAAGGCTGCCAACGTGCCGATTATTTTCGCTATCAACAAAATAGACCGTCCCAATGCCGACCCCGAAAAGATCCGTCGCGAACTTTCGGAGCGCGGAATGCTTGTAGAAGACTGGGGCGGCGACTATGGCTGCGTGGATATTTCTGCAAAGCAGGGTACCAACGTAGACAAACTTCTCGAACGCATATTGCTCGAAGCCGAAGTGCTCGAACTTAAAGCATCATACACATGTCCCGCATTTGGATCAGTGGTGGAGGCATCGCTCGACCATGGTCAGGGTTACGTTACCAACGTGGTGGTAAGCCACGGTATCCTCAAAGTGGGTGATGTGGTTTGGGCAGGCTGCTATTCCGGCAAAATCAAGGCTATGTTCAACGAACGTAACAAGCGTATCAAGAGCGCAGGTCCCGCCATGGCGGCATCTATTCTCGGTCTCAACGGCGCACCTAACGCCGGCGACAAGTTCGAGGTGATGGAAGACGAACGCTCCGCACGTGAACGCGCAGTACGCCGTCAGCAGATTGAACGCGAGATTACCAACCGCATCAACGTTATGGACCTCAACAAGTTTGCCCACGACGTTATCGCCGGCAACTCAGAAGAGCTTGTGCTCAACCTCGTTATCAAGGGCGACGTGCAAGGTTCTATCGAGGCTCTCAAAAGTTCGTTCGAGAAACTCTCTACCGAAAGCATCAAGGTTAAGGTTATACATGCGGGCGTAGGTCAGATTTCAGAATCCGACGTAATGCTTGCCAAGGCATCCAAAGCCATCATCATCGGTTTCCAGGTACGTCCTGCACAGGGCACCAAGAAACTCGCCGAGAAAGACAACGTGGAGATTCGTCTCTACTCTATCATCTACGACGCTATCGACGATGTGAAGGACGCTCTCGAAGGTATGCTTTCTCCCGATATCAAAGAGGAGATTACAGGTACTGCCGAAATCAAGGAGATTTTCAAAATATCCAAGGTGGGCAACATCGCAGGCTGCCTTGTTCAAGACGGCAAAATCATCCGCAAGAACAAATGCCGCGTTATCCGCGACGGTATTGTGGTTTACTCAGGCGAGCTTGGTTCTCTCAAACGTTTCAAAGACGATGTTTCGGAAGTTACCACCGGCATGGAGTGCGGCTTGAACATCGACAAATTCAACGACATACGCGTGGGCGACATTATCGAGTCGTACGACGAGAAAGAAGTCCGCAAAAAATTATAATATCATTCATCATCCATCCTTTAGGGCGGATTTCCTCTCTTTGGGAATCCGCCTTTTTAAAAACTATCAAAACTATTTATGAAAACACTTCTCTCACTGCTTACAATTATCTCGCTCACTGTTTCTCAGGCGCTGGCTGGCGAAGGAATGTGGATTCTCTCCCTGATAGGCAAAAACTACCAGCAGATGAAGGATGCAGGATTCCGTCTTACTCCCGAAGAGATTTACAGTATCAACCAGACATGTTTGAAGGATGCCATCGTTACCCTCAACTCAGGAGATTGCACCGCCGAGTTCGTTTCGTCAAAAGGCTTGCTCCTTACCAATCACCACTGCGGATACGAAGATATTCAGGCGCTGAGCACTGTCAACCACGATTACCTCACCAACGGATTCTGGGCAAAGAACCTCTCCGATGAGATGCCCGTGAAAGGCAAAACGGCGTCGCTATTGGTAAGCATAGAGGATGTAACCGACAAAATACTTACGCCGTCAACCTTGCGCCTTGCCCCTGAGGCACAGATAGCGCTTATCGAAGGCACTATTGAGGAAATGGAAGAAGAGTTTTCTGAAAATGGTAGATACAAGGTAGAGATCAGTAATTTTTTCAACGGCAACAGTTATTATCTGTTTAAGTATATAGTTTACAAAGATATACGCTTAGTAGGCACGCCTCCTGAATCTATCGGACAGTTTGGTGGCGAAACCGACAACTATGTTTGGCCGCGTCAAACCGCCGACTTCTGTATTTTCCGTGTATACACCGCACCCGACGGTTCGCCTGCCGATTATTCTGAACAAAATATTCCTTATGTCCCCAAAAAATATCTGAAAATCAACACTAAAGGCGTAAACGAAGGCGATTTTGCCATGATTATCGGTTTTCCCGCCGAAACCCAAAGGCACTATTCTCCCAGTCAGATTCGCAGGCTCAAAGACAATGCGTCGGTAATGGCAGAAGTTCTCAAACAGAAGCTCGACATCACCAAATCGTTTATGGATTCCGACGACGCCATCCGCATTCAGTATGCCTCTAAATACACCGAGGACTTCAACGCCTATAAGTATTATGCCGAAACCTACCGCTGTATCAATGACTTAAATGTGATAGAGCGTCGACAGAAGGCAGAAAACGACCTCGAAAAATGGATTGCCGGCAACAAGAAAAGCAAATACAAGAAAATTGTTCAGCAATTAAACAGCGACTTAGCCGCCAACAACCAGAACGATGTGTATATGGACTACTGGCTCGCGTCGATGTATTTCGGATGCGAGTTTGTGGAGTTCGGCTCTAAGCACTATATGTTATACCATTATCTCTCAATTGGTTATCGTCAAAAGGTTGAAGAAATTGTGAAAAGCCTCAAAGCTAAATCAGAGGCATATTTCCGCGACTACAACCCCAAAATTGATTATACTATTTCGGAGAGGATGCTTAAATATTACGCCGACCATATACCTCACAAATACTGTCCTGATGGAATTACAGACTCAACGTTCTATCTTCTTTTAGAACAAAACTTTTCAAATTCGATTCTCACCGACAAGGAGCGTTACGACAAGTTTTTGAAAAATCCAACTATTGAGGCTCTATCCAACGACATTCTTTTTATGCTTGCTATCGATATTGTGGAAAAAATGGACAATTTCCAAGCCTCCGACGCCCTCGAATGTAAGACTGAGTTGCGCAACCGCGAATACACCAAGGCAATGATGGAGATGGCTCAAGCATCCAATCCCGACACGCTCTTCTATCCCGACGCCGACGGCTCTATGAGGCTCACTTACGGCAAAGTATGCGGCTACACCTACCAAGGGAAAGCCATGGGATGGTACACCACATTTGAATCTCTCATTGCCAAAAAGAACAACAACGACCGTGAATTTATGGTTTTGCCCGAGTTTCAAAAGCTTTTCGACAACCGCGATTTCGGCACATACGCCCAAGACGACACTCTGCGTCTCTGCTTCCTCACCGACAACGACATCTCCGGCGGCAACAGCGGAAGCGCGGTGCTCAACGGCGACGGCGACATCATTGGTCTGGCTTTCGACGGCAACCTGGAGGCTATGAGCTGCGACATTATGTTCGAGCCTGATATTCAGCGTACTATCTGCGTAGATATCAGATATGTGCTTTTCATAATTGATAAGTTTGCAAAGGCTGGCAACATTATCCACGAACTAGATTTTATTAATTAGCTATGGAACAGAAACTAGATTTGGACAACATCGACCCTGTGGTTCTGTACGGTGTGAACGAGCAGCGTTTAGAAAAAATCCGTCAGAATTTTCCAAAACTGAAACTCATTGCCCGTGGTCATGAGATCAAGATTCTTGGCGAAACCGAGGAGGTGAAACGTTTTTCTGAATCCATAGAACTCATAAAGGCTCATTTTGCCAAATACAATTCTTTGTCCGACAATGAATTAGAAAGCATCCTTCATAAAGACGTGCAAAAAGCCTCGCTCTATGCCGGCGGAGGCGACGCCATTGTATATTCGGTAACAGGTGTGCCCATACGTCCGCGCTCGCAAAACCAGGTGCAGATGGTAAAGGAACTTGAACGCAACGACCTTCTGTTTGCAACGGGTCCCGCTGGTACTGGCAAGACATACCTTGCTGTGGCACTGGCAGTAAGAGCGTTGAAAACCGGGATGGTGCGACGCATAATTCTCTGCCGTCCTGCTGTGGAGGCTGGCGAAAAAATCGGCTTTCTGCCCGGCGATATGAAGGAGAAGCTCGACCCCTATATGCAGGCACTCTACGACGCTCTCAACGATATGATTCCGCAGCGTCGTCTCGAAGATATGATTGAGGAGCGCATTGTGCAGATTGCCCCTCTCGCCTTTATGCGCGGTCGCACGCTTTCGGATGCTGCTGTGATTTTAGACGAGGCTCAAAACGCCACAATCTCGCAGTTGAAAATGTTTCTCACCCGCATGGGCGAAAACTCCAAGTTCATAGTCACCGGCGACGAAACCCAGATCGACCTGCCCCGCAAATCCGATTCGGGACTCGTGCACGCCCTGCATATTCTCAAAGGAATCAAAGAAATATCGTTTGTAGCGTTCAGCGGCGACGACGTGGTGCGTCACAAACTTGTGAAGAAGATTATCAGCGCATACGAAACTCCAATTCATAATTCATAATTCATAATTCGTAAATCGTAATTCAAAATTCTAAAATATTATGGCAAACGCATTAATCAAGACCGATTTCAACTTTAAAGGTCAGACAAATGTCTATCACGGCAAAGTCCGCGATGTATACACCATCAACAACGACAAACTTATTATGGTGGCCACCGACCGTATTTCGGCATTCGACGTAATCCTGCCCAAGGGTATTCCCTACAAAGGACAGATTCTCAATCAGATAGCCGCCAAGTTTTTGGACGCTACCAAGGATATTGTTCCCAACTGGAAACTTGCCACTCCCGACCCTATGGTAACAGTGGGACAGAAGGCTGAGGCTTTTCCTGTGGAGATGATTATTCGCGGATACCTCACTGGCAGTTCGTGGCGCACCTACAAATCTGGTGCAAGAGAAATCTGCGGAGTTAAGATTCCCGAAGGTATGAAAGAGCATCAGAAATTCCCCAAACCCATCATCACCCCCACCACCAAGGCTGCAGAGGGTCACGACGAGGACATCTCAAAAGAGGAAATACTCAAACGCGGACTCATTTCGCCCGAAGACTACGCTCAGATAGAGGAAATCACCTACAAGCTGTTTGAGCGTGGCACTGAAATAGCCGCTAAACGTGGTCTTATCCTCGTTGATACCAAATATGAGTTTGGCAAAATCGATGGCAAAATCGTGCTTATCGACGAAATTCACACTCCCGACTCGTCGCGCTATTTCTACTCCGAAGGTTACGAGGAGCGCTTTGCCAAAGGTGAACAGCAGAAACAACTTTCAAAAGAGTTTGTACGCGAATGGCTTATGGCAAACGGTTTCCAAGGTAAAGATGGTCAAAAAGTTCCCGAAATGACCGACGAGATAGTGGCTGGCATCTCTGCACGCTACATTGAGCTTTTCGAAAACATAACCGGCGAAAAATTCCAGAAAGCCGACCTTTCGCAAGACCTCGCCAAACGCATCGAAACCAACATCAACAACTACCTTGCATAATACAGCGGATTGATTTTATAGTAAGATCAGCCAGCGGAAATGATTTCCACTGGCTGATTTGTTATTATTGGTTTACCACCTTATAGCAGTATTTACCAATAGTTACAACAAGAATTCCTTTTTTGTTGATATGGATTTCTTGTAGTGAGGAATTAATTGTAGATGAAGTGATTATGCGACCTGTGATGTCGACAATACTGTATCTAACACCTAAGGACGTACTTTCTATAAATATAGTGCCGTTACTGCACCAAACATTTGGCTTGATTGTCTCTGGTGCGATATCAACAGGCGTTTTGGCATCTATTTTTGTCTCTATATACTGTTCGGGAACGCCCTCATAATCGTCGCTGTCTTCAATTTTGTAGTATACTTTGTAAATGCCAGGTTCGGTAGCCTCAGGAAGCGTTGTGGAATATTCACCTTCGGAGCCGAGACGATACAATATTGTTCCAAAATTGGATGTACCTTCGGTAATCAGTGGCTGAGGCTGTCCCATGTATACAAGGAAACCAATGGCGGTAGGAACAGTTGTAATCACGCTTTTGCCCTTGCTTATGTTTACGTTGATGGTTTGCGGTTGAGTGCCAACATATTTTTCATTGTCTTCTACCTTGTAATACACGGTGTAATCGCCGGCATGTGTGGCTGAGGGAATATCTTCGGAATAGTTTTTTCCGTCGAGGCTGTATAAAACCGTGCCAAGGTTCGACTCCATATCGGCAATCAACTTCTGGGGCTGATTGTTGAATACAATAGGGAGGGGGTCGGGTGGAAACACAAATGCCTGTGCTTTTTTGTAGGTGAAATATTGTGCGCAATCAGGATTATAAATAACAGCATCGGCGGTTTTCTCGGTATCCCAAAAATCACCGTAGTAGATAGTTTTTAACATTCCGCACTCTTGAAACATTCCCTGTGCATAAGCAGTTTTGCTATTGTCGAAATTGCTAAGGTCGAGTGAGCGGAGATTTTCGCAACCATCAAACATAAACGACATATCACGGACTGCTGTGGTGTTGAAATATTGCAAGTTGGTAAATTCTACAAGATTTCGGCAACCTTTAAACAATTCTACGGTGCTTTCGGGGGCGTATTTGGCAAACGATATTTCAAAATCAATTTTTTCTACCTTATTTTTTATCGAATCAGGCAGAGTGTGCATACAAGTTGCGCCGTTGCGATAATGCCCATAATATAATGTGGCTGTAAGCGTTTTGCTGTCCCATAGATAATATGGAGATTCTTGGTCGTAGAAGTTGACCTTGAAACTACATTCGCCGCCATAAACCCTGATTGTCACATTGTGTTCGCCAACGGCCGACGGGTTGTATTCTGCCACTAAATCTTGGCGGAGGTTGAAAGTTTTGGAACTATTGTCGTTAAAGAATACTGATATTTTGCAGCCCGTAATATCTAACGGCTCACCAAGGCAGTATTCTGTTTTTATAGGCGGAGAAGCCACAATTAAGCGATGTGCCACTTGGGTGGTGCCGCTTTGTGTTAAATATCCTGCCTGTGTTTCGGAATCTATTTGTGCGTATTCTTTATCAGTAATTGCATCGCTAAAAATAGTATTATACCCGCCAAAAAGATTGTTGCAGCCATAAAACATATCGTCGGATTGCGATACATTTACTGTTGACCATAAATCTCCGGCATAAATGGTTTCTAACTGTGGGCAATCGTAAAACATGCGGCGCATATCAGTTACCTTGCCAGTGTTGAATGATTTTAAATCTATTTCGTTGAGGGCGCGGCAATAGGCAAACATCGAGTACATATTTGCAACATTCTTGGTGTCGAAACTGCTGAGCACCACCTGGCTGAGATTTCTACAGCGAAAAAACATCGAGTTCATATCGTCCACATTCTGAGTGTTGAACGCACTGAGGTCGAGAGTATTAAGTTTTTCGCAGTTGGCAAACATAGCCATCATACTTTTAACTTTTGCAGTATTGAACCCGCTAAGGTTGAGCGACTTAAGATTACCACATTGATAAAACATATAAGCCATTGATTCGGCGTTTTGCGTGTTGAGGTTTTGGATACCGTCTACCGATTGCAAGTTAACACATCCGCAAAACCATCTGTAACAGGTGTTGGGCTTATAGTTTGCAAACGAACTGTTGAAAACCACCTTAGTAATATCTGCCGAAGATGCGTTCCATGCAGGAGTTTCGCTGCCAGTGTTGATTTCAAATGCGCCCGAAGGTTGATTATCGTTGTAATAAAAAGTTAGAGTGCCGTATTCTAATGTCGCGTATGCGTTTTGTGCTGACACTTGGCTGCCAGAAGCAAACATACTTACCACTAATACTGTAGTCAAGAAAACCCCGAGACGGTTTTGTAAATTTTGATTTTGCATAACAGGGTAATGTATTTATCGGCTAACAATGTATTTTATTTGTTTGGTTTCGTTGCCGGTTTGCAATATTACTACATACGCACCGGAAGATAGTATGTCGTTGATGTCGAGTTTGTAATTGTCGGAATTGTGGAGCGTAACCTGTTTGCGTATTTTGCCAAAATTGAGGTCGTAAATAGTAAGCCGCACATCGGAAATTTGCGAAAGGTTTACCTCAACCGTGATAGGTCCTTTGGTGGGATTGGGCGAAATGGCAAAGTCCTTTACAATAGAGCGTTCTACATATAGCGGCGAGAGTTCGTCGTCGGGACGTACCGTGGCAAATATCTCCACAGGCTTGGATATGTCCGACACGCAGTCTTGGTTTTCGGCAGAAAGTGTAACACTGTATATGCCCGAAAGTTTGGGAATAAGTCGCAGTTCACGTTCTGAGCCTTTGGAATTGTCGCAGTCGAAAGCGAGAGTATCGTATTTCCAAGAATATTTGTCGGGATTGGTTTGCGACATCTCCATTACCACGAGGGTGTCGTTGATGTATGATGCCGACGACATACGGAAATATGGCGAGAACGATGTTGGCGACATCGTAACCGAAATTGTATCCACAGCATAGCAGTCGTCGTAGCCGTTGGCTTTGATGATATACGTGCCGGGCGATTTTACTGTTAAAAATCGGTTGTTGTCTACCACCCAGCCGTTGCATATCCACTCATAGCCGTCAAACTCGTTGGCATCAACGTTGATTTCGCCGTTGTAACACAGGTTGATGCTGCTTGGAACATCGTTTTGCAAATATCCCTTATGGGGAATAGCCACATTGGCATGCACCTCGCAACCATTAGCATCGGTTATCAGCACATCGTAGTTGCCCTTGTCGAGACCGCTGCGTTTGCTCTCTGAAGTGATTTTTCCGTCGGGCCAAGTGAATGTGAATGGCGACGTTGCCGAAAACAACCTTATGTCGGCTGCTCCGTCGGGGTCAAGACCGCAGGTGGCGCTGTCGATAGCGGTGGAGGTGCTGAGTTTCTTGCTGTAAATTTTTATGTCTACAGGCATGCTGCAGTTGTTTTGGTCTACCACTGTTACCACGTAGTTGCCATTGGTAAGGTTGTTACGAACAGGGTCGGGGGTTTCCACATTGTCGCTCCATTTGTAGGTTACGGGCAATTTTGCACCCGACACTGCAATTTCGGCTCTTGCATTGCCTATCGACGAGCAACTTGCCTCTGTTTCTTTGTGCGAAACCTTGAGGTTGCCGCTGGCGATAGTTACCTTATGCGTTGATACACAGTTGGTTTCGTCTTTGACATTGATGGTATACACACCCACAGGAACATTATCTTGAGTAAAGGTGTTTGTAGTGATATTGCTCTGCGAGAGGGCGTTGTTGCCTTGCCAGTCGATAGCATACTTGCCTCTGCCGCCTTTGATATCAAAAATCACCTTTCCTGTGGCATCCTGACGGCAAAGGGCGTTCTCGGATTTTACATTTACCGAAAAATCGCTGTTGAGTATGTCAAACGATTCTTGTATGGAACAATTATGTTGGTCGACGATTCTTACAGTGTGAGAGCCTGCTGCTAAGTTTTCGACGATATTAGATTCTGTGCCTTCAGTGTCATCGTCCCAAATGTATTTGTAGGTGCGCTTAGGCGACATATTAATTTCTACCTTGCCGCCAATTGACTGCTTGTCGGCGCACTCGGCGTGGGTGGTAAAAAACGATGGACGGAGAGTGTCGTGTTTGATTTCGAAATTGATTTCGGTGTTGCATCCGCCATTCGCCCATTCAAACTTGACATTGTAGTTGCCAGAACCAAGTTCTGAAATAGTATTGATACTGCCCGTAGAATGTTTGCTCCCATTTATTGACCATGTATAAATAGGATCAAAAATACCCGAACCAGTTATATTGCTACGTATGGTGGCTGAACCAAAAGATTTCTCAGCACAAGGGGTGTTGGTGGTGACTACAGAATGAGAGTATTTGTTTTCGTTAATTTCCACCTGTGAGGATAGAATGCATTTGTTGTCTTTGTTTGATATGGAAAAGGTGTGTATGCCGTTACTAAGATTTTTTAGTACAACAGAAGATGTTTGTGAGATTTTATCAGGAGAATAAACAACCGACCATTGGTAGTTATTATTTGAGTTGTAGATTCCGTTGCCTGTTTGTATTATTTGTATTGTGGCTTCGCCGTTTTTGGCTTCTGAGCATGAAATATCTCTTGTTGAATTTTGAAATGTGTATTTGTTAGTGCCAACTTCTACTGGTATAATTTGCAAGCATTTTTCATCGTGTTGTACAGAGAGTTTGTAAACGCCCTCGCTAAGACCGCTTATTTTGAAATAAGGCTTATAATTGCCATTTTCATCGGGAAGAGGAATATCCGATGTTGGTGTAAAAGTTTTTTCGTCAGATTCGGAAGTGCTATTTAGAGGTTTAACAGTCCAAGAATGTTTTTTTATCTGAAAAGGACCGTTATCTTTTTTAGGATCTTTTACCGATAGCGATATTGCCACATCCCCGTTGGAAATTTCTTCGCATGTAAGGTCGTGGTGGTCTGTGTCGATATTGTATTCGTTTTTGTTGATGGTAATTATGTCGCTGAGAGTACATTCTTTGTCGTGGTTAACTGACACTTGATATTCGCCAATTGGTAGATTTTTTATGATGGTTTCTCCGGAATTTGGAATGTATTTTTTTGTGGGATCGATTGATGAAGATAACCAATAAGAATCTATTTTGAATATACCATTTTCATCCTTAGGTGTTACCACAATGGTGGCTGTACCGTTATCGGCAAAATTGCAGGAAGCATTGGTGGTGCTTGATTCGTCAAAACTATAAGAATTGCTTGTTAGTGTAACTTCTGTTTCCACTTTACATTCGCCATCTAAATCTGATGCACTGAGCTTATAAGTCCCTTCTCTTAAATTATCGAATTTTGGATTTGGCTTATTATTGGGAGAATCATTCAAATCAGGCGAAATGTCATAAGATGTAGGTTGAAACCGATATTTACTTGAGCCATCATCTTTCGTTGCAACAAATATTTCTGCCCAGCCGTTAGGCTCTGACATATCAGCGCACGATGGAGAACCTATTTTATATGATAATTTTGGTTCTTCATGATCGATTGTTATGTTATCTACGGTAGCGGAGCATTTATCATTTTGGTTTTCATCGACTTGGTAAACGGTTACGCTATATTTTCCTTCTGATAAACCTGTAATATCACTCGAATTTCCCCAGGGTATTATACTCTTTGATGATTGATTAAAACCACTTGTTTCTTTATTAATTTGCCATTTATAGGATTTCTGATATTGGGCATTACCGCCACTTAAATTACTAATAGTAATTATACCATCGCCTTTGCCCTCACATGTTGTATGTGTGAGTCTTGTTATAAAATCAACTTTTGAAGGCTCGTTTATTACTATATCTTTTTTTTCTGCAACAAAGCATTCATCCACTTTACAACTGATATTATATGTATTTGCACTTATATCCGAGAATATTTTTTGGTTTGGTGGTGTATTATTATTCTCTTCTGTATTATCTCCATTTTGCTTTGGTTTGGGATTAATTGACCATTCAAATTTAGCGCCTACGTTTATGGATGCAGAGATAGAGCCATCGCTATAACCATTACACGAAGGTTGTAGTATGTCATTGATTGCGATTTCGGGGGTTGTATATGTTACGTCATTTAAATTAATTGTCTTCTGGCGATGTTCAACTCCTATATCTTTATCTTTATCTGAATCATCTTTTATAGTGAGACTGCTTTGTCCTAACGGAATATCAAACGATTTCGGAAGATCATTCAGTGTAAAGGAGTTGCCACTACTTTCTGCAACACCTTCAATAATATACTGACCACCCAAACCTCCTTCGATGTCGGAAATCGTTATCATAGAATTTTTATTTTCAGATGCATAGCATTTTGTTATGGTATATGTCGGCTCTATATTACGATAATACCCTTGCAGCGAAAAAGCCAATTCTTGAGAAATCCATTTTGTGTCATTGGGATCGGGGGTAATTGTGATTGTGTCTGCACCCGCCTTAAAGGAGTTTGCTGTTAATTGTATGTCTATGTCTATGTCTTTGTCTTTGGGAATATCATACACCACATTGTTTACTTTAATTGTACTTGGCATTGAGCATATTATTAATTCTTTGTCACCATCTGAATATAAATCTCCTGCTTGGGTACACACCGAAATCGCACCTTCTCGTCCTTCTTTTGCTTGGTCTTCACTCCAAAAATCAATTGTTTCCTCATTAAGATTAGAATATATATGATTAGGTTCTGCTGAAAAAACAACTGCGTATCTGTTGACGGGGCATGTACGTTTTTCATTATTCCGAGGTTCAAAAACTAATTCATGTATTCCTTTATCCATCTTATTATCCGGATTGTAAGGATTATTATCTACTGATAATTTATATATATCCCAAAATCCTTTATCATCAGGCAACCCAGTTAATTGCTGGTCTTGTATTTTGATGTTTTCTACTAAAGAATCAGGCATTTGCGGATAGTATTTAGGAATATTAAATTCACTAGAATGAAAAACATCGTCATATTCTATTCTGTATTTATATTCATTCTTTACGTTTTCGTCTTTAAAATTAGTATTAATGAAATCTCGATATTTCTCCCATGGTATTCCTTCATTTATTTCATCCAGTCTCAAAAACGATATCCAATTATCTTCATCAATTTTAGACACTTGTAACCTTGCCTTTTCATTAACTATATTTACATTTGGAGCCGTAATAATATTATGTATAGGAATACCTTTGCCTTGGCATAAATAAGAACCAAGGTTGCCGTTAATGAGTGTGTAAAAGGGGCTGCATATTACTATTTTATAATCAGAATTAATTGTAAAATCTTCGCAATCTTCATTAGGTAAATTCGATATATCAACAGGAAATGTAGTATTTATTGTTTGATCTGTACTTTTAATACTTATATAAACATATTCTGTGTTGTTTTTACCTCCCGCCTGAAATGGTATGAAGATTGACTGATTTTTCCATGTAAATAAATATGTTTTATTTAAAGACGGATTGTACGAAATACTAATATCGAAATCTTTAAAATCACCAGGTGTCATATAGTTGCGTGAAATGGCAATTTGAAAAAAGCCGATACTAAAATAATCTTGATTGTCCCCTTGTTGCGCTAAGACTTCTAAATTAACAAAACAAAGGTATAATAGTAATGATATGATGATTTTTTTCATAAAGAATTATTTTGTTTAGAGACCCGTATAATTCCATACGTATTTGTCCGTAAAAGTTACAATATTCTTACCTGGCAGGCAATATGATAAAGAGAATGGATATTCTCCCTCTGTGTATGTTAAGTGTGTTACAGAATTATTTTCATGATATATCATACAAAATTTACTTTCAAGTTCACTATGATACTTAGAAAATGACGACCACATACTATCAAAATCTTTAACCATAACGGTTTGTACTAAACACCACACACGTCCATCCTTATCATAAGGTATGAAATTAATTGTTTTGTTTTTAATTTCATTCTCACTCAATAATTTAGAGCCGGATCGATATCGATAGCTGATACCCATAGCATTTGAAGGGGGTATTTTCCATTTATTGTTGTCAGGTGAATTATGATAAATGGTATAATTGTCATAAAATAGTTTAAAGTAACTGTTAATATACCATTCGCAGTTGTCGAGATCTAATTCCATGCGTATCAAGCCAATGTCGCCTATATTTATTTCATATTCGTCGAAATACTCAACATCATTACTAATTACAATTACTAATTCTTTTTGTACGGCTCCATCATGGGGGTCATTTGTAGATGCCGTTTGATTAATCTGATTCCCAGTAATATCATAAGTAGCAATTTTTGTTTTGAAATCAGGGTGCTTGCTTGTGGCAAGATGCATATAATATACAGTGTCCTTGCCGCACATAAAGTCGAAACGGTATAAGGTTTGAGGCAAGAATGTAACATTATCTAACGAATAGTTGATTTCGGCAACCTGTCGGTCAATATCGTGGCATTCTTTGTAGGTGAAAGAAGTCGTTTGTTTTGGCTGAGTTTCGTCGCTCACCGACGATATCACTACCTTCATATTCTCCGCTGGCACACCATCGAATATCTTTGAATATTTATAACTCATCATAATATATCCCTGCTTATATTCCTCTGGTAAATAGTATCTCTGACGGTCGATTGGATATTGGTAGAGAATCTCCTCCTTGTCGATAAAGTTATCCGAAATTTTTCCTGTGGTAAATTTGAGCGTATTGGTGTAGTTAAGGGTCTTGTCTTTGTAAATAACAGGATGCCATTCACCATCAATCAACTGTGTTAAGGTTATTGTTGTAGAGAAAGTGTATTCAGTGTTGGGGGTGAGTTCTTTGTGAGGTATCATCAGAATATTAGTGCCTTCGTTTGGTGTATATTCGATGGCCATGTTTTCGCCCGACGCGTCAGCAATGGTACAATCGGTAATCTCGTAACGGTAGGTATATGTGAGATTGTCTAATACTTTTGCTTCAATTGGCGCGTAGATTTTCTGAAGCGAAGTTCCTATTGTAAGTGGTGTGCTGAAGCATCTACAAGCAGTATCTCCGTCTTTTGGATTGTTGACATCGGGATTGAAAAAACTATAGTTTGAAACTAAAAACAGAGAGTAGATATCCGACGAGTCGTACTCTATCTTCGGTTCATCTTTTTTTTGCTCTTCCTTATTCGGTTCGGGTTCGGGATCGGCGTTGTCATCTTTATTGCACGATGGCAAAAATATCATTGCCGACATTGCAGCGGCTATAATGGTGGTGAAAATTCTCTTTTTCATATTGATTCTTGTTTTTGATGTTGATAACAATTTTTTCGCCCCAAATGTAACCATTTCTCCCGACAATCCAAATATTTTCTTATCTATTTTTTACTATTTTTATTTAATTATATATTTTTATAATGTGCTATATATATATCAGTTAGTTAAGTAGTTTATGAAAATTATTGCCGTTATAAAATATTATCAATATATAATATATTTAAAAAAAAGTGTTAAAAATATTTTGCAGAGTGATTTTATATTTGTTATTTAGCCAACGAAAAAACACAAACTACCTCTTCATGAAACTACCATCTCTTATACTTCTGATAATGATATGTATGCCCGCTATGGCGCAGCGGCAGCAGAATATCATGCTGATAGCCAAGCCCGGACGCGACCGCATAGAACTCCGTTGGGCTCCGGTTGCGTATCCAGTGTGGGACGAGGCTAAGCAATGCGGATATACTTTTGAAAAATATATGGTAAAAGAGCAGGGCGACTCGGTATGGGCAGAAAAACAATTTTCTAAAAATATCAAAATGGCGGAAATGGGCGAATGGGAGCCATACGCCGACAACCAGTACACCGCAGTGGCGGCAGAGTGCATATTTGGCGAGCGCGAGACTTACACCGATTTTAATCCTATTACAGCATATAAAAAACACAACGACAACGAACAGCGGTTTGGCTTTGCGCTCTACTGCGCTGATATGGACACCACCACCGCCCGCCTTGCCGGACTATATTACAACGACTCCGATGTGGACAAGAGCTGCACCTACATCTACTCTGTAAGGTTGGCAACCGCCGACACCCTCTACACCGACACAGCAGTGGTGATGTCGTCGATACGAGCCTACCGCCCACTATACCCTCCGCCAGCCCCCACAATAGTGGTACGCAACCGCGCGGCACATATTTCGTGGGATACGCAAGCCACACCTTATTATATAGCATACTATATCGAAAAGAGCGAAGATGGCAAGCATTTTGAAAAAATATCCGAACAACCCATCTCAGCCACTTACGGTTCGTTTGAAATGCGTATCATCGACACGCTTGAAACCAACGGCAAGGCATATTACTACCGTGCCTACGGCTTTGATAGTTTTGGCGAAAGTGGTCCTATGTCGGATGTGTCGAAATGCATAGGCAAGCCTGAAATCACCTCGGTGCCCGAACTCACCTACGCCGAAACTGTTAACAACAATTCTGTGGTGGTAAACTGGACTTACAATGCCAACCAAGAATCCGCAATTGAGGGATATAAGATATACCGCTCCGAATCGTCAGGCGGCACCAAACAACTGCTGTCGGGCAATATCAGTCCGCAATCGCGCAGTTTTACCGACACTAAACCTCTCAACGACAACTACTATTTTATTTCGGCATACAATTCTTCAAGCGAAGTAATCAACCCCTTTCCTTCGTATGCCATGCTTGTTGACAGCATTCCGCCAGCCGCGCCCGCACCTCCTGAGGGCTTTTGCGACAGTCTTGGACGCGTGACGGTGTATTGGCATCGCAGCACCGACCCCGATGTGATAGGTTACCGCCTTTTTCGCGCCAATCTGCCTGATGTGGAGTTTGTGATGGCGTGCCCTTATATGATTAAAGATACCACCTACACCGACACCATTACATTAAACACCAGCACCGAATATATCTATTACCGGCTCAAGGCAGTGGACGGTCGCGACAATCAAAGCCAGATGTCGCCACCAGCAGCAGTGGCAAGGTACGACACCATTCCGCCGTCGCCGCCACGAATCAGCAATGTGGAGATAGCCCGCAAAAAAAACATAGTCTCGTGGCACAAATCGGTTTCGGGCGATGTAAAAAGCGTTGTTTTATTTCGTACAACTAATCTCAATAGCAAGTTCGACACCTTGGCTATATTGCAACCACGCGACACCGAATACAGCGACAACAATATTGAGGAGGGCGAGACCTACTATTACGCACTCAAGGCTATGGATAATGGCGGACTATGGTCAGACATCTCGAATATCGTGGCAGCAGATATTCCGGCAAAACCCGAAAAAATTGTATTAACCACCACCGTAACAACCAATGGGGTAAAACTCAAATGGAACACCGACCAATTGCGCAAGAAGGTGGTGTCAACCGTTGTTTTCCGAGCGGTAGACACTAATGATATAAGCACCTACGCCATAGTGCACGGCAACGAATACACCGACACCAACGTGTCGGCGGGCAATACCTACAGGTATTGCATCAGGCATCAATTTGATGATGGCACAGAATCATCATTAAGCGATGAAGGTAAAATTTCTTTTTAACAAGGTATGAAACAGAAACTACTAATATTACTAACCCTATTGACATTCTGCACTGCGGCATCCTCTGCCCAGCGCAACTACCCCGTCCGTGCCACAGTGCAATACACCCCTCCATACAGCCTCTTTCTCGGCGACTATACCACCCCTAAACTCATCATTACCCTTACAGGTCAAGACCTCTTAGACGCCAACTGTCCCTACAAACTCTCCATCTCGCTTGAATGTCAGAATGTTAAAATCACAACAAAGCCATCATACAACCCTGCACCTTTATATATCAGCGGCGGACAGACCATTGTGCTCACAGGTGCAGAACTCGCAAGATATTTTGATATACAAAACCTCGACTTCCACGGCATC
>JAGCYI010000024.1 GCA_017960885.1 Bacteroidales bacterium
ACTTTTGCTCTCGTTAGGCGTAATGGCTCAAAACAACGACATTGTGGTGGTAGGCTACGGATTTACCAACGACGACGGCGAAGTGCAGATATTGGCAAAAGACCAATGCTGCATTGCTACTCTTCAAAACATTAAAACCGATAAATCCAAAGGACAAAACCGCACTTGGGCGGCTTGGGACGATATGGAAATGGCATACATGACCGATACTTGCACTGTGGAAGCACCTGTGGCAGAAAACTTTAACACAATTTTCCCAAACCGCGACTCTCTTCCTCCTCAATTTGTTCCGCTCTATTGGATGCTCACCGAGGAAAACGAAGAAACCGTGCTGCACTGCTATTTTGTAATGCCGGTCGACGAAATGACAAATCTTTGGCTCGCCTGCGAAGAAACTGCAATTGTTGACATGGCAACGGGTGTTCAATACCGTGCAAGACGCACCTCGCCCGACTGTTTCCGCAAGCACTATACTGTAAAAGCCCCCGCCGGAACGCCTTTGGATTTCAAAATCTACTTTCCAAAACTGTCGCCTACCACCAAAGAAATTGCCATCTTCGGTGTGCCTATGTGGTATCTGCGAGGCACAAGAGTTGTCATCAATTCACCCTACACCGCACATGGCACATTGCAGTACGACTACGACAACGAACCAAATATCAAACCGCCTACACTCGTGGATTATCCTAAAAAATACAACAAAGACAATCACAAAACTTGGGCTGTATTCAACAATCCGCACCTGATTAAACCTGTTGAGGAAGGCACAATGGCTCTTTGGAACACTCCCGAAGCCACATACATAGCCATTGCCCACGAACAAAATTGGATGCGCGAATATTACGGATACGAGAAGGGAACAATGCTAATCGACAATCGCGGACACCAATACAAATTAAAAGGTCTTCGTGGTTTGCCTCTCGGAGAGATATTTTGGATAGAAGCCTATTCGGGCGACTACATTGCGTTTCTGTTAGAGTTTGAACCTCTGCCGCCAAGCGTTACCACATTCACCTACATCGACCCCGAAGGCGAAAAATTCGACATGGTAGGTGCAAATTGGGACGGTGAAGTTAAGAGCGACCTCAATGTCAACGAACTCCGCCGAAACCAAACTCTCTTTGAACCAATACAAAGGGTAATCAAGGAATAAAAGTTTTTGGGGCTGTTGATAATTAAGAATAATTAACGCTAAATATTTGACTACATATATTATTAGTATTCAACCATTTAAAACGAAATAGAATAGTAATGACTAAAAAACAAGTTGTTTAACTAAATCTAATAGTTGTATATCTGAAAATATAGTTATACAATTGCATTATAAATTATATAACTAAAAATATAAGTTTAAAAAAAGACAATTATAAACATTTTAAACCCAAATCCTATGAAGACAAAATTACTACTTGCCACCCTCGGTTTGGCGACCACGGCTTTTGGCCAAAACAACAAAACCGCTATCGAATTCAACCTCACGGATATTCCGGAGGGATATTGCATCAACATCTTTAAAATGGAAGGTCAAGGTGGAATGACCTGTTTTATCGACTCGTCGAAAACCACCACCCGCAAATTCTCTGTCAATTGCGAAGATGTTACAGAAGACACCCATTACACAGCAATGGTTTTCCAAAAAGATAGAGATTTCTCTTATCTTAGCAGTAGGACAATAATGATTCAAAAAGGCACCACAACTAATGTTTCGGGGTCTGGAATTTTTTCAAGTTATTGGACTGTGGAGAGCAAAAATCCCAAACAGGCATTCTCTAACAAAATCAACGACATCCGCAAAGAATTGATCCGCGAATCTGATGTTATTAAAGACACCATTACCACTTACGAAGGTTACCAGGCTGCATATCCCTTTGTTCTCGAAATCTATGATAAGATAAACAAAAGCGAATATGAGGCGATGAAAACCATGCCCATCGATCAATATTGGTTAGAAAATCTCTTGACGGCAACCGGCTCAATCAACAACGAGGGTAAAGATTACAAATACTACTCCCAAGTGGAAGAACTCTACAAACTTATGCCCGACCAATACAAAAACACCAAAGAAGGCAAGGCGATAAACCTCGCGCTCTACGCCAAAGCACCAACCGTCGGCGACCAAATCAACGACTACAACCTCTACGATGCCGATGGTAAAGTGCGTCATCTTTCGGAATTTAAGGGCAAATGGCTTTTGTTGGAATTCAGTTCTTACTATTGCGGTCCGTGCAGAATGTTTGGCGGCACAATCAAGTATCTATACGAGAGAGGCATCAACAAAAATTTTGAAATCATCGACATCACCAACGATGCTCAGGTACAGTTTGAGGCTATGGCTAAGGAAGAAAAATTCATCAGTCCACTCCTTAACGACCGCGACCAAAAAACAGGTTTGTTTGCACTCAACAAAATTTCGGCTTATCCCACATTCTACCTTGTAAATCCCGAAGGTAAAATCGAGGAAATATTTTTTGGCGTAGATCTCGACAAGATTTTAAAACTGATAAAAGACCACGGCGGATTTGCCAAACCTGAATACAAAAAAGAGAAAGCCTCAACAATTATCACACGTCCCGAATACACCAACATCAACGGCTCGTTCCTCATCGACAAGGTAGAGATTTACAAAGATTCGGTAGTTCTCAATTGCACATTTCCAATCTACGGCGCATACAAGATAGCAAAAGAAACAGCACTTTTTGCCAACGGCAAATGCATCAGCAAAATGACCAACAGCGACATCAGCACCGAAGACTTCACCCAAGTACCCTTTGGACAAGTTAGTCACTGCCGCCTCACCTTCGCCCCCCTTCCCAAAGGCACAAAATCATTCGATTTCATCGAAGGTGACTGCGAGGGATGCTTTAAAATCGAAGGAGTAAAGATTGCGGAGTAAATTATTAAAAACATAAAACATCAACAAAATGAAACTAAAATTCTATCTCGCCGCACTAACCATAGCGGCAATGTCGTCCTGCCAACAGAAGGGCGAAACCACAATTGAGGTAAACCTCACAAACATTCCTGAGGAATACGATATCTGTCTGAACCGAGTAGAAGGCGAAGGCGCAAAGATGGTTTTTATCGATTCTACGAGAACCACCACACGCAAATTCTCTTTCAAGTGCGATTCAATCACCGACGACTCTTACTTCCACGTGATTATAAAAAAAGGCAACTACGATTTCAACACAACGTCCAAAAACATTTTCGTGCAAGACGGCTACACCTCAACCGTAACAGGTTCCGACATCTTCCCAAGTATGTGGACTGTCAAGAGCAAAAACCCACGCCAAGACTTCGACGACAAACTGTACGAACCTATGAAGAATATGTTCAAACAGGTAGATGAACTCTTGCTCGCCGCCTCCAAATCAACCTCTGACGAAGAGCGCGAACAAATCTACGAGCAAATAGACGAAATCGATGAACAATTGCTCGATAAGTATTTTGAATCACTGATGACACTACCTGCGAACGACTATTTGATGAAGGAATTGTGCAGCAAGATGGACTTTATCTACGAGGAGGGCAAAGACAGCAAATACTACGGAAAAGTGGAGGCTATCTACAACAAACTTCCCGACGAGTATAAAAACTCCAAGATTGGCAAGGCTGTCAACCTCGCTCTCTACGGCAAGGCTCCTGCCGTCGGTGACCAAATCAACGACTACGACCTCTACGATATCAACGGCAAACTTCACCACCTCGCCGACTACAAGGGCAAATGGCTGTTGCTTGATTTCAGTTCATACTATTGCGGTCCGTGCAGAATGTTTGACGCTTCGGTGAAATATTTTTACGAGAGAGGCATCGGCAAGGAGTTTGAAATTATCACCATCACCGCCGACACAGAAAGTCAATTTGCAGAGATGGTTAATGCTGAAAAACCAAACCACCCTCTCTTCAACGACCGCGATGGCAGAACAGGTCTTTTTGCCCTCAACAAGATTTGCGCAACACCGACATTCTATATTGTGAATCCCGACGGCATAATCGAGGATATTTTTGAGGGTGCTCATATGGACAAAATCATCAAAGTGTTGAAAGACCACGGATTTACCGCGCCCGAAATCAAGACTGAAAACGGTGCAACAATCATCACCAACCCTGAATGTGCAAACATCAACGGCTATATTCTCATCGACAAGGCAGAGATTTACAAAGATTCTGTGGTGCTCAACTGCACATACACAATGAGCGGTAGGTTTAAGGTGGCGAAGGAAACCGCACTTTTTGCTAACGGAAAATGCGTAAGCAAATTGACTGGCAGCGACATCATCCTTGACGAATACACCCAAGTGCCCTTCGACAAACTTGGTCACTGCCGCCTCACCTTCG
>JAGCYI010000025.1 GCA_017960885.1 Bacteroidales bacterium
GTGCTCAAAGGCAGACACAGTGAGTAATGCTTAATGCATAATGCATAATGCATAATGCATAATTCATAATTCGTAATTCGTAATTCGTAATTAAAAATTCGTAATTCATAATTAAAGTAGATGCGGACATTAGTTTCCTTTATAATATTGATGTTGTCGGGTGTGGCGGCTTATGCCGACGGCGGTATGTGGCTGCCCATACTGGCAGAACAGCGCATTGCCGACATGCAGAAAAACGGCTTCAAACTCACCGCCGACGACATTTACAGCGTCAACAAGGCGTGCATGAAAGATGCCGTTATGATTTTTGGAGGCGGTTGCACGGCAGAACTTGTTTCTAACCAGGGACTTATTCTCACCAACCACCACTGCGGCCGCAGTTATATCCAAGGTCACAGCACACTCAACAACGATATTCTTACCGACGGGTTCTGGGCTAAGGATATGAAAGGCGAACTAATGTGCAACGGCTTAAAAGTTAATATTTTAAGTTATATGGAAGACGTTACGCCGAGGTTTAAAAACAATGCCGACTACGACAGCGTTGCAAACCTTATTATTGCCGAAGCTAAGGCCAAAAACGGAATCCATTACGACTGCGAAATAGAAAAATTTTACGCCGGAAACCAATATTATCTGTTTGTTTATCAAACCTTTAAAGATGTACGCTTGGTAGGCTGTCCCCCGTCGGTTGTGGGCGATTTTGGCGGCGACACCGACAACTGGATGTTTCCTCGTCATTCGGGCGACTTCTCAATGTTCCGTATCTATGCCGACAAAGACAACAATCCTGCCGAAATATCCTCATCTAACGTACCTTACAAGCCTAAGAAGTATTTCAAGATTTCGCTCAAAGGCGTTAACGAGGGCGATTTTACAATGGTGTTCGGATTTCCGGGCAGCACCGAGGAGTACAAGTCGGCGGCAGGTGTGGAGTTCTCAACCAACACCCTCCTACCCGACCGCATAATGATCCGCGCACAAAAGATGGAGATAATGCAGGAGGCTATCAACCGCAGCCGTGCAGTTCGTCTGATGTACGCATCGCGCCTCGCCTCGGTTGAAAACGCCAAGAAGAAATGGGAGGGCGAAATTCTCGGCATCAAGCAGTGCGGAGTTATTCAGCAGAAAAAAGATTTTGAAAAACAATTTGTTAGCAAGGTGTCGTCAAATGCCACATACGCCGCTCTGCCGCAACAATTTCAAAAGCTATACAACGACGAGGGCACTTACCTCCGCGCCGACGCCTATTTCGTGGAGGCTATTTACACCCTGCCGTTTTTCGACCTGGCGCATACGATGTCAAAACTGGAGTCTGACGCCAAGGCTGACAACGCTCAGGCTATTGTCGACAACGTGACTGTCACACGCAGCAAACTGCTTTCGGCTCTTGCCTCACGCGACAGCGCATTAGAGCGCTCGATGTTTTGCCGTATGATAAAAATCTACGCCGATTCGTGCAAGGCATTTACGCCCGAATGGTTCAAAGACAACTATTTCAACCAATGCGGAGGGTCTGCCGAACGGTTTACCGAATATTTTTACAACAATTCGCTTTTGACCGACACGTCTAAGCTTAAGTCATTCTGCAACAAGTACATATCCGCTGCCAAACTGGGCAAAAAGGCGGAAAAGTCGTTTGTGGAGCTCAACAACCAGCTTCTCTCCGACCCCGCAATAAAGTTTTTCAACACCTTTATTAATATGTACTTTGCCAAGATTTCGAGCCATTCCAACAATTTTGATTACACCTCCGACCAGCTCAACCGTCTGTATCAAAAGGCGCTGCTCGAAAATATGCCCGAAAGCATCCCCTACCCCGACGCCAACTTCACTTTGCGATTCACCTATGGCAAGAATGAGCGCATGACTCCGCGCGACGGCATTGAATATAAGCCATTTACAACGTTAGACGGCGTTATAGCCAAAGATAATCCCGACATCTACGACTACCACGTGCCCGAAAAGCTCAAACAGCTGCACGCCAAAAAAGATTACGGACAATACGCCGACAAAGACGGCACTTTGCACGTTTGTTTCATAGCCTCAAACCACACAACAGGCGGAAACTCAGGCAGTCCCGTGCTAAACGCCGACGGACACCTCATCGGTATCAACTTTGACCGCAACTGGGAAGGCACCATGAGCGACATACATTACAGCCGCGACCTCTGCCGCAACATCTCGGTCGACATCCGCTACGTGCTTTTCCTCATCGACAAGGTGGGCGGAGCAAAACACATTATCAACGAACTCGACATTGTTAAATAACTAATTGTAAAGATATGAAACACACCGCATTAACATTCATAGCCGCAATTATTCTAATACTTACATCGTGCGCTGTAAAAAACGCAGACGACACCGGCATTTTTTTCTATAACATGATAAAAATCAACGATTTTGACCAAGCCGTTACAGTAATTGATCCCGAAGCACTGAAACGCACGCCATTGGAAGTATGGAAAAACGGACTAGAGCAGAAAGAGAACCGAATGGGGCAACTTCTCAGCTATCAACGCACAAACTACTACACCGACACCATCGACAACGTCACCAGAGTGTCGATAGAGTATGATGTAAGATATGCCGAAGGAAAATTAGAAGAAAAACTGCAATTTATTTGTCGCGAAGGAAAATTTTTCATAACTTTCTACGAATTTACAGAGAAAACAGAATAATGGCAGAAACCACCTACGACATATTGCTAAGCCGTCTTGCCGCACTCTGCTCGCAAAAAGAAAAATGCGGGCACGATGCCTATGAGTACCTCGCCAAGAAAGGTCTCCCTCCCGACCAATGTAATAGAGCCGTAGACTATCTAATTGAAAACCAATTTATAAACAACAGCCGTTTTGCCGAAGCGTTTGCCCGCGACAAGGCTCGGTTCGACAAATGGGGCAAAAACAAAATTGCCGTTGCCCTTGCCCTCAAAAAAATCGACCAGGCAACAATTCAAAAAGCCTTGGATAGCATTCCCGACGATTTGCAAAAAGAAACCATCGCCACCGAAACCGCAAAAAAGGCAAGGCAAATCAAAGACCTTTCAACGCCTCAGGCCAAAGCAAAACTCATAAGATTTTGTGCAGCAAGAGGTTATCCCTCTTCCATATCTATCAATATTATCGACAATATCATCAACAACTATAAAGCTCAAACCTATAACACATGACACCAATACGAGAATCGATTTTAGCAGTTGACGACAATCCGCTGAATATTAAAATGTTGTACGAAATGCTCAGCCACGACTACAACTTTATCTCCGCCAACGACTGCGACTCGGCTATAGAAAAAGCCGTCTCACACCATCCCGACCTCATTTTGCTTGATGTGATGATGCCTGGGAAAGACGGTTTTGAAACGTGCCGTATACTCAAAGCCAATTCCAACACCGCCGACATACCTGTAATATTCCTTACTGCAAGGTCCGACAAAGAGAGCATTATCGAAGGTCTGCAGACTGGTGCGGTAGACTATATCAGCAAACCATTCCGCCGTGAGGAACTCGAATGCAGAATCAAAAGCCATATTAATCTGGTAAAATCGCAAAACAACCTCCGAACCGAGCTTTACCGCCGCAACCTCGCTCAAAAACAACTCTCAGAAAAAACTCGACTGCTATCGCTCGTTACCGACAATATCAACGACGCTGTGTTTGTAACCTCATTCGATGGCACAATCGTGCTCGCATCCGCCGCCGTAAAAAAAATATTCGGTTTCGACAGCACATCCCTCATCGGAAAACACATTTGGGAGATTGCCAAGTTTCCAGACGAGAGCGAGCTTATCAACAAATATTTCCAACAAATTGTCAACGGCGGAAGCACCTTGGGCAGGTTTGTATTCCACAACAACGACCTCTCAATTGCCATTATCGAAAGCCACGCATCGGTAATCAACTATTCTGAAAGAGAGCCAAAGCTTATTGTTTTCGATGCCAACGACATAACTGCCCGTGCTAAATCGGTTTCGCGGTTCAAACGAAACATGCGCCTACAAAACAACCTGCGCATCATCACCACCGAGGTGGCGCACATCACCAAGTTTCGCAAATGCATGGCGTATCTCACCGAATCGCTATTCAAAATTACGCAGATCAACGAACTTGTGCTGCTCTTAGGACGAAGCGACAAAAAAACCGAATACTACTACATCAACAGCAATTCGGAACATTGCAGATATGGATTAATATCCTCAACCACAAAAGATTACGCCCAAATAATTCATCTTTTAAAAACCGACGAAAACGAACTTATATCAAACATTCAGTCGTCGCAGATACCTTCTGAGATAGCCAAACGAAACCACCGGTTCATCATATACCCAATCAAGTTAGAAAACCAGCTTGTTGGCGCATTCTACATCGGAAAAAACGACCGAATGTCGATTCAGCAAGACACCATCTACTCTATTATCAGCGTGGCGGGTCTTATTAAGAACCTCATCAACAAAAATAGTTTTGAGCAACGAATCCGCAGCCGCGAACAAGAGCTGCACCAGCTGTTTGAAAGTAGTGCAAACGCCATTGTAATTATCGACAACAAGTTGAAAATCTCACGTCACAACAGCCGTTTCACCGAGATGTTCGACCTCAAAAAGGGTTATTACTCGCAGCACAACATCACATCGCTGCTCGTAGGCGACACTCTAAAAAACATCACTGACCTTATCACCCGGACACGGGTAAACGACCAATACGAGGTTGCCGAGATACCTTACACTGCAAAAGACGGTTCTAAACGTTTCTACGAGGCCACCTGCTCTCGCACAGATGTTGGCACATCCACTCTTTGGATGCTCATTATCACCGACATTACCAAACTCAAAGACATTGACCGTGCCATATTCTCTACCATCACCACCACCGAGGAACGCGAACGCACCCGCATGGCAATGGAACTGCACGACGGAATAGGGGCCTTGTTGTCGAGCATCAACATATATATCAACCTTATTCTCAGCGGCGAAATGCAAAAAAACGAGGTGCTGAATGTACTCTCGCTCACAAAAAACCTTGTAGACGAAGCTATTCAGAGCGCCAAAGAGATTGCCAACAACCTCCACCCAGTTATTCTCACACGGTTTGGACTTGTCGACACTATCAAATCATTTATCGAACAGATAGAGACCGCAGGCATTATCAAAGTAGACTTTAAATATGCCGACTTCCGAAAGCTCGACAACAAAAACCTCGAACTCACGCTCTACCGCATTATCCACGAGCTCATTAACAACACCCTCAAATATGCCAAGGCTCACAACATTGTGCTAAGCCTATCAACGCATCCCACCTCTATCCAGCTCGAATACGCCGACGACGGCATCGGTATCGACACCGAGGAAACTCAACAAAAAAAATCTGGCATGGGAATGTCGAATATCGAGGGTAGAATCAAAGCTCTCAACGGAATTTGTAATTTTCAAACAAAACCTCAAAAAGGATTTCGTGTTTTCATAGAAATTCCGTATATTGCACAAGATTAAAAAAACAAAAGATACATATAAACGTAGCGACAATGAACAAAATTAAAATCATTCTTGTTGACGACAAAGTCGTATACAGAAACGCAATTAAAACACTGCTCCAGAAATTGGGCGACGTAGACATCATTGCAGAAGCATCCAACGGAGCCGAGTTTCTCCACATGCTCAACGTGTGCAAGCCAGACCTCGTGTTTATCGACATTGAGATGCCCGAGATGAATGGCATTGAGGCTACTAAAGCAGCCCTTAAAATCAATCCGGACCTTGTAATTATCGGTCTGTCGATGTACGACAACAAAAAGTACGTCAACGACCTTATCGAAGCCGGCGCAAGAGGCTACTTGTTGAAACTCAGCGACAACGCTCATATCTTCCGACAGATTCTCAAAAATCCTAAAGCGCAGATTTTCTATTCAAAAGACATCTCGCCCGACAAGGAAGAAGAAGAGAGCGCACAAAAAACAATCCTCATTGCCGACGACTTTGAAAACACAAGGTTCGTTATAGATTTCACACTCAAACAGGCAGGTTACGCTGTGCTGAAAGCCACCGACGGCGAAAACGCTCTCAACTATTTCGACGGTCGCAAAATCGACCTCCTGGTTACCGACCTCAACATGCCCAAGAAAGACGGTTTGGAACTCGCCGAAGCAGTTAAGCAGCTGCCCGACTACCGAAACATCCCTATCCTGCTGCTCACTACCGAAATCAACGAAGAAAAAAAGACAAAGGCAAAACAAGTGGGCATAACTGGCTGGATACAAAAACCTTTCGTTATCGACAAGTTTCTCAGCACTATTAAGAAAGCAATAGGTTAAACATCATACCGCTGCCACTAATTATCCGTAGCCATGCTCGAACAGTTTAAGCAAAAATATCTCGAAGAGGTAAAAGACCTGCTCAACGAAATGGAAAGCGCCCTGCTGGAATTAGAGCACCGTCCCGACTTTGCCGACGGTATCAACAAGGTATTCAGGGTAATGCACACCATTAAGGGCACGTGCGGCATGTACGATTTCAAAGATGTGGAAAAACTAACCCACAAAATCGAAAACCTATACGGAACTATTAGAGACAACGGCAAATCTGTACCAAAACACCTTATCAGCATCACGCTCGAAGGCGTTGACATCATCAGGCAGCTGCTCAACAGTCCGGAACAAGACCACTCGCAAACTCTCCAGCAATACACCGAAAAGCTGTCGGACTCTAACGGCGACAACAAGCCAGATGACTCTCAGCCAACAAAGCCAACAAGCACGGCTCCTTCCGGCAACAAAGCCACCTACCATGTGGTGTTCAAACCAGAGGCCGACATTTCAAGCCGAGGTGTCAACTTGGGCAACATAATCGAAGAGCTGGAAAGCATTCCAGGTGTTGTAACTTTTACTCACGCATATCCCGACGACGAAAAATATGCCGCTAAATTTTATATGTATTGGGAGGCGGTTTTTTCTACCGACCGCTCGCTCGACGACATCAAAGAGATTTTCCTTTTCGCCAGCGACGAGGTAGAAATCATCAAACTGTCTGATTTCGACCTGTTTCAAAATCCGCTGTTTGTGCAAGAGATACAACAACAACAAAAATCAGGAAAGGACATCAACTTTGAACCTCTCGAAAAATTTATCAGAAACACCAAAACCGACAACACCTCCAAGCCAGCTCCACCTTCAGTTGACAACGAAGAAAACCTTATTAAAGAGGAAAATATCATCGGACGCAACATCGACGCCATCGAAACCAAAAACACTAGCATCAAGGTCGACGCCGACAAACTCGACGAACTGATGAACTTAGTGAGCGAACTTGTGGTTACTAAGGCTGAGCTGCAGTCAATTTCCGAAAAATACAATCTCCCAGATTTAGACAACCTTTACGAAAAAATCGACAAATTGTCTAACAGATTCAAAGACAACGCATTGTCGATAAGGTTGATTCCAATTGCAAGCATGATGCTCAGGTTTGAACGCCTTATCCGCGACCTCTCAAAAGAGCTCGGCAAGCAAATTGACTTTATTACCGAAGGCACCGACACCGAATTAGACAAAACCATCATCGACAATATCACCGTGCCATTGATGCACATTATACGCAACAGCATCGACCACGGAATCGAATCTGTAGAACGCCGCCGCGAACTCAAGAAACCCGACCACGGCGTTATCAAGTTTACTGCCTTCTACTCTGGCGCTAACGTCTTTATACAAGTGCAAGACGACGGCGCAGGCATGAATCCCGAATACCTCCGACAAAAGGCTGAGGAAAAAGGCTTCTTAAAACCAAACCAGGCAGTTACAACAAGGCAGCTCTACGACCTTGTGTTCCGTCCGGGATTCTCCACTGCACAAACTATCACCGGCATCTCGGGCAGAGGCGTTGGTATGGACGTGGTAAAACAAAATATCACCAAGCTCCGGGGCGAAATTGAGATGGACAGCGAAATCAACCTCGGAACTATCACAACTATAAAACTGCCGCTCACTCTCAGCATTGTAGACTCGCTGCTCGTATCGCTCGGCGAAACTCTGCTGCTTATCCCTCTCTACATTGTCGACAGCTGCGTACAAACCACCTTCGACAAAATCAGTTCCGGAAAACCCGTTTTCAACTACAACGGCGACCCTCTGTCGGTTATCAATCTGAGGCAACTGCTCTGCACCGACGACAACCAGCCCGAAAACACCACCCTTGTGATTGTAAAATATAAGGAGTCGTGCATGTGCCTCTCCGTCGACAAAGTTATCGGAGAACATCAGGCCGTTTTAAAACCTCTCGGTCCATACTTCGCTTACCAAGAGTATATTTCGGGTGCAAGCATTCTCGGCGACGGTCATATAGCCCTCGCGCTCGACACCAACAAACTTATACGCCTTGTAGAAAAAGACAAAAAACTCTGACGCTATGCAAAACCGCCCCGACAATAATTACTATCTAGTATTCAACTCACAAAACAACCCCTTGGCAGCCAAGGTGCAATCGGTTGTGGAAGTGCTAGAAAAACAGAGAATTACCAAAATTCCTAAATCGCCGAAACAGATTATGGGAGTTATCAGTTTCCGTGGCGAAATAATACCCGTTATCGACCCAAGAGTAATACTCGACTTGCCTACACATCAGTTCGACGACTTTGTAATCATTGTCCACAAAGTACACAACGACCGATACAACGAAACCCTCACCGTTGGCGTACTGGCTCGCAATGTAAGCAATGTGATCGAAGTGAAACCTTTAGACATACTGCCAGCATCCGAATTCAACACCGTGATTCCAGAAAAATACACAATCGGAGTTTTCAAAAATTCGGGCAGCTTTATCACAATTCTCGACACCGACAAGATTCTCGCAATATCAGACCATACTATACACGATGATAACCAAAATTAAAACGCAATGAAAAAGATATTTAACATATTCAACAAAATGTTCCAAGGAAGCAGGTTGGCAAGACTCATCAATATCATGTTTATTGCCATGACAATTCTTATGACCACCGCATTCCTCGTCACTTTTATCCTGTACAACAAAAGTCTTATGGACGAAGCAGGTTCTAAAAAAATGGACGATTTGTCAGCTCGTTGCGCTGAGGATATCAAGCACCAAATCGAAACATACATTGGACAAACTGAATCTATAGTCAACCCTCTTATGATGTCGTTCAATGGTTACCTTTCGGATAATATGAAACGCAAAGACGTAGAGGCTATCCTCTTTGGATTCTTCCGAAACACCGGAGCTATTATCGGCGGCATCAAATGGGAGCGAAACGCATTCGACAATGCCGACGAACAGTACCGAAACGATCCTTTGTTTGCCCCCTACAATGGCGAGTTCAACTTGTTTTATCAAAAGAAAGACAGTGTCACTGTGGCACCTATTCCCGACTACCATCTCGACTCCGACATATACAACCGCATACGTAAAAACCCGGTTAAACAAATCATGCCCGCAGAATTTATCACCGTTGGCAAGGAGCGCATACTCACACTGCCCCTTGTTGTACCTATTATTGCTAACGACCATCAAACATTTCTCGGAGCGTTTGTAGAATACATTCCTGTAACCGACATTCTCAATATTGCCCAAGTATACAAAGACAAGATCGGAATCCCTATGACAGAGGTGGTGTTTGACAACAACTTCACCATCATTGCCGACTGCCAAAGCCCCAACAACATAGGCAAAAACCTGGGCGAAGTGTACGGACAAGCAGCAATACACAACGAAGTGTTCGGAAATGCATCACACCATATAGTTGACGAATACGGCATTTCACATCACTCCAACGTTGTGTCTTGCGGCGAAGGCGACTCTAAATTGGTGATTCTGTTCAGCACCTACACATACAACTTTTCTAAAAACCTCTACGGACAGATTCGCACCTTTGTATTAATAGCATTGGCATTGATGATTGTTGCAGTGATAATAGCCACAATCTTGGGCAACAGAATAGGACGTCCAATATCTCAAATGCTTCAGGGATGCCGCCAGATAGCCGCAGGAAACATCAACGTATCGTTTCAAAGCGACTTCAAAGGCAACACCGAAATAGTGGAGCTGTTCTCGGCATTCAACGACATGGCTAAAAACATTCGGCGAATAGTGGCGGAAGTAAAACAATCGGCGCAGAGTGTCAACAGCGCGGGCAAAGAGCTTTCCAAGTCGGCAGGTCTTATGGCTCAGGGAGCAAACCAGCAGGCTTCCGCGTCAGAACAAGTATCTACCGCCATGAACGAGATGACCGCTTCTATAGAAAAGAACTCTGTCAACGCCAAGGAGACCGAAGATATCACAAACAAAGTGGTACAGAGCGTACAGATAGCCAACAAGTCGGTAAAAACCACTGCCGAAGCTATCAAAAACATAACCGACAAAGTAGGCATTATCAACGAGATAGCCAACCGCACCGACCTTCTTGCTGTAAACGCCGCTATTGAGGCTGCCCGCGTGGGTGAATTAGGAAAAGGTTTCGCTGTGGTAGCTGCCGAAATTCGCAAACTTGCCGAAAAAAGCCAGACTGCCGCCAAAGAGATCGACTCCCTCACCGCAAGTGGTGTAAAACAGGCCGAAAACTCTGGCAAACTATTAGAGATGCTCGTTCCCGAAATCAACAAGACCTCTCAACTGGTTCACGAAATCACAGCCGCGTCGGTAGAGCAGATCAGCAACGCCGAACAGGTAAACAACGCTATTGTGCAGCTCAACCACATTACTCAGCAAAACGCCGCCACCGCCGAACAGCTATCTACAAGTGCCGACGAATCACAAGCGCAAGCCGAACTTCTCGGTTCTACTATGAACTTCTTTAAATTAGGAGGCAAATCGTCGGTGTCGGAAATTTCCGAACTCAACAAGCAAGTGGCAACACTGCTCGAACGAATCGACATGTTAAAAAAGCAGGACAACAAAGAGTTGTAAGTTTCAATTGACAACAAACTTTGTCAATCAGCCATTATTCTGCCCATAAAATTCTGGTGGTGCGGGATAGTTAGGATTAAACGCTGGAGGCACTGCATTGTTACGATTATCTTCTAACTCCTTCAACTTTACATAGAGGGTTGCCAGCGCTACTTCCTGAAAAGGAAGTGCTACAAATATACCTATTATAGTAAATACAGAAACGGAAGCAATTATCCATATAACAAAAGAACATACTACTGTTGTCAAGAAATTGTTATAGCAAAGATTCACAGATTCTTTCATTGCATCAATAATGCTTTTGTCGGGATCATCGTAGATACACAAGGTAACAAATTGCATCAAAAACAGCAATACAAGTCCTGGCAGCATACAAAAAGACGAACCTACGAATATAGCAACATATACCAATAGCCAAGCAAGAAACAACTTAAAATAGACGGTAAAGCTTAAAAAAAGATTTTTCCAGCCGGCATTGCCACCCTTCGCCGAAATAAGAGCGCAATTTTTTACACCAAGGGCATAAATCAAAACCATAATGTAAACAACCAAAAGGGCTATGGTCAAGAATGGAGTAGCAAAATCAGAATAAGGCGAATCTTTTTCAAATGCAACAAAACAAAAAGGTATCACGGCGAAAGACACGCCCAAACATAGCACACAGGACAAAATATAAAACACGATATTCCGCGAAAAAGCCTCCCAACTATCCTTCAGTAATTTCCCAATATCAATTTGCATAATAATAAATAAGGTGTAAATGATTATTTTCAGGGAGTAAAATTATTAATTATTATTAACAAATGCAAAAAAAACTATCTCGCTTTATCACTTAAACCTATAGAGAATAACGGCAAAAGCGATTGATATACCGACAATTGAACAAGCATTTTGTGTGTATGCACAATAAATAAAGACTCGGTTTGTTGAAAAAAAGAAAAAAATTTAACATTTCTTAACATACATTTGGGATATTATTTCTAATATTGCGGCGTGAAAAAACTAAGATAATAACGCGATAATTATATCTACAAACACAAACAATAAATTCTAAATTTAAAAAAAATGAAAAAAGTATTTTCAATTTTCGCAGCAGCAATGGTATGTGCATTGATGCTCGTATCTTGCGCAAAAAGCGCTTTCCAGAATGAGCTTGACGCTATCAACTCAGCTCTCGATGCAAAAGATTTTGCTACAGTAATCGACAACGCTAACAAAATCATCAACGGTACTGAACAAGCTGCCGCTGCTGACCTCGTATGCGCTGGTACTGCTTTGAACTCAGTTGTAGTTTCTAAACAAGAAGCTGGTGAAATCGAAGCTCAGGAAGCTATCGATCTTTTGAACAAAGTATCTGCTGCTTTTGAAGCTGCTAAATCTAAGAGCGACTACAACGCTGCACTCGCTACTTCTAAAGCTGCTGGTGTTGACGTTGAAGCTTTAGCTACAGCTATCCCCGCTACTGTTGCTTCTTTCCAAGCTGCTATCGACGCTGCTACTCAGCAGGCTGAAGCTACTGAAGGTGAAGCTACCGAAGGCGAAGCTACCGAAGGTGAAGCTGAAGGCGAAGCTACTGAAGCTGTTGAAGCTGAATAATATTAGCAAATTTATTTTAAAAAAAACTGACGGACATTTTTGCCCGTCAGTTTTTTTTGATTTCTTTTTTTTAGAATTGGTGTAACGCGGTAAGTAGTAGACATCAACAAACAATCGGCCGACAGAAAAATAAAAAAAACGGGAAAAAATTTTTTTTATTCAAAAAACCGCCGTACATTTGCAAGCCAAAAAATACGAAAATATTTAAAGTAAAATGAAAGCAGGAATACATCCCGAATCATATCGTTTAGTGGTTTTTAAAGATATGAGCAACGACCACACTTTTATTACTAAAAGTTGTGCTAACACAAAGGACACCATCGAGTTAGACGGTGTTACCTATCCCTTGATCAAGGTGGAAATCTCTA
>JAGCYI010000167.1 GCA_017960885.1 Bacteroidales bacterium
ATGACGATATTAACAACTTTGAAAATATTCTGACCCAAGCAGCCTCTAAATAGCGCATTGCGCCAAAAAACCTTCATCAACCTCTACCGCCGAACCGATAACAACAATATCTGCTCCGGCGGTAAAGGCTTGTTTTATAGCGTCTTGCGAACGCAACCCTCCGCCCACAATCAGCGGAACATCGGTGTTTTGTTTTACTGCAGAAATAATTTTAGGTGAAACGGGATTAAGAGCACCGCTGCCCGCTTCGAGATAGATGGCTTTCATTCCGAGCAAAGTGGCAGCCACTGCGGTAGATACTGCAATATCAACCTTGTCGGCAGGTATCGGAGTGGTGTTGCTCACATATTGAACAGCAGTGCATCTGCCACCGTCGATAAGGATGTAAGCCGTTGATATAGTTTCAATTGCAGATTTTTTGATTGTCATAGCGGCAGAAACGGCGTCACCAATAAGAAACTGCGGATTTCTGCCCGACACAAGGCTGAGCATAAGCATAGCGTCGGCGTTGGCACTTACTTGGTGCGGCGAACCAGGAAAAATGACAACAGGCTTGTTGGTGGCTGATTTTATGGCAGTTATAATATCATAGACGGAATTAGAAACCAGACTTCCGCCCACAAAAATCATATCTGCACGGCTTGAATCAATTTTTTTTGCAAGCCTCGCAGCCGAATCGGACGTATGCTTGTCGGGGTCAACAAGTATAGCGATTCGCTTTTTGCCGTCGGTGAAAAAATCATGGAATATGCTCATTATCAAATATTTTTATTCGGCGCACCACGCCACCATATAGTCATTGAAAGTAAAATAGTGAATTAAAAGGCGGCGTCGGAAATCGCCCTTGGTAATAAAGCCAAACACGCATCCGCCATCCTTTTTATAGTCGAAATATTCGAGGCGGAAATTGCTTTTGATATCCAAGTCGCTGATATTGTAAGCTTTGTACATAGCCTCCTTGGCGCACCAATTGACATAAAGGTTAGGAATTTTGTCGTCGAGCACCTGCAATTCGTCTAACTCGGTCTTTTCTAGCAACTTATTCTCCACCTTCAATATTCTGAGGTTCATTTTCTCCACGTCGAGCCCCACAGTCTTGCAACGGCTGAGCATCACGCCAGCAATATCGTAACTATGTGTGATACTGATATTAAAGTCCTCCTCGATAAAAGGCTTTCCTGCCGAATTGTAGTAAACCTTCTGATATTTGCCCAAAAGGTTAGAAATAAGCAGACGACTTGCAAGCCATTCGCAACGGCGGCGTTCGTGCGAAAGATTCTTAAACTGCTGAACCTCAGTTTCATCCAAATACGGGAAAATCATTTCAAACAGTTCCTCGCTGGTTTCAGAAATCTTCCAAAACCCAATGTAGAGGTCGTCGGTTACTATTTTATTGTTAATCAGAGGCATAGCGTAACGGTTATTTTTCCCAACGGAGAGTTTCAATTAGTTGAGTGATATCTTGTGCCACAAACTCCAACACAGGCGCAATAGAATCCTTGTTTGGAGTGGCGTTGAAGTATAGCGACCCACGCAAAAAGCACTTAACGCTGTCGGTGGCAAAAAACTGGATAGGGCTTGCCACGTTTCCTTTGATATTGTAAACCAAAGCAAAAACACGTGCAGAGTCATCTGTGTAGTATTTTTTGTCGATAGCGTCGGCCTTGATAGTGTGCTTGTAGGCGAGAGTGTGAGAATCGTCGATAAGAGTGTCGAGATTGTTCTCTAAATATTTGAAACTCAGGTGAATTTTTGCACCCAACTTATCAAAGACAACATTGGTCCAATATTTTTCGGCACCACGCGACTGCTCATCTTCCAAATGACAATACTGCGGCATCTCAAACGAATAGGGTAAATCTTCCGAGATGCGTGAATATTGTTTTTCGGGCAAAGATATACGAAAATATGCTCGCGGCTTTGGTGTAAGCGTTGAGGTGCACATGGCAAACGCAATTGCTATAAAAGTAACTACTATAAAAATATGTTTTTTCATACTCATGCTTTATTTAACGCCGAAATATCGGTCTTTATTTTTTCAATGCGGCGCAGCGAAACTGCAGTTGCCGTTAGTTTAATATCCTTATATACAATAACTTCACCCACCAACGGAAACTCCTTACGGATTTCGAGCATCACGCCGGCAAGCGATTCGGCATCACCCTTAATGTCGTCGAAATAGTCGTCGGAGATACCGAGAACCTTGCAAACATCGGCAATAAAAGTCTTACCGTCAAAGATATAGTTGTTTCGGTCGATCTTTTTATAGTTGGAATCGTCGTCGTCGAACTCGTCGGTGATTTCGCCCACAATCTCCTCTAAAATATCCTGCATAGTGATAAGACCGCTTATTCCGCCAAACTCGTCGGTAACGGCAGCCATGTGTTTCTTGTTCTGCTGAAAATATTTTAATATTTCGCTAATCTTCTTATTTTCAGGCACAAATGTAATACTCTTGATTAATTTGCTCCAATCAAAATCGTCGTGCTCGTTGATATATTGGATAAGGTCTTTTACGTAGACAATGCCATAAATATTGTCGGGAGTATCCTCATAGACAGGTATTCGCGAATAATTAGACTCCTCTATTAGTTTTTTTAGTTGTGCAAAACTTTGCTTTTTTTCCACGGCAACAATATCTAATCGCGGAGTCATAATCTCCTTAGCCTCAATGTCTCCAAAGGTGAGAATATTTTGAAGCATCTCTTTTTCGTCACCGTTTTTGGTTGAGGCGTCGATGGCGTTTGAGATTTCCTCACTGCTGTCGGAAGATTTTTTGTGTCCCGCCAACGAAATCATAGAGAACGGTTTCATAAAAAAGCAGACCACAGGAATAAAGAATCCCGACTTTTGTGCAAACTTTACTTTACGTTTGTCGGACATTATCCTAAAGGGTAACTCGCTCACCATCACCACAATAAACACCGCGCCCAAAATCAAGCAGAGCGTTGGGAAAAACGGTGCGGGAGAGAAATCCAAAAAAGCCGTATATTCGCTGATAGGGTTTGAGGCGTATTTTACAAACGCCATTATAGATATGGCAAAAATCAGCGATGCAAACATTTCGGCAATAGCCAACGAACTGAGAACGCTCTTCTTACGTGCGAGCAAACGGCATACACGGCGGGCGCTACGGGAGTCGTTGTTTCTGAGATTGTCGGTAATATTTTTGCTCAAACCCGAAAACGCACAACGGCAGGTTGCCAACCACGCTATGAGAGCGAGCAACAGCACCATAACACCGGCAAGAATTATCGCCTCGCGCGGCATCGGCCTAAAAATCACAGAGTTTATTAATAAAGTGTCCAATTTTAGTTCGTTTAAATTAAAATGGCAGGGTGTCGCCCGCAGGGATATTTTGCGGAAGGTTTTCAAGATCTAACCCGGGAAGACCGCTTCCAGGTGTCTCTGGTTCATTGTTCTCGGGCTGAGCATCCTCCTTGGGAGTGTCGTGATGGGCTATAAGGTCGCAACGGTCGGCAACAATTTCGGTAACTTTGCGCCGCTCGCCTCCCTCAAGTTCTATAAAACGCGACTTGATGCGTCCCTCAATATACACGGTGTCGCCCTGACGCAGATATTGCTCAGCAAAACGGCTCAACTGCCGCCACAAAACCACAGTGTGCCATTCGGTGGTACGTGTTTGTTCGCCTTTGAGATTGGTGTACAACTCGGTGGTGGCAACCGAAAGCCTCGAAAACGAAAGGTTTTGGTTTACATACCGCGTATCGGGCTTCTGTCCGAGGTTTCCCAACAATATAACCTTGTTTACTCCTGTCATAATTATATGAGTTTTTCAAAAGCAAATTTACAAAATAGTTTGGCAAAAAAAAATCTTATTTATAAATTGCCGCTGTTAAATAATTTAAAAAGATGAAAAAATCACACCTTATTATAGTAGCACTATTTTTTGGGGCAACGGCACATGGTCAGAGCCTAAAAGCCGGATTTGAAAACTTATCAAAACAAAAATACGACGATGCCGCCAAGGTTTTTTCCAAAGCGCTCGACAAAGGGAACGAAACCTTAGCCGCTATGTACGGAATGGGACTCGTATACAACACACCTGAATATCAAGGCTTTAACTCAATTAAAGCATTTCGTATGGTGCGCAATGCCAACGACCGTTATGGAAGAGCCTCTGCAAATGTTAAGAAAGTCTGCTCCACTATTTATGGATTTGACGGCGAAACCATCAACGCCAAAATGAACGAAATAGCCAAGGCAGAACTCGACAAAATAATCAAAACCAACGCTCAACAAGATTACGAATGGTTTATCACCAACTATGATGGCGCCAACAACCAAGTAGCGGAGGCAAAAAAACGTCTTGCAGAATTACTGTGGCACCAAGTTGATAGCGCAGGTGTGTTTCGGGGTTACAAAAAATTTGCCGACGACTATCCCGAATCGGAATACGCCGCCACAGCACTGAAAAAATACGAAGAAGGCTGGAAATCAATTTGCCGTGAATATTACAGCGAAGGCGAAATTCGTCAGATGCAGCGTTTTGCAAAACAATATCCCGACTACCCCTTTTACACCGAGAACGACAAACAAGATTTTGCCACCGCCGAAACGGCAGAAAAACTCATGCTTTACAGTCGTTACAACTCAGCATACGAAGAGTATTACAAAAAATACATCGACCAAGCTGCTCCCCTACCCCTTGCCTACGTGGCTCTATTGCGTATGATTTCGCCATACTTGGATTTCGGACGTTGGACCGAGGCAGCAGATATACTCAAAGAGTACCGCGACAAGTTTCCCAACTACGCAAGCGGAATCGACAAAACAATTGCAATATTGAAAGAGAAATCAAACAAAACCGCATCCAAATCGTTTAGTGCCAACATCAACACCGAAGGCGACGAATATGCGCCTGTGCTCACTGCCGACGGTCGCACGCTATATTTTTGCGGACACGGACGCACCGACAACATAGGCGGCGAAGATATGTTCATATCAGTGAAGCAAACCGACGGCACATGGAGTAAGCCACGTCTGATGGGTGAATTTAACACACCGATTGGCAACGAAGCACCATTGGCAGTAAGTCCCGACGGAAATATGTTGCTCATTTACAAGGATTCTAACATATATTATGCCCGCAAACGCTATCAAGGATGGTCGCAAATGCAAAAAATGGAGTCGCTAAACTCATTGAGCGCGTGGGATGCCGATGCATCGTTTTCACCCGACGGCAATGCAATTTTCTTCATCTCTGACCGTGTAGGCAACATTGGTCGTCACCATCCTCACGAAGAGTTATTCCACGGCTCTCAATCGGGCAATACCGATATTTACGTCTGTGTAAAAAAAGGCGACGACACTTGGGGCGAACCCGTAAACCTCGGAAAAGTAATCAACACTCCCTTTGCCGAGCGCAGTCCGATGCTTGCTCCCGATATGAAAACGCTCTATTTCAGCAGCGACGGCCACTATGGTCTCGGACGGTTGGATGTATTTATGAGTCAACGTCTTAGCGATACGTCATGGACACAATGGAGCGAACCTGTAAACATAGGCAAAGAGATCAACACATCCGACAACGACTACAACTATGCGCTTATGCCCGATGGCAAGTCGGTGTTTTTCACCAAGTTTAGCAACGGTGGCAGCGACATCTGCATAGCGGAACTTCCTGAAGGAAAGCGACCCAAGGCTGTAGCATCGATTTTTGGCAACGTTAAGGATACCCAAGGAAAATTTCTGCCCGCATCTATCAAATGGGAAGACCTTGAAACCGGCGAAATTCTCGGAAACCTACAATGCGACCCCACGTCAGGTCACTATTTTATCACACTCCCCGGCGGCAAAAACTACGGATATTTTGTGGAACATCCTGGCTATTATCCTGTGAGCGGCAACCTTAACACGGCTAAACTACTGACAGGCAAAAACATAGAACACAACATCATAATGCACTCTATCGACGACATTCTCACAGGAAAAGTCTCTATTGTGCTGAGCAACATATTCTTCAATGTAGACAAAGCCGACCTTAAGTCAGAATCATTTCCCGAACTCAACCGTCTTGCCACATTCTTAAAATCGAACCCGTCGGCACGCCTTGAAATTTCTGGACACACAGATAGTCAAGGTTCTGAGCAACACAACAAATCACTTTCGGAACAACGTGCACAGTCGGTTAAAAACTATCTTGTAACCAAAGGCTGCAACACCGCCAACATCACCGCCGTTGGCTATGGAGCGTCAAAACCCGTAGCCGACAACGCAAACGAAAAAGGCAGGGCAGCGAATAGAAGGGTGGAGTTTAGGATATTGAAATAAATTTATTATTTTTGAAAATCAAAAAAACACACTCGGTTACGATTATTTAAAGTCGTTTTTTTTATCATAAAAAGATGATATACAACAAATTAAAAAACAATTTAACCCTGCTCACCATTACGGTTTCGTATTTAGCGGCACTGTTTTTTGTGATGTTTGGCATAGGCACAGAGTGCTACCACATTATGCAGCATCCGGCATTTCTCACCGACTGGGATTTTTTTAAAGACTTTTTGAAACAGCCGGGCGGAATGGGCGAATATATTTCGCTGTTTATAGAGCAGTTTTTCAATTCATATTTTGGAGGAGTGCTCCTAATTGGCGAAATATTATTGTCGGCGTGGTTGTTGAACATATTGATTAACAAGATTTTCAATACTGAAACTACCTCCAAATCACTGGTGTGGCTGTTGCCTTTATTCGTAACGGTAATGTGCGCCAACAATGTTTACTTTGCATTTCAAATACTTTCGCAATTTGTTATAATGCTGACAATTATGAATATTTTGCATAAGATTTCGGCAGAAAACAAATTGTATTTTTTGGCACTATTAGCAGGCGCAATCGCAGTATATCATTTTTGCGGACCGCTATATCTGTATTGTTTCTGTTTAAGCGAGATTATTATTGCGTTTGTTACCAGGAAACAAAACAAAATCATCAATTCTTCTGTGGCATTGGCAGTAGCAATATTCTATCCAGCAATACTTAACAGATTTGCATTGGCAATTACCCCAAAATATATTTTCTATTATCCTGTATCACAACGGGCAATTTTAGAAATGTTTCAACCATTGATTTTCGCATTCCACATAATGTTGCCGTTATCAATTGTGGGTCAATATTTTATCAACAAAAAAGAAAAACCATTTAGATTTGCACAGCAATTTTATTTTGGCTCAATTATATTAATGGTTGCCACGTTAATAGTTGTATATCAGCAAGTAGAATCCAAACACGGACGTTTCGCAGCCAAAATCAGTTACGAAAGCGAATGTGAAAATTGGGAATATGTTATCAACAAAAGTTTCAAATGCGGATTTTACGACCGCACCGTAAATTTTCATTACAATTTAGCATTAACCAAAACGGGTACTTTGGGCAGGTATCTATTTGAATATCCGCAACTTTTGGGCAACGAAGCACTCACCATTGAAGAACCTCTCGCTGGCAATGTCTGCTATCCCACCAGCACTCTCTATTTTCAAATGGGACAAATATCAAATTCGCTCAGATACGCATACGAAAGCGCAATCTATTATCAAAATAGTCCTTATGTGCTGAGGAGAATTATCGACTGCCTGATAATCTCAAATAGATTCACAGAAGCGGAGATTTTTCTCAACCAACTGAACCGCAATATGTTGGCTAAAAAATTTGTAAAAGACCGCCGAAATTATATTGCAGGTTCACGCAACGGTATGCTGACAGAAGAATTTGTACAATCCAAGCAAAAAGGATCTGTTAAACGCGACTACATAATGTCGCCAGCCCACCGCAATTTTGAGCAACTGATGCTATCAAACACCAACAATCAGGTGGCTACAGATTATATGTTGAGTTTCTGTCTGTTGAACAATGACTTAGACAATTTTATCAACGTTCTCGTGTCGTCGCATTACAATCTACAGAAACTGCCCAAACACTACCAGGAAGCGGTGGTGCTGTACTTGTCAAACACACAGACACCAAATCCCAAAACCAATGAGATAGTTGTGGACAAAGACACCAAAGCACGTTTCGAAACGTTCACACAAATAGCCAACAATTCCGGCAGCAACGCTTACAACATCTTAAAACAAGATTTTTCAAATTCCTATTGGATGTACTACAAATTTGACAATCCAATGCGAAAAAATATCAGTATTAAAAACAGCACCAAACAATGAAAAACATATTTTGGATAACGATATTATTGATAATCAGCGGTTGTGCAAAAGAAATCACCAATTATACCGACACCAGCACAAAACCCGCCATCTTTCCCGACTATACTGATATTGTGATACCAGTAAATATCGCACCGCTGAATTTCAAAGCGGCAAAAGGTACGCTCGAAATGATAGAAATATCTACAAAACAAGGAGTTATAAAAGAATATTGCAACAAGGGCAAACTCATTTGGGATGTTTCGGAATGGAAAACTCTTTTGAAAAACCACATTGGCGACACATTGAAATTTACAGCCTATATTACTGACTCTTTGGGCGTTTGTTACAGGTATCTTCCGTTCTATCAGTTTGTTACGCCCGACAGCATCGACTCCTATGTGGCTTATCGAAACATTGAGACAGGATATGTTTCGTGGTCGAAAATGGGACTATACCAACGTTCAACCGAAAGTTTTGACTGCGAGGCAATTATAGAAAACACTGCTATCGACAAGGCGTGTATCAACTGCCACACTTTTTGCAAACAAAGTCCCGACAAAATGTTGTTCCATGCCCGAAAATTCAATCCTGGAACCACAATTCTATGGAACGGCAAGTTGCAGAAATACAACACAAAAACCGATTCCATAATATCAGGCGGAGTATATTCGTCGTGGAATCCAAACGGATACATCATCGCAATGTCGGTAAACAAAATATGGCAGCGGTTTCACAACGATTTAGAAAAACGCATTTATGTTGCTGACAGTGAATCAGATATAGTAATCATGAATATGAACACCGAGACCGTGAGCACCTGCAAGGCTCTCACCACCGAAAAACTTGAAAACTTTCCGGCGTGGAGTCCCGACGGCGGCACACTTTATTATATTAGCGCACCAAAACGTGCCGAAGGTGACGAAACCGACACATCGCTGCGTTACAGCCTTTTTAGCATAAAATACAACGCCGAAACCGATGTTTGGGGCAATGTAGACACTCTGCTCACCGACAGTGCGGCAGGCGGCAGCATCACATATCCAAAACCCTCGCCCTGTGGACGTTACATAGCCTACACTATGGGTGAAAGAGGATACTTTATGCCGTTTAACCAAGAATCCGACATTTGGCTTTACGACCTGACAACCAAGCAGATAACCCGTCCCGAAGGCATCAACAGCAATTCGTCGGAAAGCAACCACAATTGGAGCCACAACGGAAAGTGGCTTGTTACAGGCTCAAAATATCCCGACAGATTATTCACAAAACCATATTTTGCGCACTTCAACCCCGAGACCGGCACATTCGACAAGCGTTTTGTGCTTCCTCAGGAAGACCCCGACTTTTACGAACGCTACACCGCCAACTTCAACAATACCGACTTCATCACCGGCAAGGTGCCAGCATCTGAAATTGAGATTCGCGACGCAGTGAGGGGCGAGTTGAAAAGCGTGAAAGCCGGCGGAAAATAATCTGCCAATTTTTCGCTGACACTTTGTCATAGTTAGCCGCACTTTCCATTTTATGCCGTTTTGACATTAAAAACTGCCTATATGTCCGTTTTTTTGGGTATGGCACGGGGTTTGAATATTGCTTTAACGAACAACAGAGCAGTCCGGCAATTGATACCGAACCCTACTCCGCTAAATTAAATGTATAACTATTTAAATTATAGGAGATTTTAATCATGGGAAAAATCGGAAAAGTGCTCAAACCAAAACAGCACACTGAAAAACATCACAAACACGTAGCCGCTTACGAGCAAAGAGAAATGGCCACTGCCGCCCAAGCCGAAGAAAAACATAAAAAATAGCAGATTTTAGAATTCTTTTATAGCAACAAGCCGCGATTTAACTCGCGGCTTGATTTTTTATGTATAAGTTCGTATCTTTGTCCCACAATCACACCCCATTTAAAAACAACAAAAACCAAACACAATGACAACACCAAAAATCCGCTACATTTCGATTTTGATAATCGCATTATTGGCTTTGATGCCGCTGTACTCCTGCCGCGATATGATGATGAACAACGTGGCTGAAAAAATCAACGCAAAATGTCCGTCTCGGCAATTCAAGGGTTTTGTGCTCAACAGCGTTACCTATCAGGACGAAACTTTTGTGTTTGACTTCAAAATCGAGGACGATTATCTCAAAAAATATCTCGACCAATTTGGAATCAGCGAAAGCCTAATGTATATGGCACTAGACCTTGTTTCTGACCAATTCACCACCAAGGGCTCGGTAAAAGAATTTGCCAAAACCCTCGTTGACATTGCCGGCAAGGACGAAAACTACAAGACCCTTATCGACCTCTGCGTGTCTGAAAAAGTAAACGCAAAATTCAACCTCCAAATCGGTGAAAAACAAAAATCACTTTTCATCACCTCGCAGGATATTTCCGACAGCATATAATCCAGGAAACTTTCATTTCTGTTAAAGAAAAAAACGCCGGGCAATCCTGCCCGGCGTTTTTATATAACATAATTTATGTTGTCAAATAAGGACTATCCTCCGAAGTTGTCGAAGTGAATCATATTCTGTTCTACTCCGAGGCTGTCGAGAAGGTCGATAACTGTCTTGGCCATCATCGGCGGTCCGCAGAGGTAGTATTCGATGTCCTCAGGTGCTTCGTGCGCTTTGAGGTAGGTGTCGCCCATAACAGGAGCGATGAATCCTGCGGTGTACTTAACGCCTTTTTCGTCGGCCTTCGGGTCGGGACGGTCGAGAGCAAGGTGGAAGTGGAAGTTGGGATACTCTTTTTCCAAAGCGAGGAAGTCTTCCATAAAGAACACTTCGTCCAAAGCCCTTGCGCCGTAGAAATAGTGCATTTCGCGGTCGCGTGTGTGGAGAGTTTTGAGCATATGCATAATCTGTGCGCGGAGAGGAGCCATACCTGCGCCACCGCCTACCCAAATCATTTCGCGTTTTGAGTCGAAAATCGGGTGGAAGTCGCCGTAAGGACCGCTCATTGTTACCACGTCGCCAGGTTTGAGCGAGAAGATGTATGTAGATGCGATACCACACGGAACATCTTGGAAACCAACCTGCGGTTTGGGTTTGAACGGCGGGGTGGCTATGCGGACGGTAAGGGTGATGATGTCGCCCTCGTCGGGATAGTTGGCCATAGAGTAAGCGCGGATGGTTTCGGTGTCGTTTTTCTGATGGAGGCCGAAAAGACCGAATTTTTCCCAAGCGGGAACGAACACCTTGCCTTCTTCGGCGTTGTTGATAAGGTCGCGGTCAAAATCGTTGTAGTTGATGTCGTATTTTGGGATTTTGATCTGAGCGTACGAACCTGGGATGAAGTTCATGTGCTCGCCGGGAGGCAACTGCACCTTGAACTCTTTGATAAATGTGGCAACGTTCTTGTTTGAGATAACCTTGCACTGCCATTCCTTTACGCCGAGAACACTCTCGGGCACCTTGATTTCCATATCGCCTTTAACCTTTACTTGGCAGCCGAGACGCCAATGGTCTTTGATTTGTTTGCGGGTGAAATGGGGCACTTCGGTGGGCGAAATCTCGCCTCCGCCCTGAACAACTTGGCATTTGCACTGTCCGCAAGAACCCTTGCCGCCGCAAGCCGACGGAAGGTAGATTTTCTCGGTAGAGAGAGTCTGCAACAGCGAACCGCCTTGTTCTACTTCAACCTCTTTATCACCGTTGATAGTGATTTTTACCTTGCCTGAGGGCAGAAGTTTTGCCTTTGCCACAAGCAGCAGGATAACGAGCAGCAGTATCACTACAAAGAA
>JAGCYI010000168.1 GCA_017960885.1 Bacteroidales bacterium
AGGTCGAATGCGAAACATTTTTTGCCCAAATCTTTGAGCGACGCGCCGATATGGTAGAGAATTTTATGGTCGATGATTAAAAACCGGTCGTGCATATTGGTGGTGTAATGCACCGTAAGCGGCGGATATTGAGCGTTGAAGTTTTGGATGTCTTGCGCGGTAATTTTGGCGTTGTTGGAGGTGTAGATGGTTACGGCAACTCCGCTGTTTTTGGTTGCGAGACGTTCAAGCACCGAAACATCCACGTAATTGTCGATGAGTATGATTTCGGTTTGCGCTTGTGCAATGAAACTTTGAAATTTGGCGTATGCGTCGAAGATTTGACCCTGATAAAAAATGCCCTGAGTGTCTTTTACATTGTACTTGTCTAAAAGGGTGAAAAGTTCGTCAACACGCTTGTCTGTATTCAACTGATGTTGTTTTATGGAAGCAATTTCGTCAAACAAAAGCATATTGTTTTGTACGAAATGCTTCATCTCACGGAAAAGTCTTATGAGCGTTTTGCTTTGTGCTACTGCCAAATCACCTTTTAAAACAGTCATTAGCATATAAATGCCTTGCTCTGTAAAGGCGTATGGCAAACTTCTACTCATAGAACTAATATTTGCGGTCAAAAATTTTGACCGCAAATAATTTGTTTCGTCTTCGGTCAATTGAAAGCGAAAATCATCATCAAATCGCTCAATATTGTTTTTTACTTGCTGATTAAAAGCCTTTGTGGCATAGCCATATATCTCCGCCAAATCGCTATCGAGCATCACCTGCACGCCGCGAATGGTGTAGATTTTATCTTTAAGACTTTCTGTGTTGTGTATCGCTATTTCGTTCTGTGCCATAGTTATATTAACATTGTGTCAGTTGCCGAGTTTTGCTCGGTAACTTGAAGTCACAAATTGTGATTTCAAGTGCATCTTCATTATTTCATAATTTTGTACGCAGTGAGTGCAAAATGTTGATTTTGTTTTCTGTGGATTGCGCATACAGTGTGTGCGCAATTCAATTGCGTCCGCACTGTGGACGCAAAGTTACTCAAAAAATCTGTTCCTTCAAAATACTTATTCTGCCGCAAACCTCAGCGACTGCAACTGTTGCATTATGTCGGCTTCCAAACTGCGGCTCTGTTGAAACATCGAGGCGAGGTCTTGTGTGTCGGCTTGCATTTGGGCGTTGAACTCGTCGGCGGTGATGTCAACGTATTCTATCTTGATGTCGAAATATTGTCCCGCGCTCAATACGTAGCCTTTTTCTTTGATTTCGGAGTATGTTACCGACACAGAAAAATCTTCTACGGCGCGTTTTTGGCGGAATGTGGATACGATGGTTTCGATTTCGTCGTCGCGGAGGCGCACTTTTTTGAGTCCGTTGGCGTCTTTGTACTCTTCGCCGAGTTTCGATGCGTCCACAAGGATTACTTTGTAGGAATCGGACTTTGGGTTTTTGTCGAAAAACAGCACCGAAACATTTGTGCCGGTGTTTGCAAACACGTTGCTCGGCATCGACACCACGCCCGAAACAATATGGTCGTCAACAAGGCGGTGGAGAATCTTGTTTTCGATGCCCGATTTGGCTGTGATGAAGCCCGTGGGGATAACAATCGCGCCCTTGCCGCCCGTTTTTATGGAGTTGACCACGTGCTGAATAAAACACGTGTATATCGCCATCGACTCTTTTTTCTTGGCAGGGACAGACGGCACGCCCGCCCAAAAACGGAATTTGTCGGTGGCTATGGTTTCGCGGTAATCGGAGAAATCGAGTTTAAACGGCGGATTGGATACCACAAAATCAAATTTGCGGAGTGTGGAGTCGGCGTTTTTGTGGGCGGGATTGGTGAGAGTGTTGCCCTTTACGATGTTTTGAATACTGTCAACAAGGTCGTTGAGTATGAGGTTGAGGCGGAGCATCTGCGACGATTTTTGCGAGATGTCTTGGCTAAAAATTGTGCATCTGTCGGTGCCGATTTGGTGCGCCAATGCAATCAACAAAGTGCCCGAACCCGCCGTTGGGTCGTAACAGGTTTTGCTTGTGAGTTGAGCGTCGTCGTCCACCAAAAGCCGTGCAATGATGGCGGCGATAGATTTTGGCGTGAAATATTCGGCGTATTTGCCGCCGCCCGCCGTGTTGTAGTCTTTGATAAGGTATTCAAAAATATCCGAAAAGAAATCGTATTTTTGGTCAAAGACATCCTCAAAATTGAAGTCGGCAAGTTTTGAGACCAACGCCTTTGCAAAATTGTCGCGCTGTTCCACTTCTTGTATCAATGTTGTAACGCGCTCAAAGATAGTGATTTTGGTTTCGCCAACGCTTGCCATCGAAAAAATGTCGGCGTTGATATTGGCAATTGCGAGGAGAGTGCCGTCGAGAGTGTCGCCAAATTCTTTTTGATTGCAGGCGTTGTAAAGGTGTCCCAAAGTGTGTTCGGGACGCAGTCTCGGCGTATTGTGGTCCATATACGACCAAAGGTCTTCCACCTCGTCGTCGGTGAAAGTGTCGTATTCGGCATCCCATTTTTCGGCGTTTGAAATGCGGGCGCCATATTTGAGGTTTTTCTTTATTTGAGATGCAAACTTGTCGTTGAGAAACTTATACAAAAATATCTCGGTGATAATCTTGTATTCGTTTCCATCGTTGCCAAGTCCTGCGTTGCCACAAACGGCTTTGAGCGAATCTATGAGGTTTACGGTGCGTTCTTTGATGTCCATTAGTATATACGTTGTGTGTTAAAAATCATCTGATTGTATTGAGCATAATATTCGTTTGCAATCGACCTTTGAATAAACTTGCGGTCGTCGATATTGGCAGTTATATTAAACTCAAAGAGTTTTTTGCTTACCTCGGCAAGCACGTCTTGATTGAAAGCGGCTTCGTTTTTCAAAATGTCGTGTTTGAAAAAAATCATTCGATCTATCCATTCTTTCAAGCGGTTGAGGCCTTCGGCTATCACATATTCCTTGTCGGAAATAATGGGGCGAGCCTTGGTGATGATGCGTTTGGCGTTTTCTTCGGCAATGCGCTTGTGTATGCGCACAAAACGCTCATCTTGATTGTATTTGCTTTTGAGGTTTTCGTTTGCGCGGTTAATCTCACGGATTTTTGCCATAACGGACTACATATAGTTGATTTTTGCTTTGGTGTCGGCAACGTCCTTGGAATCCTTTTTCGCGTAGAAAGTCAACACATACAATAGTTTTACGATAAAGTCTCTGTTATTACTTCTACTTTTATGGAGAACAAAGACCCTAAAAAAATATTTCAGAAATAACTTTATAAAATCAAAAAAAAATACGTAACTTTGCAAAAACTAATAACGCATAATTATGAACTCATACAATTTAGGGTATTTAACTGACGAACAGATTTATAATCACGTCAAGGAAACTGTTTTAAAATACCGCTACAATATAAATTTGGAATCATTCAACAAGAATCTTATCGACCCGATAAAACTAACCTTTGACTCTAAGGTTTACCGGCAGTCGATACGTGAAACCATTGAATCTGAATGTATAAGGCAGATTGACAAAACGAACTCGAACAACATCGGATATTTCCACCAAAACATTTTTCGGCTTGCAGGAAACGGATGGGAAGTTCCCGCAAATGGTGCTGACGATGGTTTTGATGTTACAAACCATACAAGACATATTTTCTGTGAAGTTAAAAACAAACACAATACTATGAACTCTGCGTCTTCTCAAAAGACATATCTCAAAATGCAGAAAAAACTTTTGGAAGACGACAGGGCAACTTGTTACTTGGTTGAGGTTATTGCCAAAAAATCACAAGACATAGAGTGGACTGTTTCTGTTGATGGCAGACAGTACACACATAACAAAATACGCAGAATCTCTATGGATAAGTTTTATGAACTTGTATTCGGAGACAGAGAGGCGTTCAAAAAGTTGTGTACGATTTTGCCAACAATTATTGATGATGTCATTAATGAAGGCGACATAGTCCAAAGCACCAACACAGTTTTTGACGAACTCAACGATATATCGACAGACATACTCAAAAGTCTTTACTTACTTTCTTTCAAAACATACGAGGGATTTCAAAACTTATAAAAAAATGACAATTATCAATTCAACCAATTTGGCGAGTGTTTTAGGCGTTTCAAATTCAACAGTGGATTCTTGGGTCAAGTGCGGCAAAATTTCTCCGCTGAAATCTGATAATTCATACTCGTATTTTGACTTGCACAAATTGCCATTTCCCGAAATACAACAGATGTCTCAATCCTCTTGGGAAACTGAGGAAAATATAAAACCTGTCAGGAAATTCAATTCAATTGAACTTTTTGCCGGTGCTGGCGGGCTTGCGCTCGGTCTGCATAAAGCGGGGTTCAATCACGTGTTACTTAATGAGTTTGACAAAGATGCCTGTGAAACTTTACGACTGAATTTCAAAGACACGGCAGTTGCAGAATGTGATATACACGACCTTGATTTCACACCATACAAAGGCAAAATTGATTTTCTTTCAGGTGGTTTCCCTTGTCAGGCGTTTTCGTATGCTGGCAATCAAAAAGGCTTTGAAGACGCAAGGGGTACACTTTTTTTTGAACTTGCACGCGCTATCAAAGAAACGCAGCCAAAAGTTTTTCTTGGTGAAAATGTCAAAGGACTTGTTACTCACGACAACGGAAAGACATTTAAAGTCATTTCACAAATAATTGACGATTTGGGCTATTACCTCGTCCCGCCAAGGGTTTTGAAAGCCGTTATGTACAAAGTTCCACAAAAAAGGGAACGAATTTTTCTTGTCGGAATTCGGAAGGATTTGGCAGATTTGGTAAAATTTTATTGGCCCAGCCCATATCATAGGGTAATGACCTTGCGAGATACTTTTTACAAAGGAGAACTTTTTGATAGTGATGTTCCGCAAAGTTCGGGACAAAAATATCCGAAAAGGAAAGCCGAAATTCTTTCACAAGTTCCTATGGGCGGCAATTGGCGAAATCTTCCCGAAGAATTGCAGCGAGAATATATGAAAGGTAGTTTCCATCTTGAAGGAGGAAAGACAGGAATGGCTCGCCGTCTTTCATTAGATGAACCTTCTTTGACGCTGACTTGTGCACCTGCACAAAAACAAACTGAACGTTGTCATCCGTTGGAAACCCGACCACTGACAGTGCGTGAATACGCTCGTATTCAGACATTTCCAGATAGTTGGCAATTCGCTGGTAACGAATCAAGCCAATACAAACAAATCGGTAATGCTGTACCTGTAAATTTGGCAAATGCAATGGGGCACAGCCTAATACGGTTGCTAAATGATATTGAAGCGGCAGTTAATCAGGAAGAAAGGTTATTGGCAAAGACTGCGTAAGATAAATTATCGGGGCGGAAATTGTCGCCTGTTTCCTCGTTTTTGCAAGTAAATTCGGCGGTGCAGTGCCATTGGTTGTTGTCGGGATTGTCGAAATCAATGATTTTGATTCCCGATGTGGCGTTGATTTTCTTGTAAAATTCGCGCCCGAGGTCATCATTGTTGGCAATGCGCACAAGGTCGTTGCGCAAGATTTCAATCTCTTGCGCCGCAATACCGGGATTGAGTTTTTGCACACACTCCTTGAACACATCGGTTAAGATATTAGTCTTGTGGTCGTATTCCGTTACCACAGGCAAATACTTGTAACCCAACCGCATAAGGTGCAAAATCGCCGGTATCTGAACCCTTGTTGCCTCTGAAAATAACTTTGCCATACGCAAAAAAGTTTTTTAAATGGCAAAGTTACTAAATTATTTTGGAATGGGAGCAAAAAGTTATCTTCCTTTTTTGGGAAATTACTACAAAATCATCCCCGCACCCACAGTCTCAAACGTGAACGGGTCAACGAATATCAGCGAACCTGTTACTTTGTTTTTGTAGTAACTTTCAAAAATCAAGGGTTGGGCGGTTTTGAGTTGTACTTGTGCGATGTCGTTGAGTTGCAGTTCGTTGACGCCCGAAAGTTTTTCTTGGGTGGAGATGTCAACGCGGAAATCTATCGCCGTAAACAAGCCCTGAACCTCTTGTGTGGCGTGGCGGACGATGTATTTTTTGCGGAGTTGCATCGGCGAGGGGTTAAACCAACAGATATTCAGCGTAAACTGATTGCCCACTTGCGGAATGTTGGCGTCGTCGGACACCAAAAAGTCGCCGCGAGAGATGTCGATGTCGTCGGTGAGAGTGATGTCAACCGATTCGCCTTCCTGCGCTTCGGGAAGTTGGTCTTTGCCGTTGTAAATACCTTTAACAGTGGACGTCAAACCCGACGGAAGGATTTTTACCTTGTCGCCCTCTTTGATAACGCCCTGCGCAATGCGTCCCGAATATCCGCGAAAATCGGCGAACTTGTCGCTAATTGGTCTAACAACGTACTGCACAGCCATTCGGAAGCCCTGATTATCAGACTTTTTGATTTCAACAGTTTCCAAATATTCCAAAAGCGGTTTGCCGGTGTACCAAGGGGTGTTTTCAGATTTGTTAACCACATTGTCGCCGTTTTTGGCACTGATGGGAATAAAGTCAACTGCCGGAATATCAAGGTGTTTCGACATTATGTTGTAGTCGGCTATAATCTTGTCGTAAACCTCCTTAGAAAAATCCACCAAGTCCATCTTGTTGATACACACCACAATATTGCGGATTCCGAGGAGCGAGGCAATAAACGAGTGGCGGATGGTTTGCTCCATTACACCGTGTCGTGCGTCGATTAGGATTATCGCCAAATCTGCCGTAGAAGCACCTGTAACCATATTTCGGGTGTACTGAATGTGTCCCGGAGTGTCGGCGATAATAAATTTGCGTTTTGGAGTGGCAAAATATCTGTAAGCCACGTCGATAGTGATGCCCTGTTCGCGCTCGGCTTTGAGACCGTCGGTAAGGAGAGCAAGGTTAACCTCTTCATTACCACGACTTTTTGATGCCTGTTCCACGGCTTCGAGTTGGTCTTCAAAAATCGACTTAGAATCGTACAAAAGTCTGCCAATGAGGGTAGATTTTCCGTCGTCAACGCTGCCCGCCGTCGAAAAGCGGAGCAACTGCATATCTAAATATCCGTTTTGTGTCATAATTGTTATGAATTATGCATTATGAATTATGCATTGTTTTACGGCGCAAATTTCGGCATAATTGTTTTTCTTACGGCATTTTCGACGGTGCAAGATTACATTAAAAAAAATGGAGAATTGCAGTTTTTGGGGGATTTCTTTAAGAAAAAGTCCCGATTTTTACCTCTAAATTTTCGGAAAAAGTCCCGATTTATACCTTAAAATTCACAGAAAAAGTCCCGATTTTTGTTTGAAAAATGATTATTATTAGTTATATTTGCGGCAAATAAACTTGATAATTATGCTTTACAGAAAATTTGTGCATAGGATTGAGGATTTTTTACTTAACGAGCCTCACAAAATATTGCTTGTTAACGGTGCACGACAGATTGGGAAATCGTACCTGATAAGATATGTTGGTAAAAAAATATTTCGCAACTATGTAGAAATCAACCTAAAAGAAGATTCCGAAGGTATGCGTATTTTTGCCGACGTTAAAACAACCAACGATTTTTATATGCAGTTGGGAGCGTTGGCAGGCAACAGGTTGGGTCGCAAAGAGAATACGCTTGTGTTTCTTGATGAGATTCAAAGTTATCCTCATTTGATGACAATGTTGAAATTTTTAAATCAAGAAAGCCGCTACACGTATATAGCGAGTGGTTCGCAACTTGGCGTAGCCCTTGCACAAACCGCCTCTGTGCCTATTGGAAGCATAGCGATAGATGAAATGTATCCACTTGATTTTGAGGAGTTTCTACTTGCTATGGGCTGTGGCGAAGAAACTATCGAAGGTATTCGCCAAAAATTTATCGCAGGTGAGGCTCTCAACGAGTCGCTCCACAATTATATGTTGCAGCAATTCAAACTTTATCTTCTTGTAGGCGGGATGCCCGAGGCTATCAATAAGTTTTTGGAAAACAGGAATATAGCCCACGTCAGAAATATTCACCGAGATATTCACGCACTCTATCGTGTTGACGCTTCGCAGTACGACAAGGATAAAAAACTCGTTATCAGAAAGATATATGATTTGATACCGTCGAATATGGAGAACAAGAAAAAGCGTATTGTGGTAAAACGAATCGAAACTACGGCGGGGCATAAACAATTCAGCGACTATGCCGATGAGTTTGAATATCTTACAAATTCGGGTATCGTGCTGTCGGTTCAGGCCATCAGCAATCCAAAATTTCCACTGTTGGAATCTCAAAGCAAAAACCTTTTGAAACTATATTTGAATGATGTCGGGTTGTTGACGTATTTGCTGTACGGCAACAATATCAATGCTGTTTTGAAAGACGAAAACAGCGTAAACCTTGGTTCTGTTTATGAATCTGTTGTGGCTCAGGAACTTCACTCCCACGGATTTCCTCTGCATTATTACGACAACAAGCAAAAAGGCGAAGTAGATTTTCTTGTTGACAACTATACAAATCTTACCGTGCTACCTCTTGAAATCAAATCGGGCAAGGATTATACAGTGCATAGTGCGCTTGATAATTTTATAAATACGTCCGACTATAACATTCATAATGCCGTGGTGCTAAGTAATGCCCGCGAAGTGTATCAAAAAGATGGCATAACCTATCAGCCAATTTACTATTGTATGTTTTATCAGTTGGATAATTCATTGAATAGTAATGATTTTATTATACCAGAAATAAAACTATCCGAGACAGAGGGATAGGGAATTGTGTAACGTTAAAAAAACAAATCCCGCCGCAGAAAAAATTTTTCCTTGCGGCGGGATTTTACTTTATAAAAAATTATTAGAAATATCCATTAATTTTCCTATCTTCCATCGCCGTTTCGCTGCGTTTGTCGTCGGCACGACCGCCTCGCTCTGTTACGCGGGTTGCGGCGGTTTCGGCAATGATGTCTTCGATGGAGTGAGCAGCGGAAAGCGTTAAGCCTGTGCAAGTGATGTCGCCAATGGTGCGGCAGCGGACTTGCTTTTCTACCACTTCTTCTTCGGGACGGCGTTTGATGCACGGTTCAGCGGCAAGCCACTGTCCATCACGGAAAAAACATTTGCGGGTGTGGGTGTAATAGAGGCTCGGCAGCGGAATGTTTTCGCGGTAGATGTACTGCCAAACATCCATTTCGGTCCAATTTGAGATGGGGAACACGCGGAAATGTTCGCCCATATTTTTCTTGCCGTTGAAGATGTTCCAAAGTTCGGGGCGTTGGTTTTTGGGGTTCCACTGTCCAAATTCGTCGCGGTGCGAAAAAATGCGTTCCTTGGCGCGGGCTTTCTCCTCGTCGCGGCGTGCTCCGCCTATGCAAGCGTCAAATTTGTATTCCTCAATTGTGTCGAGTAACGTGGTGGTTTGCAGGGCATTGCGCGATGCGTTGTAACCTGTTTCTTCCTTTACGCGACCGGTGTCGATGCTCTTTTGAACCGAGCCTACAATGAGTTCGGCATTGAGACGTTTTACAAGTTCGTCGCGGTAGTCGAGAGTCTCTTGAAAATTGTGTCCCGTGTCGATATGCACCAACGGAAACGGCAATTTGGCAGGATAGAACGCCTTGTAAGCCAAGTATGTTACCACAATGGAATCCTTTCCGCCCGAAAACAATATTGCCGGACGTTGAAACTGCGCAGCCACTTCGCGCAGAATATAAATTGATTCCGCTTCTAATTCGTTGAGATGTGTCATTTTTCAAAACTTTTTATGGGGCAAAATTCGGGATTAGTTTGTTTTTGGAGAAATAATTGGCGGTGGAATAATGCAGCAAATAAAGTGGAGTTTTGCAGTTTTTATTGAAATTATTCAAACAAATTCTGTATCTCGTGATACGTATACACCTTTTCCAAAGCGTCGTTGATGTCCATCGGAAGTGCCATTGCGGTAATGCCTTGTGATTGGATTGTGGACATTGCGCCAGTGCCGATTTTGGATGCTACAATGTATTGACAATCTTTGAATTGCATCACGTTTTTCTGCATTGCCGCTATGGAATGTTGACCATCTTGACAAACGGGGTTGACGGTGCGTTTTTCTACAAAAATCCATTCATCTACCAAATATTGGTAAATGTAGAAATCGCACGCCCTACCAAAGTGGGTATCAACGGTATAGCCGTCGGTAGACGCCACCGCAACCCTGAAAATCGTCTTGTTATGCGTGGGAGAATGTGTCATTGGTGGCAAAAACTTGTGTGTAAACTTCCTTTGAAAATTCCGACTTTCCGGGTACGCCCACAGCGTCGGCACGGCAACGGTTGCAATGACGGAAAACTCCAATGAATTTTTCGGCATCTTTGCGTGCCTGTTCTATCTGAAAACAGTACGGTGCTTTCTCGTCTTTGAGTTCAAATGTAGGTATCAGCGGAATAATGTTGTAAATCGTTGCTCCAAGTTTTGAAACAGTTTCGGCAATTTTGCCAATGTGGCTGCCGTTGATGCGCGGCACAAGAACGGTGTTTACCTTAACAGTGATTCCACTTGCAGCCACTTTGCGGATACCTTCCAACTGATTGGCTATTAGAATTTTTGCACCTTCGAGAGCGTCGTATTTTTTGCCGTGGTAGATTACAAATTTGTTGAGTTGCGCCTCAATTTCGGGGTCAACGGCGTTGACTGTTACAGTGAGCGAATCTATCTTTGCGTCAATCACCTCGTCGGCTTTTTCGTTGAGGAGCAATCCATTGGTACTCATACATTTAAGCAACTGCGGAAACTCTTTCCCCACAAGGCGGAAGGTCTCTAATGCTGCATTTGTGGCAAGAGTATCGCCCGGACCTGCAATGCCCGCTACACGTATTTGTGGACAGAGTTTCAACGCTTTTTTGAGTACGTCGATACTCTGTTCGGGAGTGATGACCTTAGCCGTAACGCCCGGACGATTTTCGGTGTCGTTTAAAACCCTGTGGCAGAATCGGCAACCGATATTGCACGCAGGACTTACCGGCAGGTGAATACGTCCGAGGTTGTTGGCATTTGGTCCAAAACAAGGGTGATTATTTGAAAGTTCTTTATTCATTTTCTTCTGTTTTGATTTGATTTATCACAGCACAAAAGTAGAAACTGTGGAAAAAATCGCCTAAACAAACAACAATTAAGGAAAATATATCTAAATATGCCATAATTTATAGAAGTTTTTATTCAAGAACAATCGTCTTAGGTATTAACAAACAGAAAAAAAGCCTTACCAATGCAACGCCCATTCTTTCCAAACAAAATAATAAACGGTTAGTACCACAATATGAGTGAGGGGCAGAACAACAGCCTTCTCAATGGAACAAAATTTGATATCAACTATAAAAAAAGAAAATATATAAAGTGTATCTCCTTCAAAATAAATAAAAAGGATGATCGTGCAAAGAAACTCTATTTGTTTAAATATCGGATAGTTTTTAACTTTGCACCATTAAAAAATAAAAAATGCAAAGCAACAAAATATACATATTAGACACCACGCTCCGCGACGGTGAACAAGTGCCCGGCTGCCAGCTCAACACCGTGGAAAAAATACAAGTGGCGCAACAGCTCGAGCAACTCGGCGTCGACATCATTGAAGCGGGATTCCCTGTATCAAGTCCTGGTGACTTTAATTCTGTGGTAGAGATTTCAAAATCGGTAACGTGGCCAATAATCTGCGCACTTACACGCGCCATCGAAAAAGATATAACCATAGCAGCCGAGGCTCTAAAATACGCCAAGCACAAGCGCATACATACCGGCATAGGCACATCCGACAACCATATAAAGTATAAATTTAATTCTAATCGCGAGGAGATTCTCGAAACGGCTGTCCGTGCGGTAAAATATGCTAAAACCTTTGTGGAAGATGTGGAGTTCTACGCCGAAGACGCAGGTCGCACCGACAACGAATACCTTGCCCGTGTGATAGAGGCGGCAATAAAGGCGGGCGCCACTGTGGTGAACATTCCCGACACCAACGGATACTGTCTGCCGCAGCAGTTTGGCGACAAGATCAAGTACCTGTTTGAAAACGTAAAGGGCATAGACAAAGTGGTGGTTTCGTGCCACTGCCACGACGACCTTGGAATGGCCACAGCCAACACTATGGAGGCTATACTGAACGGTGTGCGCCAGGTGGAGGTAACAATCAACGGCATAGGCGAACGCGCAGGCAACACCGCCTTGGAGGAGATTGCGATGATTCTAAAATGTCACCCCTACCTCGACCTACAGACCAACATCAACACTCAGAAAATCTATCCCACAAGCCGAATGGTGTCGAGCCTTATGAACATGCCCGTGCAGCCCAACAAGGCTATTGTGGGACGCAACGCCTTTGCCCATTCGTCGGGAATACATCAGGACGGAATGCTTAAAAACAAAAGCACCTACGAGATAATTGACCCCAACGATGTGGGTATCGACGACAACTCGATAGTGCTCACAGCACGCAGCGGAAGAGCGGCGCTGAAACACCGTTTCTCATCGCTCGGCATCAAGTACGAAAACGAACAGTTAGACAACATCTATCAGAAGTTTTTGCAACTTGCCGACAAAAAGAAAGAAATCAACAACGACGACCTAATGATACTTGCCGGCATCGACCGCAAGCACAATCACCATATTAAATTAGAGTTTTTGCAGTTTACATCGGGTTTTGGCATAAAACCCGTGGCAAGTATAGGACTAAATATAGCAGGGGAAAAATTTGAAGCTTGCGCCACAGGCAACGGACCGGTTGACGCCGCCATCAACGCAATAAAAAAAATATTATCGAACAGGCAGATGCAGATGAAAGAACTTACGATACAGAGCATCAACAAGGGCAGCGACGACATCTGCAAGGTGCATATACAGGTGGAAAACGAGGGACGGCTATACTATGGATTCAGCGCCAACACCGATGTGGTGGTGGCCACCGTTGAGGCTTACTTAGACTGTATCAACAAATTTGTAAGTCATTAAACAAATATAGACACGACAACAGGTACGGCTACACCACACCTACCACCGTGCAATATCAAAGCAGCCGCACTGCTTTAGAATGTCTTCATATTAATTTTCAGACCGGTATCAGAAATATAATCTTGAATAGCCTCTTCGAGGTCGAGATCTTCGTTGTCGTAATACCAGTTAACTGTTACCTTTCCGCCATCGGAGTCATATTTCTTTATAATCTTAAATATATCGAGCAGGCTTTTTGTGGAGCTCGTGTTGAAATATGTCAACTTGCAGTTGAATGTGAGCGGAAGACCGGTTTGCGTATATTCCCTAATCCAATTGATTAAGGGCGCATAAAATACGTTCGTCTCTTCAAGAAACGATTCTCCGGAAATTTCGCATACGCCATTCTGATAGTTGAAATCCACAGTCGGAACAAAATAGCCGTCGTGCGACCCTGAAATATGAATGTTTTCCATGTCCTATTATATTTATTTATCGCTTTCTAAGGTTCACCTGTAATTATTTTTGCAAATTTATGTTTTCTTAACGAAGTACACAAATTTTACAATGCAAATATAAATTTTGTTTGGCAAAAAATCAATAGCCAAAAGCATTTTTTTTCTAAATTTCCAAACCTAATACGCAAACATCGTCAATTTGCACCATATCTTGCTTCCAATCCCTAAATGCGGACTCCAATTTATCATATTGTCGAAGCACCGGCAGGTGGCTTGTTTCGGCAAGAAGTTTCTTAAAACGAGCAAGTTTGAACTTTTCGAATTTCGGTCCGCCAAACTGGTCGGCGTATCCGTCGGAAAAGAGATATATACGGTCGCCTTTCTTTACTTCGATATACTGGTCGGTAAAATCGAGCTCCTTGGCGTGTATGCCCACAGGACATTTTTCGGGATTAAGGATAGAGAGCTGTCCCGCCCTAACCCAAAACATTGGGTTGTAAGCTCCTGAATAATTTATTGTGCCCTGCTCCATATCCCATACGCACATTGCCATGTCCATTCCGTCTTTTGCCTCCTCCTCGTTGTCGCCGCTCTGTCCAAGGTTGAGCTTCACCGAAATACGCATCTGCTCCAATATCTCCGACGCCTTGATAATATGCTGCTGACCCACTATCTGGTTTAGAAGCGAGATTCCAAGCATACTCATAAATGCGCCAGGAACACTGTGTCCGGTACAGTCGCCCACTGTAAACACAAACTTAGAGCCCACCTGATGACCCCAATAAAAGTCGCCACTTACTATATCCTTTGGCAGATACAAGATAAAGTATCCCGACAAAAGGCTCGAATAGTTAGCAAAGTTTCGCAGCAACGACTTCTGAATTTTGCCAGCATAGTTGAGACTGTCGGTGATGTCGCGGTTTTTCTGGTTGATAATCTTAAGGTTGGAGTTGATCTCAACATTCTGCTCGGCTATCACCTTGTTGCGCTCGGTGAGGGCAGAGTTGAGTTTTTTCTTCTCGGCATAGCGACGCCAAAGCAGCAGCAGTATCAGCAACAGCGACACCGACACCGTTATAATAATAGCAATAGTAAGATTGCGGCGTTCGATTTCGCTCTGCTTATGATAAAGCTCTTCTTCCTTGCGGTCTAACTCTATCAGACTGATAAGCTGGTTTTTGGTAAGGTTGGTGAGTTCCTGACGGTTACGCTCAATAGTGGTGTCGAGTTTTGCGTTCTCTTCAAGCATCACGGATATAAGAGAATCCTTTACCACAATTGTAGAGTCCAACTCTATAACGCTGTCTTGCAATTCTTTGATATCGTGTCGGAGTTCGGCGTTGGTGCCTTGCAGATTGTTTTTGATATACTCTGTGGCATCTTTGTATTTGCCTTGATTGTAAGCCATCAAGTAGAGCTGCTCAGCAATGGTCTCTTCAAAATTTTTATCTTTCAATCTCTTAGCAAGCGACAACGCTTCTTCCATAAACTTCTTGCTCTTTTTGTATCCGCCAGATGGATAGGACATTTTTGAATAGCACAACCCCAGATTGTAAGCGGCATTGGCTTGCAACCTTATTTGTTTGTGGCTCTTGCGCAAGTTATATTCGGCAAGAAACGACGAAGCGGCTTTAGAATATTTTTTTATTCGATAAAAATAGTCGCCCTGCACGCTTAAAGCGTCAGCTTTCAAAACGTCAAGTTTGTTTCGTTCAGCAAGTTTGATAGCCGCCCGGCAATACTCGTCGCACTTGGCGTTCTTGGTGAGCAGATACCTGCGGGCAATGTTTATCTGCAATTTCACCTTCTCGCTGCTGTTCTTAACCTTGGACAGTTGTTTTTCTAACTTGACAATTTCAGGGTCAATCTTGGCGTAGGCGCATTCCACAAAAGGAATGGTCATTAAAACCAACAGAATAACTATCCTCATGCCAATATGTTTAAAAAATGTTCTCAAGTTTAAAATTTTTATCCAATTTTATTGTCAAAGTTTTCTACTTACAAAAATCAGCCCAAAAAAATCGAGCGGGCAAAATTATTTAAAATAACGCATTTTACAAAATATTACTATATTTGTACCAAAATTAGCAAACCACAAATGAAACAGACATATAGCAACGAATACCGTGTAACTCACAAAGACACAGACATCAACGGAGAAATAAGCCTTGCCTCTCTTGGCAATTTTATTCTCGACACTGCCGGGATGCACGCCATCGATTTAAAAACAAGCATCGACATCCTCAACCAGAAGAACCTCACATGGGTGGTTACCGGAATTCATTTCGAGATAAAACGGCTTCCGAAAATCAACAGCAATATCAAGGTAACTACCAAGATTACAGAGCTATCCCGTCTGGCTTGCAAGCGCGACTTTATTGTGGAGCAAAACGGCGAAACCATTGCCGGAGTATCAACAGAATGGCTTATCATCAACCGCAGCACACGCCGTCCCACTTTTATTACCGACGTGCTGCCTCAGATACAGGATATCGTTTCTGGCGACGCCCAGGTGGAAAAATACAAGCACCTGAGATTTGCTATCGACAATCCCGACAGCGTTCACAACCACACTGTAAGATATTCCGACATAGATATCAACCGACACCTTTATAGTATGCGATACATAGAGATGGCAATGGACATGGCAGGAATAGAGATTCACGACACCAAAAAGCTCGTTGCCGCCGACGTAAACTATATGAGCGAAGTGCTATACAATCAGGAAGTAACCCTCTATTCTAAACAGGAAGGCGACATCACAATGATTGAAATGCAAAACCACGACAAAAAACCGATGTTCAGAGCAGAATTTGTGTGGGAAGACAAATAAAATGATAAAAAAAAGAAACTACGGCTTGATTTTTGCGTAATACATTAATGACATATTTATAAAACCTAATTTAAAAAAGACAACACATACAAACCATGGACAACGTAGTAAAAGAATTTACAGACAAAGTAAGTTCGTCCGTATACAAAAAGACTTTTGTAAAACTCATCTTAGCTAAGAGAGTACTTGAAAACCAAGAAATGAACAAAATAGTGGTAAGGTACGTCGAACTCGACGGTCAGCCTCATCTGCAATTTGTTTACAAGTACAACCGCAACGACGTCACCAAAAACTTCTCGGTGGAAGAAGCCATCACACAGCTTCAAGCCATTATCGGCAGCAACTTTCTCGACATCAACCTGTTCACAACAAAAGAGGACATCGAGCTTAAGTACAACAACAAGCGCGTGCCCAAGTTGTATGCCAAGAAACCTACATTTACCGAGGCAGCCGATGGCGAACACGACAACACCAAGCAACGCCGCATCGACACCAAAAACAGCGTATACCTCAAATCGCTGGGTATCACCGACAACAAGGGCGAATTGGTGCCGAGCATGAGCGCAAAATACAAACAGGTAGAAAAATTCGTGGAAATTATCGACTCGTTCTACGATTGCTATAAAGATTGCAAACCCCTCAATATCATCGACAACGGAAGCGGCAAGGGCTATCTCACTTTCGCCACTTACGACTATCTCACCAACGTAAGGGAGATGAACGTGATGATGCAGGGCGTGGAAACACAGGAAAACCTTGTGAAATTCGGCAACAACCTTGCTCAGAAATCACAGTTCAGCGGATTGAAATTCGTTCAGAGCAACATCAACGATTTCAAGGCCGACAATGTGGACATCCTTATAGCACTCCACGCTTGCGACACCGCCACTGACGACGCTATCTATATGGGTATCAAATCCGACGCTAAACTTATAATTGTGTCGCCGTGCTGCCACAAGCAGATTCGCAGCCAGATGAAAATCACCGAAAACAACGTGCTTGAGCCCATTCTTAAATACGGCATTATGCTCGAACGCGAAGCCGAAATCATTACCGATGGCATAAGGGCGCTGCTGCTCAATCTCAACGGCTACAAGACCAAGGTGTTTGAGTTTGTTCAGTACGACAACACTTCTAAAAACGTGATTATCACCGCAGAAAAGGGCGAGAAACCCTCCGACGAGGAACGCGCCAAGATTCTCAACCAGATTACCACTATCAAAAACAAGTTCGGTATCAAATACCACTATCTTGAAAAACTGATAGAGAATCCCGAAGACCAGAGCTGGCGTATCCTTAATCCCCAGTGCGTTCGCGAAGAATAATCATTCATATATTTGCAGAAAAAAAGCACGGCTTAAAACCGTGCTTTTTTTTATCCTTTTATTTTCTTTATTCTCGAAAGTTCCCTTGCGTTGTCGCGTGCTTTCATATCCTCTCGCTTATCTGCCATCTTCTTGCCTCGGCAAAGGGCTATCTCAAGTTTTGCCTTGCCGTCTTTGTTGAGGAACATTTTCAGGGGGACAATGGTAAGTCCTGTGTTCTCAACTTTTTTTTCAAGCTTGTTGAGCTCCTTGCGCTGCAGCAGCAGTTTGCGCTCGCGGCGTGGGTCGTGGTTTACGTATCCGCCGTGCGAATACTCGCCGATATACATCTTCACATATAGCTCGTGGGCTGTAAACGAGCAGTAAGAGTCGGTGAGAGCCGCCTTGCCGTCGCGTATCGACTTGATTTCGGTGCCAAGCAGCTGAATGCCTGCCACATATTTTTCAAGTATCTCGTATTGAAACGAGGCTTTTTTGTTTTTTATATTTAATTCTGACATAAGTTTCTGTTATTTAACCGTTTGCAAAAGATCTTTGGCGTTTTGGAGAGCCGCCTTGGTAACTGTTTCGCCGCTGAGCATAGCGGCAATCTCCTCTATGCGCTCTTGTGGCGAGAGCGGTTTAATGTCGCTGCGCACCATGCCGTCTTCTTCGTGCTTGTAGACCTTGAGATGATGGTCGCCCTTGGCTGCCACCTGCGGCAGATGCGTGATGCATATCACCTGCATAAATTCGGCTATGCGTTTAAACATGGCGCCGGTCTTGCCTGCTATGTCGCCGGAGATGCCGGTGTCAATCTCGTCGAAAATGATGGTGGGCAGTTTTACCGATTTCGACAGTATGTATTTGAGGCACAGCATAAGTCGCGAAAGTTCGCCGCCCGATGCCGTTTTTGAAAGATCCTGCATTGCCATGTTCTTGTTGGCTGAGAACATGAACTTAACCATATCGTTACCATCATCGAGGTATTCGCTACAGGTGAAAAACTCTGCGGCAAACTGCGCGTCGGGTATGCCCACTGAGGCAAGCAGCTCAACCACCTCTTTGGCAAGTCCTTGGGCGGCATTGCGTCGTTTTTCAGAAAGAGACAAAGCCTGCATTGAGAGCTTGTGTTCGAGGTCTTTGATCTCTTCTTTAAGTTCCGAAATAATCTCTCCGCTATTGTCGATAAGGTTGAGTTTCTGCTTAAAGTCGTCGCGTATGGCGATAAGCTCCTCCACGGTTTTTACGCCGTTCTTTTTTTGGAGGTTGTATAATAATGTGAGCCGCTGGTTGATAGTTTCAATGCGTTCGGGCGAAAACTCGGTGTTGTCGTCCAGGCTCTGAAGCTCACGTCCTATATCGTTGAGTTCGATGTAGGTGGATTCAATACGGGAATTGAGTTCGGCGGCTTTTGGATAATACGAAGATATATGAGAGAGTGCGTTTTGCGCCTCTTTCAGCTTTTGTATCACAGTGCCATCTTCGGCGCTGATTATCAGGTTTGAAGACTGTGAAATCGCGTTCTTGATGTCCTCGTTGTGAGTGAGTATTTCGAGCTCTTCTTCCAGTTGCTGCTGCTCGTCGGGTTGGAGGTCGGCCTTATGCAGTTCGTCGAAACGGAAGTGCAGATACTCAGCCTCTTTGCGCGAGGATTCCGCCTCTTTTTCAAGGTCGGCAAGCTGCGCTGTCTTCTTACGGTATTGCTGGTAGATGGTTTTATATTCTGTCAGCAGATCCTTGTTGGCAGCAAATGCGTCAACAATGCTCATTTGAAATCCCATGTTGGCAATGAGCAGAGTCTGATGCTGCGAGTGGATGTCGGTGAGCAGCAGACCTAAATCTTTGAGCGTGTTGAGATTAGCAGGAGTATCATTGATAAACGCCCTTGACTTGCCAGTGTCGGCAACCTCGCGACGTATCAGCACGGTGTCGTCGTAGTCGAGGTCGTTCTGGTCGAAAAACCATTTCAGATTGTAGTTCTTTACGTCGAATTCGGCTTCCACCACAGTTTTTTTCTCGCCCTGCTTAATCACCGACGAGTCGGCACGTGCACCGAGCACCATCGACAGCGCACCCATAAGTATTGACTTTCCTGCGCCGGTTTCGCCGGTGATTACGGTAAGCCCGCTGTCGAAACTGATTTCAGATTCTGAAATCAGCGCGTAGTTGGATATTTTCAGACGTAAAAGCATTTCAATCTATTTTTTTCTTCTGCAAATATAAAAAATTATTAATTACTACCTGTAATTTTTTGATATTTGGCCATATTGGTTACGTCAAGTTCTTTGAGTATCTCCATCACCTCGTTTTTTTCGGTGGTGGGAGATTCTGAAAACACATTGACAATCTCGTCGCTTTTGGCTGTGAAAAATAGCGACACAATGAGCGAGTTAGGCTTAGCCCGTTCGGAACGTTGAATAGACTTCAAGGCGTCGAGCATCTTGCGACGTGCGCCGGCAGGGTCGGTGGGCATTACGTCGAGTCCCTGACGATGGTAGTAATACTCTCCCAACCGTAGATTTTCAAAACGCTTGTCCAACAGGGCGTCAACAAGATTGTAGCGCGAATTTTGTTTAGTATCGGCAGAACTCCAGCCTTCGTAACCACTACCTTGTGCAGTTAGCGCCACGCGGAGGGCTTTTTTGAAATATTCGCTGCCGCCGAGGGGCGAAAAAGTGTCGTAATCGTAGCCGAGAATTATATAGGCATAGAAGGCAAGCACTTGGGTAAGGTTGCTGGTAACGGTGTTTTCTATAAACTGAAGGTTTTCGCCTTCGAGATAGGTAAACGAGAATTTGCCATCGCCCTCCTTGAATGTAAACAGCGGACTATTATACGAAGTCATAAAAACGGGACGGCTGAGGTTAATCTGAATAGTGCCGACAAAACGGTCAACGCCGTTGAACTCAGTAATGTTGATAAGCACATTGCAGTCGATCCGTTCGTTAGATTCGTAGTGATGGTTGGTCCAGTGGCGTTCGTTGAGAAAAGCGGTTATATCTTTTTGCAACGACTGGAACACCGGCGTAGGAGTGGTTGACAGGGCAGTGTAATTAACATTTACACGACAGTTAAGTTCCTGCGCCCAAAGTGCCGGTATAGTGAATAATACTATCAGCAATAATGCGGCAGTCTGTTTCATAAGCGGTTATTTTAGCAGTTGGAGCAATTCGTTGGCGATGTCGTGCGCCACCTCGGTTTTTGGTTTCAGGTCAAAAGGATTGGTTTTGCCGTTGCGATGCACAATGGTAACCCGGTTTGTGTCGTAGCCGAATCCAGCGCCTTTGTCGTTAAGAGAGTTGAGTACAATAAAATCAAAATTTTTCGACTCGAGTTTTTTCTGAGCGTTAACAGCCTCGTTTTCGGTTTCAAGGGCAAATCCCACCAGCACTTGGTTCGCACCCTTGGTTTTGCCAAGCTCAGCGGCAATATCAGGTGTTGGCACGAGGGTGAGAGTAAACTCCTTTTCACCATTTTTTTTGATTTTTTCGGAAGCTGTAACCTTTGGCGTGTAGTCTGCCACAGCCGCCGACATAACAGCAGCGTGGCAGTGAGGGAACTCATCGACACAAGCCTTGTACATTTGTGTCGCCGATTCCACCTGTATAAGTCTAATATTCTTATGCTTAGGCTTTAAGTCAACAGGCCCCGACACCAACACCACTTGGGCTCCGCGCGATGCCAGACATTCGGCTATTGCGTAGCCCATCTTGCCCGTAGAATAGTTTGAAACAAATCTCACCGGGTCGATTTTTTCGCGGGTTGGTCCTGCGGTAATAAGAATTTTTTTGCCATTAAAATCCTGAACCTCAGCAAACAGCTGTTCTATTTGCGCAAAAATGTCGTCAGGTTCTGCCATGCGACCCTTGCCCGTAAGACCGCTTGCCAATTCACCCTCGGCAGCTTCGGCAACTACCACTCCCCTACTGCGCAGGATATCAATATTCTGCCTCGTAACAGGATTCTGGTACATGTCGACGTCCATAGCCGGAGCCACCATCACCTTGCACCGAGCCGACAGAACTGTTGTAAGCAGCAGGTTGTCGGCAATTCCGTGCGCCATTTTGGCAATAGAATTGGCTGTGGCAGGGGCAATCACATACAAATCAGCCCAAATGCCGAGTTTTACATGGCTATGCCACTCGCCATTTTCTGGATTAAAAAAATCAGTATAGACGGGATTTTTGGTCAAAGTGGCAATAGTGAGCGGCGAAACAAACTCCTTTGCAGCACTGCTCATCACTGCCTTAACTTCTGCGCCGGCCTTTACCAAAAGCCTGATCAGCGATGCTGTTTTGTACGCCGATATGCCGCCGGTGATGCCGACAAGTATTTTTTTCCCGTCCAACATGTTAGCAGTAAGTTGTATATGTTTTAATCTTCGTCTGCCTTAGCTTTAGAAGATTTTTTAGAAGCCTTTTTTTCAACAGGAGCCTCATCTTCTTCGTCTTCAAGGTCGTCGTCGTCGTCGGTGCTAATGCCATAGTCGTTAGACTCTGCAATAATGTCATCGAACGTTTTTTCAGGAATTGTGTTGGTGATAAGCACAGCCTTGCTTGCGTTTTCCTCTTCCATCTCTTTGATAGCGGCAATTTCGCGAGCCTGAGCTATCTCCTCCTCGGTGGGAATGCGGAAGTTGATTTTGTCTTCCAAAATCTCTTGGAGGGCAAGGAGAGTGGGTTTGGGCAGACGCTCGTAGAATTTTGAGATTTCGATCTGCTCACGGTTTTCAAAAATTTCTTCAAGGTTGTCGGTGTAAGAAGCAAACTCTTCGAGCTTTTTGTTAAGTTCGGTTTTGAGGTCAACGCCAATCTGGTCGGCACGTTTAGATGCCACAACCACGGTTTCGTAAAGGTTTCCTGTTTTGCTTTCAAGTACGCCGCAGTCGCGAGTAACAATCGATGTGGGCGCGTTGTTTTTCTTATAATCCATTGTATATTAATTTATTACCGGTAATGTATTTAATTGTTCCTGAGTGTTAGCCGACATTTTGTTAACGTCTCTGATAAACTTTCCGTCGGGGAAGACCTTAGCATATTCATTAAGGTCGCGCTGTGCCTCGCGGAAGCGTTCATGTTTTTTCTCGTTGACGCTCATATCGGCATATAGATACATCGACTTAGCCGAATAGTAGAGGATTTCCTCTTTGAAAGGGCTGTCGGGATAGTCTTTGATACTATTTTTGAGAGCCACGTTAGCGGCTTTGTAATATCCAAGCTTGTAATAAAGGTATGCGTTGTCGTATGATTTTACTTGCAGCTTGTGTCTCAGCTGGTCTAAAAGCATATTGCAAGAATCTTTGCGCGAAGTGTTTGGATATTTTGAGATAAAGAGCTCAAACTCTGCTATAGCCATATCGGTGCTCTCCTGGTCGAGCGAAGGCTTGGGCGAATCGAGATAGTAGCAGAATGCGCTCATAAACATAGCCTCCTCGTTATACTCGCTATGAGGATAGGTGGAAGCGAATTTGCGGAAATAATAGCCAGCCGAATAGTAATCCTTAACCTTGAAATTGGTCATGGCGTAATAGAACATAAGCTTCTCGCCTTTTTCAAGGCCACGGTAAACGGAGGTTATCTGCTCAAATATCTGCAGAGCCTTGCTGTATTTTTGTTTGTTGTAATACTCAAAACCTTTTTCGTATTTAAGGTCGTAGTCGCTACTCTTGAGCAGTTTATTGTATCCGGAACACGAGTACAATGTAACGGAAACCATAAACACTGCCAAAAACTTTATAAATGTATATTTTCTCATTATAACAGTCTGTAATTAAGCAGAATTGCCTTTTTTAAACGGCAATCCAGGGTGCAAATGTAATAATTGTTTGGTGAAATAAAAAAAATTTTTTTTGCCCTCATTTGTATCCCAGATGTATATTAACACAAACTTTACACAAAAAAAACACTCTGGTAAACGCTGTGATTGTGGTATTTTGCCGCAAATTTGTTTCCTTTGCAATCGTTTTATTACCCAAGCAATCTTATTACCATTTGAAGTAAAATTTTACAACAATAATGACATACGACAATTTAGAAATATCGCTAGACGATATATCGGCGCAGACCGACATTGAAATTCTAAAAAATTGGCTCGACGAACTCAACAAATGCCGCACGGCACTTACTACCGACCATCCTGATGCTGCAAAAAAAACAAGCGAATACTGCGGACTTGTGGAAATGCTCAACGAAATGGTACGTCAGATTCGCGCCAAAATCAAAGACTTCAACCGTCAAGAAAACGAGCGACTCCGTCTCGAAGCCCAACAACGCAGAGAACAACACCGCTTGGAAATGTCGCAACGCAATGCCGAGCACAAACAGCAAGCCAAGCAAGAGCGCGAACTTAAACAGAAACAAGACAACTCAATACCAATTGTATTTATGGAGGCTGCCAAGTTCATCCTCGACAAATACACATACAACTTTATCCTCGAAGAGGCAAAAAAGGCAATTGAAAAACGCCAAAATTCAAACTATCAAGACGAATAGCCACACGGCAAAAGCGTACCGAACATGAAAATCACATTCAGAATCAACTACCGCACCGACTACGGACAACAGATACTTTTGGAAGGCATTCCGGGAAAAGGCAAGTCGCTTATGACTCCTAAAGCCAATGGCGACTGGGAACTCACTTTCGACGCCGGCGACTCTTTAACCGAATTCAAATACAAGTATCTGATGAAAGACAACAACGCTTCTTCCACTCTGTACGAATTCGGAAGCCGCAAATTTATACCTCCGCGGACCAAGGTCGACAACATTTTTGTACACGACTTTTGGAAACCAACCGATACCGTTCAAAACGCGATGCTCTCGTCCGCCTTTAAAGACGTGGTGTTTTATCGCGACAACCGTCAGCCGGTACACGAACTCAAATCTTGCAACGAGAAAAAACTTCCGGTGAGAGTTACAATCCCGGTGGTGAGAATCAACCAAAACCACTATTTAGCCGTCAAGTTTATTGCTCCCAATCCCGAAGACTGCGTTACATTTCCAATGAGCGACAACGAGTTCCCTCTTTGGTCGACAGAGTTTGAGCTCGACCGTCCTAAGCAGTACTCCGAATATAAATACTGCATCTGCGACAAGAAAACCAACAAGGTAGAACTCGAAGAGTATGTAACAAGATATTTCCAACCCACATCCGCACAAAACGACACCTTTTATATATTAAACGACGAGGATTTCAAATTTCCGCGTTACCCGTGGAAAGGCGCTGGTGTGGCAATACCGGTGTTCTCGCTCCGCAGCAACGAAGGTTTTGGCGTTGGCGAATTTGCCGACATCATAAAACTTATCGACTGGGCTAAGGCGATAGGGCTGAAAATGATACAGATACTTCCTGTCAACGACACAGTAAAAACTCACACCTATACCGACTCGTATCCATATTCCTGCGTGTCGGTGTTCGCCCTTCATCCCATATATTTGAGAATTAAGGACATGGGACCTATGCCCAGCGAACTTTCCGAAGAAATTTACGAAGAGCGCCGTCAAGAGCTCAACAGCCTTCACAAGATTGATTATGAAACTGTTATGAATGCCAAGTCGCGTTTCTTCAAAATGATTTACGACGAAAACAAACGGGCATTCCTTAAAGAGCCAGCCTACAAAGAGTTTTTTGCTAAAAACAGCTCGTGGCTAAAACCATACGCAGTTTTCTCATACCTGCGCGACCTCTACGGCACACCGGATTATTCGCGATGGGGCAAACTGGCTGTTTACAACCAAGCAAAAATCGACGAGCTCTGCCAAGAAGACAACCCCGACTACGACGACATTGCAATACACTTTTTCATACAATACCATCTGCACCTTCAGCTTAGCAAGGTGGCACAGTACGCCCGCAAAAACGGCGTTGTGCTCAAAGGCGACATTCCTATCGGAATAGACCGTTTCAGCGTTGACGCATGGGTGAACCCCGACCTATACCACCTCGACCAACAAGCTGGCGCTCCGCCTGACGATTTCTCTGACGATGGTCAAAACTGGAAATTCCCCACATACAACTGGGAAGAGATGGCAAAAGACGGTTTCCGCTGGTGGAAAGACCGTTTGAAAAACATGGCGCAGTATTTCGACGCATACCGGATCGACCACATACTCGGTTTCTTCAGAATTTGGTCGATACCGCGGACCCAGACACGCGGACTCATGGGTGTGTTTGATCCTGCCGTACCCGTTGAAGCCAAAGAGTTTTCCGACAGAGGAATACACTTCGACTACGACCGTTTTTGCCGTCCTTACATCCGCGAATACATGCTCGACCTTATCTTCAACGACCAGGCGGGATATGTTAAACACGCATTTTTACAAAAGGAAGGTAATCGCGACGAATACCGCTTTAAGCCCGAATTCGACACCCAGGCAAAAATCAACCAGGCTTTTGCCGAAATGGCCGTGCCCACTACCGAAGATATGCTTATGTTCCAAAAAATCAAGCACGGACTCATCTACCTATTGAGCGACGTGCTGTTTTTTGCCGACACCAAGCACCCCGGAGCATACCATCCAAGGCACTCGCTATTCAAAACATACTCTTACAAAGATTTAGACACGCAGACAAAACAGGCTGTGGCCGACATTTACAACGATTATTTCTACAACCGAAACGAGGTTTTGTGGAAGCAGCAAGCCGAAATAAAACTTCCGGGACTCACACAGTCGACCGAAATGCTAGTTTGCGGCGAAGACTTAGGAATGATTCCGGCATGCGTGCCCGAAGTGATGAAAAAGCTCAACATCCTCAGCCTCGAAATCCAGCGTATGCCCAAAGAAACAGCCGCAGAATTCGGACGTCCAGCCAACTATCCATACATGTCGGTGGCTACCACTTCGAGCCACGACACTCTGCCATTGCGCGGATGGTGGGAAGAAGACCACAACCGTTCGCAGCGTTTCTTCAACTACGGACTCGGCAAAAGCGGTCAGGCTCCGTTCTACTGCGAGGCTTGGTTAGTAAAAGACATCTTAATGACGCATCTATGTTCGCCTTCTATGTGGGCAGTTTTCCCGATACAAGACATTCTCGGCATCGACGAAAACCTGCGGTACCAAGACCCCACCGACGAGCGCATCAACGTGCCCGCCGAAGAAAACCACTACTGGCGTTATCGATGCCACATCAGCACCGAACAGCTTTTAACTGCTTCTGGGCTCAACGCTCAACTTAAAGAGATGCTCAGAATTTCGGGACGAAACGAGGCTTATTAGACTACAATTATTTATATTTTTCATTTTTAAACCTAACTATTATGGCATTTAAGACACCTGAATGGACTAAAAATTCCAATATCTACGAGGTAAACATACGCCAGTTTACCAAGGGTGGCAACTTTATTGGACTGCAGCACCATCTTAAACGTCTCAAAGAGATGGGCGTTGATATTATCTGGCTTATGCCTATCTTCCCTATTGGAGAAAAAAACCGCAAAGGTTCGCTCGGTAGCGCATACAGCATTAAGGACTACAAGGCTATAAACCCAGACTTTGGCACTTTTGAAGACTTTGACAAAACAGTTAAAGAAATTCACAAACTGGGCATGCACGTGATTCTCGACTGGGTAGCCAACCACACCGCCTGGGACAATCCGTGGATTACGCAGGCTCCTTACCGCTACCACCGCGACGACCAAGGAAACATACTCGCCCCTAACGACGACTGGACCGACGTGGCTCACCTCGACTATTCAAACGACGAAACCGTAAACGCCATGATCGACGCTATGAGTTTCTGGGTTACTAAATACGACATCGACGGATTCCGCTGCGATATGGCCGGCCTTGTTCCCAACCATTTCTGGGTAGAAGCACGCCGCCAGTTAGACAAGCTGAAACCGCTTTTCTGGCTCGCCGAATGGGAAGACCCGAAAATTCACGAGGCTTTCGACATGAGCTACTGCTGGGAGATGCACAACCTTATGAAAGCCATCTACAAAAAAGAGAAAAACGTTTACGATTTCGACCACTACCGCAATTACGAACTGTGCAATTTTGAATCTGAGGCATACAGAATGACCTTCACCTCAAACCACGACGAAAGCGCATGGAACGGAACCGAATACGACCGTTTTGGCGACGGTGCCAAGACCTTTGCAGCCCTCACCTACTGCATTCCTGGCATGCCGTTGATTTACAGCGGTCAGGAGGCGGCATTCAACCAGTCGCTACCACTTTTCGAAAAAATCGAAATCGACTGGAAAGACTACCCGCTCGAAAGTTTCTACCGCAGGCTCAACTATCTTAAAAAACAGACTCCGGCTCTCTGGAACGGATCGTTCGGAGGCAGCTTCACCAAAATTATGACCACCGACAACTGCAGAATATTTGCATTTGCTCGTGTAAAAGGCAGCAGCAAAGTGGTGTCGTTTTTCAACCTCAGCCCCGACCAGGTAGACTTTATTGCCGAAAGCGAAGTGATGGCTGGCAACTTTGAAAACTACTTCGCCAACGCACCGGGAAGCCTCGAATCGCGTGAGCATTTCATTCTCAGACCTTGGGAATTTAAAATTTATGTTTCAATCTAACTAACAGTTTAATACTACGGAACTCACATTCTGGCATATTTGCACCGGCGGACTGACAGCGCTCAGTATCGTGTTTGCGGTATTGTTTATACGTGCTCGCGCCAATGCGCGAACAAGCAACCAAAACAATCAAATCCGCAACAGACCCGATATCGAACCCGCCCAGCCCGCCATGCAACCTGCCCTGTTCGACAGGCTGGTTTCGCTGTCGAACGACATTTTTTTTGTTTTAGACCAAAACCTGAGGTTCGTATATGTCAGCGGCAATTTTCAAAAACTGCTTAAAATTGACCCCGTGCCGCTCGACAACTCGCCAATAATGTGCTACCTTTCTACCGAATCGTATATGGAGTTGAAAAAATACGCGGCTGAGGTAGATTACGGCGAACCTGTAAGTTTCGCTGCCCAGCTTATCGGCGCAGAGCAAAGCCTTATTCACGTCAACATTGCCATGCAAAAGCAAGACGCCTGGTTTGGAACGTGCTTTATGGGCGAAATCAAAACAGTGAAGCTCAAACGCGAGGAGCTCAACTCCGACAAAAACATCTATCTGCAAATACTCGAAGCCGTGTCCACATCGGTTATCATCACCGACATCAACGGCGTTATCGAGCACGCCAACAGCGCCGTATGCCAAAAAACCGGCTACACGCTCCAAGAGCTCACCGGACACAAGGCAAGAAAAATTGAGTCGGAGCTTATTCCCAACCAGACAGCCCTCTGGAACACTGTGAAAAACGGCGGCACTTGGCAAGGCGAATGGCAGGGAACTGCCAAAAACGGCGAGAAATATTGGGAACTAGTTTCGGTGTCGCCCCTTTTCAGCAAAGACGGACATATTTCACACTTTGTAACATTCAAAGAGGATATCACAACGCTTAAAGAGAAGCTCAGCCACCTTGAAAACACCAGCCGCAACCTCTCCGAAAAAGTTGCCCTCCGCGACCAAATGTTCTCGCTTATAAGCCACGACATACGCAACTGCGTGGGAAACCTCAAAAACATAAGCACGGTGCTCAACGCCGAAATCAAAAACACAAATCCGTCGATGGAGCTCATAGGACAATACGCCACCATCATCTCCGACAACAGCACCAACACCTACGCCATACTCGAAAACCTGTTAGCCTGGGCAAAAAGCCAGTTTGTAAAAGCCGAAGCCAAAAAAGAGATTATCGACATTGAAGACATTATCAAGCAGAACATCGAAATATTCAACACCCTCGCTGCCCGCAAAGACATTAGATTCGAATGCGAAACGGGCAATTTCACCGAAGTGTTCGCCGACCTTAGAGCCGTTCAGGCAGTGGTGCGAAACCTCATCACCAACGCTATAAAATTCTCGTTCCAAGGCGGCACTATCAAGATTTCTGCCGACGAATACAGCGCCGACGAAAACTTTGCAATTATCTCTGTGGCCGACAACGGTGTGGGTATCAACCAACAACAAAAACAAACGCTGTTTAAAATCGACTCGCCCAGCACCACAGCCGGAACTCAGAACGAAAAAGGTACTGGACTGGGACTCATACTCTGCCGCGACCTCGTGGAAAAAAACGGAGGAAAAATCTGGGTGGAAGACAACACGCCGTCAGGTTCGGTTTTCTGCTTCACTATTCCATTCGCATAGGATAAAAAGAAAAATCAAACGGATTCTTTCTTCAAAAAGCCCAATATGTTGACGATGGGACCATTGCCAATCATATTGATATCTGCCTCATTAACGGCAAAGCGCTCTTTAAGCTTGTCGCTCAGCTGCTCGGGAGTAATATCCACCACAATGCCGCCGTATTCTGAATACGAAATTTCACCGCGCTCTTCCGACACAATAATCACAAGGCTGTCGGACACTTCGCTCATACCAATGCCGCTACGGTGGCGGAGACCGATTTTCTTAGGCAGCTCCATATTGGCAGATACTGGCAGCACGCATTTGGCTGCCACTATCCTACCCTTTACAATTATCACCGCACCGTCGTGCAGAGGTGCGTTTTTAAAGAAAATAGCGTCTAAAATTCTTGCGCTGACATTGCAGTCGAGCCGTTCGCCAGTTTCAATAATAGAAGACAGGTCGGAATGTGAGGGAAGCACAATGAGAGCACCCACCTTGCGTTTTGCAAAACTGTCGCACGCCTTTACAATGTCGGAAATATTGAGCTGGTCAGCTGGCTGCTTTATCACCTTATGGAAAATGCGCTCTATCGACAATAAATTCGACAACGACGACTTGTTGCCCAAATCGAGCAGGAACTTCCTGATCTGGGGGTGAAAAACCACCACAAGAGCAAAAAGTCCCACGCTCGCCACATTGTTCATAATTGCGGAAATAAGGCTCATGTCGAGCGCTCGTACCACCATCCAAATAATGTAGATGATAATCACGCCAACTATGATATTCATTGCCGTACTGCCCTTAAACTTCTGATATACGAAATATAGAATATAGGCAGTAATCAGAATATCAACAAGATCGACAAAGCCGAAATTAAAGAAGCCCAAATCTATTCAAATTTAAAATCTCTATAATTCCATTTGCCAAGAATCGTGCCTTGTTTTAGCAATACGATACCGGGATTAGCTCTAACAATGGTTTTCAATGTAATATCATCGGTGTTGAAAAACTTAATTGAAATATTGTAATCGTTCTTAACAGCGGTAATAACATCCAAATTGCTCGATGTTAATGCACCAATCAAATATTCCTTGCGTTGAGCGTATTCTTCCAAATCTTTGAGCATTGCAAGACCGTCCTCGTCGGCTTTTTCCAGTTTGTGCATTATTACTAACAAAACAGGTTTTTCATACTGCATAAGCACCGGCACATAGTCTTGTGCTACTGAATCTTCAGGCGAAATCATATTAAAATCGTGAATCGGCGGAAGCGTTGCATCTTGAAGAATTGTGGTTTCTGTAGAAAGATATTTCCAAACCAGAGTGTCGCTTGGATACTCTTCATAGGTAAACTTCTTAGTTTCGCCAGTAAGCTTGTTTTCCATTACAAACAATGACTTGCTTTCAAAACGAGGAGCGTCGGCAGGAACTACCATCTTATCAGGAATATATGTGCCCACTTTGTAGGGGCGGCAATCGATAATAGGCAGATGGTGTATAGAGTAAAGTTGGAACAGCAAAACCAATACGTAGGTGGCAATAGAGATGGCAAGTTCCACATTGTCGGAAAGCGGATTGTCGATACGTTTGCGATAAATCACAAGAAACAGTATTAGTACCACCAAAACAACGTTTTTACCAAAAGTAGCCCAATTGTCGAGAGGCAGGCAGTCGCCGAAGCATCCGCAATCGCTAACGGCATTTGTCATAGCCAGCCACAAAGTCAACGGTGTGAATATCAGTTCCAAAACAAAAGCAAGCCAAATACCCAGTCGAGCTTTTAGATTAAAAACCAACATTATACCGATTGTAAATTCCAAAGCATTCAAAATAAATGACATTGGAAGAGTAAGAGAGTCTAAATTATTAAATCCTAGAGCCAACAAATAGTCGTGAATCTTGTAGCAAGTGCCGTAAGGATCCATTGCTTTGAGGAAACCTGATAGAATAAATACCAGACCCACCAAGACCCTCACTAATAGAATTAATACTTTCATATTGTTTTAACTTATTGATTTATATTTATTTTTTCTTCATTCAATTTTATAAGGTTAAACACCGAATAGTTTATAATATCGTAATATCCAGCATCAATACCCTCCGAAACGGTAGTCTTTCCGTTGTGGTCTTCAATTTGCTTGATACGATACAGCTTCATAAGAATCAGGTCGGTAATGCTCGAGACCCGCATAGTGCGCCATGCCTCGCCATAATCGTGATTTTTTCGCATCATAAGTTCTTTGGCTTTGGCTGCATAAATATTGTAATACTTCACAGCCTCATCAGCTGAAAAATCTGCAGTGGAGGCAAAACCCTTTTCTAACTGGATAAGCCCCATAATAGCATAATTTATCATTCCTACAAATTCCGACTCCACGCCCTCGTCTACCAAAGCGGTTTTGGTAATTTCAATTTCGCGTATTCGGTTAGCCTTTATAAAAATTTGGTCGGTAACCGATTCGGGACGCATTATGCGCCAAGCCGTTCCATAGTCGGAAGCCTTTTTTTCAAACAACTTGCGGCACCTATCAATCACCGCATCGAACTGTTGATCTGTATCCATTTTAATGCTGTATTTAACATTGCAATAATAGGCATTATTTTGCAATCCGCAAAAAAAACGGATATTTTTATCAGAAATAATCAATTTTTTTTTCATAATTATTTTGTTTTAGAATAAATAATCCGTATCTTTGTAGTCGTTATATCTTTTAAGTCAAAAATTTATTAACAACTCAGAACAACATAACAACAAGAATCTGATTCTTGTATATGTTTTCGTTTAAACATTATATAATATGGAATTACAAACTATCAAAGATAGGGTAATCTATCTTATTCGACAGCTCAACCTGTCGGTAGCCAAATTTGAACGCACAGTGGGATGGTCTGTGGGCTACGTAAGCACCATCAAAGAAACTTTCAAACAAAAAAAGGCAAACGAAATAAAGAAAGTTTTCAAAAACGTAAACATCAAATTTATCATGACTGGCAAGGGAAACCTATTTAAAGACAACCAAGAAACTCCTTTGCTGAAATCAGAAGAGACATATCAAGGAAGATTCAAAGTTCTGATAGCAAAACTCAGAGAAAAAGGAATCGTGAACAGCCAGGCCGACCTCGCCAAGAAGATGGGCTACAACGGTTCGTACCTCTCTACCATAGCTAACAACAGAAACAAAGTGCCTGCAAACTTTATAGAAAAACTTAAGCTTATCGACGACACTATCGACGGCGAATGGCTTCTCAACGACCCCGCCTCCGCAGCAGAAGCAAGCGAATCTCAAAAAGTGCTCGAAGCAGTAAACGCTCTGCCCGACACCACCGAAGAGCCAGTTGAAGAGGTTAAGAAAGCTCCCGCCAAGCAGGCAAAGAAAGGCAAAAAGGCAAAAGGCAAACCCGGACGCAAACCAAAAGCCAAAGTGGAAGTTCCCGCAAAAGAAGAAACCAAGCCCGCTCCTAAAAAAGAGGTTAAAGAAAAACCTGCTCCCGCCGTTAAGGAAAAAGCTCCCGAAAGCGAAGCCAACATTCTCCACCCGATTGACGAGCTGCTGCTTCAGAACCGTATGCTGATAGCCGAAATCAAAAAACAAGGCGAAAGAGTAGACACCGTTCTCAACATTCTTAAAAGCAAAATCTAACAGCTGACGCTGACAAATAAAAAAGCCGGGCTTAAGTCCGGCTTTTTTAATTACTAACCAATAAAAAAATCTTTGTAGCCCCATGGAGAATCGAACTCCAATTCCCAGATTGAGAATCTGATTTCCTAACCGTTAGAAGATAGGGCCGTTGTTCTCATTTGCGGTGCAAAGATAAGCACATAATTTACAATAAAAAAAATATTTTTGTATTTTTTTTTAAGAATCTGTGTCTATATCTCTAAATCTACTTATAATCAGAGCATTCCGTTTTTCAATTAATTTATTTATATCATCCTCGTATCGCTGAGGATTGTTCTTAGATTTCAATCGGTAGATATCGTCGTTGATTTCGTCGATCCGCCACTGCTTCACGTTGGTCTCCTTTTCAATAAGGTCGAGCGACGAAACCACCACATTCTTAACAATTTCGCCAAGCTGTTCTTCCATATCCCTAAACACCATGTCGGCAATCTTGGAAGTGATATTTTTCAACACATCGGCGCCTTGTTGCGAAACTATGTCCTCAATAACACCGCTTATAGTTTCGTATGCAGTGGCGGCAACCGATTTTTCTATAACTCCACGTATCGACGTGCCAATCACCGGCATAGCAGTAAGCTTGGCAAGCTCGCGGTTGTTTTTAACGGCATCTTTCGCCTTCCGCTGTATATAATCCTTCAATTCATCTTTATACTCGTTGTAAGTGTTGGTAGAAACGTCGGCAAACTTGGTAAAAAACAAATCTATAACCTTATCTTTCTGAGGCTCCACCACGTCGCTCATAATAGCCTTGGAAATTGGTCGTCCCTCCTGAAAATCGTTGCGCACGCCACGGAGAACGTTGAGCACCACCCTGTCGGACACCTCTTCTATGATAATGTTGGCTATCTTGATCACCTTTTTTACTAGATAGATACGCTGAAGGTCGAGAATGCGCATCTTGTCTAACCTTATAAATATAGAGAACACCCTCAGCAACCTGAAAAACAGCAGCGAGCCCGAAGGTATGCAGCCCAGAATATCGTACCAATGCGATATGGGATAGTCTAACACATGCTTTTTCTTTTTAAACACCGAAATCAACCAGCCCACAAGCAGGTCGGCGACATATATCGCTACGAAAAACAGGTCGTATAAGTCGAAATTTTGATTTACTGGCAGATAAAAATCATAAAACGACGGCGTATACTCCATAAAGAACGACTGGAACCAAGACATAGAAAACAACCAGTCGAAAAAAATCCACAGGAAATTCACAATCAGGACAATCATCAGAACCATGTCCCAAAAGAAATTCCTAAAAAGATATGCAAAGCCGCGCTTTTCGTTCATAACTTTAAAATTTTAGGCAAATCTAAAAAAAATATCAATACACCTTGATTAAATTGTAGGATAAAAAATCAAATAATGAAACCCGAGAGAAATAAAAAAAATATAACGCGCTAATATTCAAACCATAGCAAAAAAAATAAAAAAAATTTGTATTTTTTCATCAAAAAACTTGACACGGTATTTCAATTTTTCTTATCTTTAACAACAAAATAAACGAAAAAAACAGAGGCCGTTCAAACGGCATCCTATAATAATTAACATAAATCTAAAAGACAATAGACATGGGATTATTCGACAAAGCAAAAGAACTGATCAAAGGCGAGCTTATCGACGTTGTAGAATGGCTCGACAACTCGCAAGACACGATCGTACACCGTTTTGACCGTCGCAACGATGGCGCAATCAAAAACGGCGCACAGCTTACCGTTAGGGAGTCGCAGGTAGCGGTTTTCGTTAACGAAGGCGAAATTGGTGACATTTTCCAGCCTGGACGTTACGAGCTTACTACCAACAACATGCCCGTACTTACCAAACTCAAAAGTTGGAAATACGGTTTCGACTCGCCATTCAAATGCGAAATTTACTTTGTAAACACCAAAGTATTCACCGCGCAGAAATGGGGTACACCAGCCAACTTCTATGTAAGAGACCAAGATTTTGGTCGTGTAACAATCAGAGCCTTCGGCACTTACTCTATGCAGGTAACCGATGCAGGCAAACTGATCCAGAAGCTTTCGGGTACAAACGGCGAATATAAGACACAAGACATTGCCGAAGAACTCCGCAGCATCATCGTAACCAATTTCGTTTCTACTATCGGCGAAAGCGGCAAATCACTGCTCGACTTTGCTGCCGCACAGAGCGAAATGTCAAAGGCTGTAGAGCAGCGCATCAACCAAGAATCTGACTACGGTTTGACATTCACCAAGTTCCTCATCTCAAGCATCACTCTTCCCGAAGAGCTCCAGAAGAAACTCGACGAAGGCACCGGCATGAACATGCTCGGCGACATGAACAAATACCAGCAGATGAGCATGGCAGACGCTATGAAGGCTGCAGCAAGCAACCCCGGTAGTGGCGGCGGCATGGAAGGCATGATGGGCATGATGATGATGAACAACATGATGCAGAATCAGCAGATGATGAACCAGCAGATGATGCACCAGCAAAACCCGTACGGTCAACAAGGCTACGGACAGCCAGCAGCTCCTCCCCCGCCCCCGATGATGTCGCAATACTATGTGGCTATCAACGGTCAGCAGCAGGGTCCATTCCCGATTCAAACATTGCAGCAGATGGCAGCGCAGGGACAGTTCACTCAGAACACCCAGGTTTGGAAACAGGGCATGGCTACATGGGCAGCAGCAAACACAGTGGCAGAATTGTCGCAAGTGTTCGGCGCAGTTCCTCCGCCCCCACCCCCGCCAGCTGTCTAATCATTAAATAAGAGTATTATTTTTAAAACGGGTCTTGAATAACATCAAGACCTGTTTTTACATTTTTACTAAACACACATCATTATGGAATTAGAACCTCAACCACCGCAACTATCCGAAACTAACCAGAATACAATATCGTGCAAAGACTGCGGCGCCAAGCTTACTTTTGCGCCTGGCTCGCTTAGTCTCAAATGCGAATTCTGTGGAGCGGTCAACGAAATAGTTATCGACGAATCGGCACGTGCCGAAGCCATTAAAGAAAACGACTATATGACCGCGCTCGAAAACCTTTCCGACGACCAAATAGAGGAAGTGCACACCGTAAAATGCAACTGCTGCGGTGCCACCACCACTTTCGACAACAACATCGTATCGGCTCAGTGCGATTTCTGCGGAAGTCCTATGGCTATCGACCAGAAATCCACATCAAAGATGATCAAACCAAAAGCTATACTTCCGTTTGTTGTGCAGCAACGCAACAGCCACGAAGAATTTAAAAAATGGATCAAAAGCCTTTGGTTCGCTCCCTCGGCTCTCAAAAAATTTGCCGACGAACAACGCATTTCTGGCATCTACCTTCCCTACTGGACCTACGATGCCAACACAATCACCGACTACACCGGACGCCGCGGCGAAGACTACACTGTTGAAGAAAAATACACCGACAGCCAAGGTCAAACCAAAACCCGCAACGTTACCAAAACCAATTGGTACAGAGCGCAAGGCAGGGTTAGAAACTCGTTCGACGACATCTTCGTAGTAGGCAGCAAAACATTGCCTTACAAATATTTAGACAATCTTGAACCCTGGAACCTCAAAGACCTTGTGCCTTACGACGAAAAGTTCCTCACCGGATTCAAAACAGAAACCTATAGCGTGGATATCAAGGCAGGATTCGAAGACGCGCAGCAAAAAATGCAAAGCACCATCGACAAAACTATCAAAAAAGACATCGGTGGCGACCGTCAGGAAATCATAACTAAAAATATCCAATACAACGACATCACCTACAAGCATATCCTTTTGCCTGTGTGGATGAGCACCTACCGCTACAACGGCAAAGCATACCGCTTTATGATCAACGGTCAGAGTGGCAAAGTTTCTGGCGAACGTCCATACAGTGCAGGCAAGATTGCACTACTGATATTAGCCATCGTAGCAGTAATCACAGCCCTCGTACTTATACTCAGATAAATTTAGCCAACCCTACTAATCAACGCCATGCCTAAGTATGGCGTTTTTTTTTGCTAAACAGAGTCCATATTATCCATAATCCTTCATATCTTTGCACTATACATACATCTAACTTATGAAAACAAAGATAATCAGTATATTAGCACTAACATTGCTATTTACAGCTTGCGAAGAAAACAATTCGTCATACATCACCACCACTAACGGAGTGGAAGTTAACGTTAAAAGCACAGGACAAAAAGTGCGTCTGCAAGTGGTGGGCGACAAAATTATCCGCGTGTCGGCCACCAAGGACGCTACTTTTAAAGACCCTCAGTCACTTGCCGTGGTAAACATAAACAACATTCCAGAGTTTAAAACCGAACAAAACGGCGACACTGTAAAAATTTCTACTAACTATTTAATAGCAAATTTAATCACATCATCGGGAAAAGTTATCTTTACCCACTTGGATGGTAATGTAATACTTTCGGAAGCCGACAACGGACGCACTTTTGAGCCATATCAGGTAACGCAGGTTCACGCCAATGGAAAACCCGAAACCTACAACGGATGGAGCTACCGCCAAGTGTTCGATAGTCCCGACGACGAGGCTTTCTACGGTCTTGGACAGCATCAAGCCGACGATTGGAACTACAAAGGCAAAAACGAGGAACTTTTCCAATACAACACCAAAGTATCGGTGCCGTTTGTGGTATCATCAAGAAACTACGGCGTTATGTTCGACTCTTACTCCTTTATGCGCTTTGGCAATCCTAATCCATACGCCGTACTCAAAGACCTTTTTACCCTTTACGACAAAGATGGCATCGAAGGCTCGCTCACCGGCACATACCACATCGAGGGGCAAGACCCAATTGTAAAACGCGAAGATTCATTATGTTACGAAGATTTCAAGACTGTCGGCCGACTTTTGCCCAAAGGGCTCGACAAGGCTACCGTTGTTATCGAAGGTGAATTACAACCCAAAGAATCAGGCGAATATCGTTTTCTTCACTACTATTCAGGTTATCAAACAATCAGTATCAACGGCAAATGTGTATACAACAACGACATGCTCGGCGTAGACAACAAAATTTGGCGCACGGCATGGAACCCTAACGCACGCAAGTTTTCGGCAGTTATGGAAAAAGGCAAAAAATATCAGATACGCATAGAATGGACTCCCGACGGCGGCGAGGCATACTGCGGACTCCGCGCCTTGAAACCCGTTGACCCGAAAGAACAAAACCAGCTGTCGTTTTGGAGCGAAATGAACCAGCAACTCGATTACTACTTTATTGCAGGCAGCAACACCGACGAAGTGATTTCAGGTTACCGCACCATCACAGGCAAAGCACAGATCGCTCCCGAATGGCTTTTGGGATATTGGCAGAGCCGCGAACGATACAAAACCCAAGACGAAATTGTGGACGCTCTCAAAGGTTTCCGCAAACGCCATCTGCCTATCGACAACATTGTTATGGACTGGAACTATTGGGTAATAAACCAATGGGGAAGTTATGATTTTGACCCCGCGCGTTTTTCCAACCCTCAAAAAATGATTGACGACATTCACGCCATGAACGCCAAAATTATGATTTCGTGCTGGCCAAAATTCTACCCAAACGTTGAGCATTTCAAAGAGCTAAACAACAAAGGATTTATATATCAGCAGTCGCTCAAAGATTCTCTGCGCGATTGGCTTGCCGACCCGCTAAACGATTGGAAAGGATTTACTTACGCATTCTACGATGCTTATTCACCCGAAGCTCGCAAGATATTCTGGCGTCAGCTCTACGACAAACTCGGCTCTATAGGCATGGACGCTTGGTGGATGGACGCTTCTGAACCAAACATCCGCGACTGCACTCCGATGGAATACCGCAAACTACTCTGCGGGCCAACAGAACTTGGCTCGTCGGACGAATATTTCAACGCCTACTCTATCGTAAATGCTGAGGCAATCTACGACGGTCAGCGTGGCTACGAAACTGCTATCGAGAAAAAAGGAATAGACAAAAAAGACGCTAAGGCACTGCAAGAGGCCTCCAATTGGAATCAAAACGGATTCGACAATGAAGCAAACTTTTCGCCAAACAACAACCGCGTGTTTCTTCTCACCCGTTCGGGATTTTTGGGCGAACAACGATACTCCACAGCCACTTGGAGCGGCGACATCGGTACTCGTTGGGAAGATTTAAAAGCGCAAATTACCGCAGGACTCAACTTCTCAATTTCAGGCATCCCGTATTGGAGTCAGGACATTGGCGGTTTTTCGGTTGAAAAACGTTTTGAGGTCGCTCAAAACACTTATAACAAAACAAAAAAAGAAACCGAAGATTTAAAAGAATGGCGCGAACTCAACGTACGTTGGCATCAGGTAGGCGCATTTGCTCCAATGTATCGCAGCCACGGTCAGTTCCCCTTCCGCGAACCATGGAACATCGCACCAGAAAACTCAGAAACTTACAAATCAATAAAGTATTATCTTGATTTGCGTTACCAGTTAATGCCTTACATTTACTCGCTGGCAGCCAAGGTGCATTTCAACGACTATACAATAATGCGTCCACTCGTAATGGATTTTGGCACCGACAAAAACGTGCTCAACATCGCTTATCAGTTTATGTTCGGACCCTCAATTATGGTAAATCCAGTTTACAAATATAAAGAGCGTGAACGTGAAGTTTATTTTCCAAAAGGCGAAATATGGTACGATTTCTACAATGGTACAGTGGTGTCGCAAGGCGGTGAAAGCAAGATAGTTGCCGCTCCTTACAATCGTATTCCGCTGTTTGTACGCAGCGGCTCAATCATTCCGTTTGGACCATCCATTGAGTATACACGCCAAAAACCTGCCGACAATATCCGTCTATACGTTTATGCGGGCTCTGACGGTGGATTCACCCTCTACGAAGACGAAGGCACTAACTACGGCTACGAAGCAGGACGTTTCGCAAAAATCAAGTTTTCATACAACGAATCGGCACAGACACTCACCATAGCCGACCGCGAAGGCGATTTTCCCGGTATGTTGAAACAAAGGACATTCACAGTAGTGGCAGTGTCACCAGCAAACGCCAAAGGCAAAGAAATTACAGTTAAATACGACGGCAAGAAACAAGAAATAGAATTATAGCCGCTTCAAAACACAACACACAGGTCACTGTACAAGTTTTTTTGCACGGTGGCTTTTATTTTTTCAAAAAAAAACGTATAATTGCACCGTTATTGCAGTAGGTAATTAAAACCAAAAACACGCAACAATGAAAAAGATTATTACAACCGCCGTGATGGCTTGCCTTTTTATGGCGGCTACGGCACAGGAAAACATTAATCCCACTGAGGAAATAAAAAAACAACTCAGTAGCGACGAACTTACACGATATGAAAACGCCGAAGCAATCAAAGCCAAAGGCGACAACCTCATGCAGCAAGCGGTTACCAAGCAAAACCAGTCAGACAAACTAAAAGCGCAGGCTGCAAAACTTAAGAAAGGAAAGGCGAAAAAACTCAACAAACAGGCCGACGCCATCGACGACGCCGTGGCTACACAGAAAAACTCGGCTTATTCTCAATACGCACAAGCCGATAGAGAATTTTATGCAGTGTATTCGCAAAACCTCGAAAACCTTATGGAGACCTGCCCCGCCAACAAAAGATCGTCGGCAGAATCGCACATTTCGGAGGCTGAAACATATTTTGCCAACGCCGAAGACCGCCTAAAACGCGTCCCCGCTGGCAAAAAGATTACTCCGCTGCAAATTATGAAGGTAAAAGAAGAGGCCGACAAATCATTTAACGACGCCCTCGACAACTGCGTACAGGCTTACGCCGATATTCTTGGCTGGTACGACAAAAAAGAAGAGCCCAAACCTCAGCCCGTAATTGCTCAGGAGCCGCCCAAGCCTGTCGACAAAATTATTTACAAAGTGCAGATTGCCGCCGACGACAAACCCCTGACAATCGAATATCTGCGCAAGATTTATCCCTCTACCGAAGGTCTCAACAACGAACTTGTTGACGGCATTTACAGATATTCCGTAGGATTTTTCAATACATACGAAGAAGCCGACAAAGCCCGCAAAGAAATCATTGCCAAAGGCGTAACAACAGGAGTATTTGTGGTTGCATACAAAAACGGCAAAAGGGTAAGCGATATCTCCGAAGTATACACCGCTGAGTAGTACACACTTAATAATGAACACGATACAAAAACAGACAACTATCAACTGCAACGGCAGATTATTAGACTTGTCGCAACCCAAGGTTATGGGCATTATCAACAACACCGCCGACTCGTTTTACGGAGCAAGCCGGTGCAACACGCCCGATGCCATAGCCGCACAAGCCGAAAAAATGATTGCCGAAGGCGCAGAAATTATCGACGTGGGCGCATTCAGCACACGTCCCGGCTGCGCACAAGTATCAGAGCAAGAGGAACTTGAACGCATACGCACCGCTCTGAGCGCAATTAGGGCAAAGTTTCCCGATGTGGTAATTTCGGTAGACACATTCCGCAGCAGCGTGGCTCGGATGTCGGCAGAAGAGTTTGGTGTGGGCATAATCAACGATATATCAGGCGGATATTTCGACCCAGAATTGTTTAAGACCGTTGCCGAAACACGAGCAGCATATATACTTATGCACTCAATTGGAAATCCGCTCGAAAAGCATCAAACTGCACAATGCTATGATATTGTGGAAGATGTTATCAAGTTTTTGTATACCAAAGTTGACGCGCTACGTCAGGCAGGTGTCAAGGATATAATTTTAGACCCTGGTTTCGGTTTTGGCAAAACTCTCGATCAGAATTACGAATTGCTCAACCACATGGACGATTTAAAAATTTTCAATCTACCCATTTTGGTAGGAGTATCACGCAAGTCGATGATTTTTAAATTATTAGAAACCGACCCAGAACATTCGCTCAATGGTACTTCGGTAATCAACACCATAGCCATGGCCAAAGGTGCCGACATTTTGCGTGTTCACGATGTAAAACAAGCCGTAGAAGTTATCAAAATATGCCAAAAAACAGGATTATAATAGCCATTGCCTTTTGGCTCTGCATTTCTGCCCTCTGCGCAAATGCCCAACAAAAACCGGGAACATTTGTGGAGATAGGCGCAGGTATGTCGGTGAGTTCTCTAAGATTTTTGCACAGCATTAAATTTGGATTCAACTCACAGGTGGGCATTGGCTACACGCCGTTTATAAGTCAACCAATGTTGATTCCCATCGACACGATAGGCAACGCCCGCACTATTCACAATATTCTCGACGAGCATATACGTGCATATATTTTTGTGTCGTACACCTCCAAAGGCGAAACCAAGGTAAGAATCGACAATACAGAGGCACGTGGCGAAATCAACTATTTTGAAGTAAAGCCGCAAGGACGGTATTACATTCCCCTCACGCCGTTTTATGTA